>NZ_JAVSJA010000001.1:3015625-3355000 GCF_032027425.1 Microcystis wesenbergii NRERC-220 | reverse complement strand
AGGCTAGAATTCTAACCCTGACCCCTGATCGGGGCGGGAGACAGTTTCAGGTGGGCAGTTTGACTGGGGCGGTCGCCTCCTAAAAGGTAACGGAGGCGCGCAAAGGTTCCCTCGGTCCCGTTGGAAATGGGACGATAGAGTGCAAAAGCAGAAGGGAGCTTGACTGTGAGACCCACAAGTCGAACAGGGACGAAAGTCGGCTTTAGTGATCCGACGGCACCGCGTGGAAGGGCCGTCGCTCAACGGATAAAAGTTACTCTAGGGATAACAGGCTGATCTCCCCCAAGAGTTCACATCGACGGGGAGGTTTGGCACCTCGATGTCGGCTCATCGCAACCTGGGGCTGAAGTCGGTCCCAAGGGTTGGGCTGTTCGCCCATTAAAGCGGTACGTGAGCTGGGTTCAGAACGTCGTGAGACAGTTCGGTCCATATCCGGTGTAGGCGTAAGAGCATTGCGAGGAGCCTTCCTTAGTACGAGAGGACCGGGAAGGACGCACCGCTGGTGTACCTGTTATCGTGCCAACGGTAAACGCAGGGTAGCCATGTGCGGAGCGGATAACCGCTGAAAGCATCTAAGTGGGAAGCCCACCTCCAGATGATTGCTCTCATGGCATTAAGCCAGTAAGGTCTCGGGTAGACTACCCGTTGATAGGCTCTAGATGGAAGCTCGGTAACGAGTGCAGTCGAGGAGTACTAACCGACCGAGGGCTTGACCTGATTCTTCTTTCACCACTTTTTTCCTAGCTTTTGCAGTCTTGAGGGTTCTACCCTTCCTGGTGTCTTTAACGTGATGGCACCACTCCGATTCCATCCCGAACTCGGTTGTGAAACTTCACCGTGGCCAAGATACTTGTCGGGTTGCCGACCGGGACAATAGCTCGATGCCAGGATTATTCTTTCCTACCCCTCAATCTCACCAGATTGGGGGGTTTGGTTTTTAGGAAAAATCAGAGGATTTTAAATCTAAACCTCGCTCAAATATTGTATCTATGGCTAACATTTCTCCGTCGCTAGTCATAAATTTATGATCTTTGGTTGCTTGGATAGTTTGCCCATTTTCTAGGGTGTATTCAAAGACCTCTTGTAAACCCCGCTCGTGCCATTGAGAGATTGGTTGACTATAAACAAAACCATTTTTATCTACACTATAAACAGTACAGTTAATTTCTTCGCTCACAATTTTAGCAATTGGCAATAATCCGTATTCCTCAGTCAAAATTAACGTCTCACCTCCCAGACAATATTCGGCAAAATTTACCATCTGTTCAAAGAGATTTTCAGCGATTCTTTTTTCCACACCATTTTTAGCAGCACCATCGATAAACATCTCCCTTTGTTTCTGCATTTCGGAAGCTTTTTTCTTACCCATTGCTCGACGCAATAGATCCGCTTCTCCTAGGGAATAACCCGCTAAATCCTGCGCCATTTTCATAATCTGTTCTTGATAGACTAAAACTGCGTAGGTTTCCTTAAGAATTGGTTCCAATAAAGGATGATCATAACGAATGGGTTCTCTACCGTGTTTTCTGCCAATAAAGAGAGGAATTAATCCCGCATCTAAAGGTCCGGGGCGATAGAGTGCTAGGATTGAAGATATGTCCTCAATACCCGATGGTTTTAACTCTTTAACGATCTGTTTCATCCCCGATGATTCTAACTGGAAAATACCTTCTAAATCCCCTTCTTCTAGTAATACGTGGGTTTTGAGAATATCGGGAGGTAGTTTTTTATGTTCCCCTTTAGCCCGAATTTGCAGGGCTTTTCTTTCATCTAAAGGCAATTGTTCGAGATCGATATCTATACCCTGATTTTGTTTAATTAAATCGGCGGTTTTTTTCAAAGTGGTTAAATTTCTTAAACCTAAAAAGTCCATTTTTAACAATCCCAATGATTCTAAATCCTCCATGAAATATTGGGTAATTACCGCCCCATCATTATTTTTCTGGAGGGGAACCACTTCATCTAAAGGTTGGGAAGAAATGACGACTCCCGCGGCATGAACTCCGAAGGTTTTGTTAGTACCTTCGATACGAATTGCCATATCTAACCAATGACGCACATGGGGTTCCGTATCGTATCTTTCTTTAAATGCTGGTTCGGGAGTTTCATCGGAAATCATCACTTTTAAAGGTGTGGGTTTACCGCGAGAAACGGGAATCATTTTCGCCATTTTGTCCGATTCGGCGTAGGGAATATCTAACACCCGCGCCACATCTTTTAAGACAGCTTTTGATGTCATACGGTTAAAAGTAATGATTTGGGCAACATTAGCCTCACCGTATTTTTCCGTAACGTATTGGATCATTTCATCCCGTCTCTCGATACAGAAATCTGTATCAATATCAGGCATAGATTTCCGTTCAGGATTGAGAAAACGTTCAAATAATAACCCGTGATGAACGGGATCAATATTGGTTATTTTTAAAGAATATGCTACCAAAGAACCCGCAGCAGAACCGCGTCCTGGGCCGACGGGAATATCATGATCTCTAGCATATTTTATATAGTCCCAAACGACGAGAAAATAGGTAGAAAATCCCATTTTCTGTAACATTTTTAATTCGTATTCAAGCCTTTCTTTGTAAACAGTTTCAATCTCGTGACGAGAAGGACATTTTAATCTTTCTAGTAATCCTAACCAAGCAATTTCTTCTACATAACTATCAGCAGTATGTCCCGCAGGAACTGGATAATTAGGCAGTCTTGGTTCATTAAAGATGTTATAAGGTTCGACTTTTTCTGCTACTTCTAAGGTGTTATTAATCGCTTCTTCAATCACATCTTCTGGCAGATGATCACGGAAAAGTAAACGCATTTCATCAGCAGATTTTAAGTATTCTGTGCCGCTATAACGGAGTCGTTTGTCTTCAGTAATTAACTTGGCAGTTTGAATACAAAGCAAGGCATCGTGTGCCTCTACATCGTAACAGGAAATAAAGTGAGAATCGTTAGTAGCAACTACTTTAATTCCTAATTCTTTAGCAATTTTAACTATTTCTACATTGACAATCCGATCTTCTTTAGAACCGTGGTCTTGAATTTCTAAATAAAAATCATCACCAAAAAGTTTTTTATACCATTTAGCCGTTTCCTTAGCAAGTTTTCTATTATTAGCTAAAATCGCTTGGGGAATCTCTCCACCCAAGCAAGCACTGGTAACTATCAATCCTTCGTGGTATTGTTGGAGTAACTCTTTATTGATACAAGGACGAGCAAAAATGCCTTTACCTTGAATACCTTTCAGATTAGAAATAGTAGTTAATTTAACCAGATTTTTATAGCCTTGGGTGTTTTTGGCTAAAACAACTTGATGATATTTTCGGTGGCGAAGATTGACTTCAATATCGCCATTGACTACATACATTTCATTGCCAATAATTGGTTTTATTCCCTTATTACGGCAGGTTTTAATTAATTCGATCGCACCATACATGACTCCATGATCGGTTAAAGCGATCGCTGGTTGTCCTAATTCGATCGCTCGATCAATTAGTGCCGGTAATTGGGAAGCACCATCAAGTAAGCTATAATCACTGTGAATATGTAAACCGACAAAAGACATAGTTTTTCAGGAAAAAGTGACAAGGAAAAGGGGAAAAAAAACAGAATTTACTTACTTTTAATTTTCAGCAATCACAGTCTATTTTTAGGGTTGATTGAGAATCGTATAGGGGAAAGAACTTTCTTCTAAATTAAACCATTGTTCTCGCAGTTTCTGGTTATCATTGCTGCCGACAACAGTATCAACAAATTTTTTCCATTCGGGATCGTTTTTGGGTAAAATACAGCCATAAAGTTCGGTGGTAATCGGTTGACTGGGTAGTAGCACAAATTGTCGCGGATCCTGTCCTTGTTTAACGATTTCCCCCAGTAGAAGAATTCCATCACTAACCACTGCTTTAACTTCTCCCCTTTGTAATTTTGCCACTGCCTCACTTCGATCGCTGACAGCTTGCCAATTAGCCAGAGGATAGATATAACGAATAATACTATCGGTGGTGGTGTGGGGAATATAGGCGATCGCAACTGCCGCTAAAGTGTTATTAATATCTATTTTATCAACATTTTCCCTTTTAGTTAAAAATTGCGCTCCTGTCATAAAATAGGGAATAGAAAAATTAACCCTTTCTAGTCTTTCTTCCGTGATTGTTGCCGCATTACAGGATAAATCTACTTGTCCCTGTTCCACTTGCTGAAAACGATTATTAGTCGTCGCTTCTATAAAGGTTATTGTAATCGGTTTACCTAATTCTTGTGCTAATCGACGTTGGACTAAGCGCATTAATTCCACTCCGTAACCTGTCCATTGTCCCGTTTTCTCATCGATATAACTAAAGGGAGTAGCGTCTTTTCTGGCTGCCGCTTTTAATTCTCCTGTGCGAGCAATTCTTTGTAAAACTGTTTCTGCCAAGGCTGATAAATGTAGGTTATTTATCAGTAAAAGACCTAGAAAAATAAACCAAAAGTTTTTAGACATATCAAGAAAGCAAGAAGGAGATAGGGAGAAAAAAGCTAACCACCGACGTGCGATTAGCAAGTACTGCTATATTTTAACTAGAGCTTGCTGAATAAATCTAAAAACTTTGTTGGATAAGACTTTTAGACCTTTTTAAAATCCAAAAGTGCCTCGTCTGGGAGTGATCAGGGGGAAAATTCAGGTACTTTTTCCCTGAAAATTAGGTAATTGAGCAGATGAAAATCGGTAAAACCCTACACCCCACACCCAACCCCCCCGATGTCGGGGGGGTTGGGGGGGCCACACCCTACCCCCACCGAAAAACTTTTTGCCGCAAACCCTAACTACGATCCTCAAATAATCCACTCAAACGTTCTACTTCTGTTTGTGCTGTGTACATAGGAGTTCCGGCCAGAATTCCGGTAACATTGCGGAAAGGTTGACCGATGTGCATACCTTGATGATCGATCGAAAACTCACGAATATCCTTATCGTGCATAGAACCGCGCATTTTTAAAACAGTGATACCGCGGCGCATTTCTCCATACATTTCCACATAACGCAGCAGAATAATTGAATCGGTAATTGTAGAAATATGCGCTTCTGTGATCGAGGAACCTCCTAATAAAGTGGGAGTGGTGGAAGTAAATAATCCTCCCACCTCTTTTTGCTTAATAAAAGAAGTCAAACCGATAATAAATTCCCGAAATCCTTTCAGATTAGAAACCCTTTCTAAAGCAGATAAACTATCTACTGCCACTCGATTAGGTTGAAACTCCTCGATAATTTCCTTCATCATAATTAAATGATTTTCTAAACCCGTAGTTTCCGGATAACGGCAGACTACCTTTAATTTACCTTCCTTTTCCATGCGGTCATAATCCACACCCCAACCGGTAGCATTTCTAAATAACTGTTCGCGACTTTCCTCGAAGGCAAAAATTAAACATCTTTCCCCATTGGTTACTCCCCCTGCCATAAATTCTGTCACCATGAGGGTTTTTCCTGTTCCTGTGGCTCCCGAAACCAAAATAACCGAATCGCGGAAGAAACCACCCCCACACATTCTATCGAGTTCCAGACTGCCGGAAGTAATACGAATATTAGAGGATTTTTGTTCTAATTCAATGGCTGACAAAGGAATAATCACAGCCCCTTTATTGGGAATAATTGTAAAAGGAAATTCTCCTTTTTGGTGATCGGTTCCGCGATATTTTAAAATTTCGATCGTCCTTCTTCTTTTCTCATCGGTTAAAACGTTGCGTAAAATCACCACATTATCGGCAACAAACTCCTCCACCCCATAACGACTGATTTCGCCGTATTCTTGCGTTCTTTCTGCGGTCATAATCGCTGTTACTTCCAATTCTCGCAAAGCGGTTGCCAGACGAAAAAGATCACTTCTCACTTGAGCGCTATCACTCAAATGGCTAAAAATTGCGCCTAAAGAATCCATAGACACCCGTTTGGCTTTATTTTTGCGGATAGCAAACTCAATGCGAGCGATTAATGCGCCTAGGTCGTATTCTCCCGTCACCATCGGCTTTTCTTCCGGTTGGGGGGAAGCATCGACAAAGGCCCACTGACGATTCTCCTCCCACTGCCGGATATTCCAACCAAAACCACCCATATTTTTTCTTAGTGCTTGGGGTGGCTCCTCGAAGGTGACAAAAACGCCATTTTCTCCATTTTTGATGCCTTCTGCCAGAAATTGACAGGCAAAAACCGTTTTAGCACTTCCTGCCGTCCCCGCTATCAAAGTCGCTCGTCCTTTCGGTAATCCCCCTTCCGAAAGAAAATCAAAGCCGGGGATTCCTGTTTCTAACTTCTCAATCAACTCTAGGGGATTATTTTGCGTCATTTAAGTTCTCTATGAAAACGAGCTAATGTTTATTGTACCTATTTCAGTGACCAGCGATACCAGAAATTCATCCCTAGTTGGGGTGTATCAAGAAAATTCAGTGAGCGTTGTTAACTTTTATGACAATATCGACTAGATTATCCACATTATCTGCTGAGAATTTCTCGAATATAAATGATCAATAAATAATCCCAAGAGCTTATTTTTCAAGAAAATATTAAGTAGGCTGTGTTAGCGCAGTAAGGTAGTTAGGGTTAGATTCCCGCACAAAATTTACCCAAAACAGGAATAGAAATAAAAATCATCTCATCTAATAAAAACAAGATTACGGCTGTTACTATCGTCCTAATTGCCCAATTTAATCTAATTGCTTTTTGCTCTCTAATTTTAGAGATTATAACTAAAGTTTCTGTTTGTAAATATTGTATTAAAGCCGTTAGATAGTCTTCTTCCTCTGCTTGGTTCCATTCCTCAGCAAGCAATTGTTCTGGTAGGATAATTTCACCACCCACTACTGGGGATAGACCCCATAATCCTAAGCCAATAGTAATAATTGTGAATAAATAGGCCAAAAATTTCAAAAGATAGCAGGTAAGACAAGGATAAATAGACTGGTTACATTCAAGGGAAACTAGATAAGCAGGTCAATGTCAGCCACAATTAACCAAAACCCCCCTAATAGTCAGAATCAAAGTAAGTTTTGTATTTAGTTGATTAATACTATCCTTGACAACTTTGAGAGAGTTTAAGGTATAATCATAGGTAAGCTGGATATTTGTCATAGTTATTTGCTCTACTATGGAACATACAACCGATAATAATCAAAATCAGCAAGAAACCGATAATCAAACAGAAAAAATAGCAAGAGATAATAAACCCATCCTGAAGATTGATCCTAAGAAAACTATACCCTACATACAGGAAGGAATCAAACCGAAAAATAGATAAATTCTGTTTATTTCAGGGTTCCTTGAGATGCGTCAAATGATGGCGCATCTCAAGGAAAAATCAAGTATATTTCTCTAACTATAAAGGAACTTGAGTAATCCAATCTTGATACTTTGGTTCCTGATTGAGAACGATAGAACTTAACTTTTCTTTTAACTGATAAGTAATCGGTTTAGCCGCAGGTAAAGAAAAAGTTTCAATCTTTTTAATCGGAGTAATTTTTGCCGCAGTGCCACTTAAAAACACCTCATCAGCGATAAATAACTCCGTCTTATCTACGGGTCTTTCAATAACCGGAATACCCAAATCCCGCGCGATAGTTAAAACACTATCTCTAGTAATACCCTCTAGGATATCTTGGTCAAAACTAGGAGTAATTAGCTGACCATTTCTGATGATAAAAATATTCATTCCCGTCGCTTCACAGACTTTACCCTGAGAATTCATCAAAATTGCCTCATCAAACCCCGATTCTACCGCTTCCGTTTTTGCTAAAGCAGAAGTGATATAAGCGGCGCTAATTTTACCTCGCAACGGGAAACTTCTATCCTCTTGACGATACCAAGAACTAATCCGACAGTTAACCCCATCGGCTGCTAAATAATCATCCATTTCTAGACCATAGACTAGAAAATCCTTCTCGATACCATGTAATCGCGGAGCAATTCCCAACCCGGAACTATAGACAAGGGGACGAATATAAAAAGGTCGATTACACTGATTTTTTTTCACAAAATCGATAATTATTTGATAGATTTTATCGGCAGGAATCTCGTAATTAAGAAACTTAGCACTTTGACTTAAACGCTGACAATGACGTTCTAATCTAAATAATAATATCTGTCCCGGATTGCTAGGGTCGGGAGTACCTCGTAAACCCCCAAAAGCGGCAGTTCCGTAGTGTAGTGCGTGGGTAGCAACGGATAATTTTGCCTCACTAAAAGGGATAAATTTATTCTCAAAATAGGCGAGAGGAAGGAAAGGAATTTCGGTAATAGACATTTTTTTTTGATTGAACCAAGAACTAAACGGGATTTACCCATGCGGAAAAATTTTGTTTCTGGCTATTAGAAGGATTTTCTACCCTGATAATTTCATAGCGAATCGTCTGCGGGGCGGCCAGTGGAACAGCAAGGGTTCGCAATTCATCGAGATGAAAGACTGTTATCTGAATAATATCACCTGCGCGGTAGTCTTTTAATCTTTCGTTTAACTGTTCCGCCGTCACCCGCAATCCATCGATAGCCAATAACTCATCATCAGCATTAATTCCCGCTTTTTGGCAAGGGGAACCCATCTCGACAAATTTAATTATTTCTTTACCCGCTTCACTCTGTACCCGCATTCCCAGATGAGGTATCGTCTCCCCATTGCCAACACCCCGCAGATAGAGTCCAAAAGGTTCAAGATATTCATTAAAGGGTAATTCTGCCAAACCGTCGATATAACGGCGGTAGAAGTCGCTTAAA
Organism: Microcystis wesenbergii NRERC-220; assembly: GCF_032027425.1. Classification (NCBI taxonomy): domain Bacteria; kingdom Bacillati; phylum Cyanobacteriota; class Cyanophyceae; order Chroococcales; family Microcystaceae; genus Microcystis; species Microcystis wesenbergii. The sequence continues at coordinate 3,346,266 of NZ_JAVSJA010000001.1, read as the reverse complement.
TCCACCCCTGCGGCAGATTCGAGAATTGCCTGCAACTCCCCATCGGTATAACCAATCTCCTCTTTACCGAAATGTTGCCACATCGAGCGTAAAACATCATCGAGGGAACGACGGTTATCGGTGTGGGTGCGAATTAGTAAATCGAGAAGCAGCGACAATAATTCCCCCTTGAGATAGTAGGAAATTTGACTATTATCGCTATTGCTATCCCGTCGGTAGAGTTTTATCCAGGCATCGAAACTCGATTCGCCTAGAGGTTGGACAAGACGACCGGGTATATTGAGATAACGGGTGATTTCTTTGCTTAAAAGCTCTAAAAAAGTCTTACTATCGTATATTCCCGCCCGTAGAGGGATTACTATATCGTAATAACTGGTGGTTCCTTCGGCAAACCAGAGGGAAGAAGTATAATTTTCTGCATCATAATCGAAGCTTTCTAAAGCTTTTGGGCGAATACGCTTGATATTCCAGAGATGAAAGAACTCATGGGCGACTAATTGCAGAAAACGATTATACTTATCCTTATCTCGTAATCCCAAACGCGCATAGTTAAGGGTACAGGAATTTTTATGTTCTAGTCCCCCGTAACCGGCTGCCGAAAGATGTAGCAAAAAGAGATAATTATCATAGGGGAGTCCACCGAACATAGCCGACTCGGTTTGAATAATTTTAGTGGTATCGGCGATAATTTGACTAGGATTAGCGTTTCCCCGTCCCCAGATAGCTAATTGATGGGGTTTTCCCTCGACGACAAAATCGTATAACTGATGAATCCCCACTTCCACGGGACTGTCCACCAGGGTATCAAAATCGGGAACGTGAAAGGTGTTTTTCTGTCCGGGTAAAGATTTTAAGGCAGTGGTAACGCGCCAATCGGCATGGGGAGGGATAATTGTCAGGGTGAGGGGATGTTTTTGATAATCGGGGATATAGAAAAATAAAGCAGCCCCGTTGAAGTAACCGTGAGTATCATCGAGATGGTTGGTTCTGACGGTTAAATCGTGGGCAAAAACGCGATATTTGACTGTTATTTCTGAACTATTACCGGTGTCAATCTGCCAGTGATTTTTAGCAACTTTGCGACTGTTGAGGTTAACAGCTTGAAAATCTTGAACTAAACGGGAGTATTCCCGCACTAGATAGGAACCGGGAGTCCAAACCGGCATTTTTAGGTTTAAAATCGGAGCTTGCCAACCGGTAATCTGTAGAGTAACTTCAAAGAGGTGTGAAGTCGGTTCCGACATAGCCACTTGATAGCTGAGACTTAAACGAGTTGAGGAGATGGTAGTGGGGGAAATAAGACTGGTCATCGGCATTAAACGGCTTTTAAGTTATTCTACTAAATCCAGTTATTAAAAACTGATTATTTATTCCCCCTTTTGCATGACTGCCTCTCCTGATATGTAGCCTATACTCAACGGATTTAGTATTATAGCGGTGCGAGAAATCCGATGGTTTTCCAAGATTTGGCCGAGCAGTTTGGGAAAGAAAACCCTCGCAGGATTTGCGGGGGTTTTTCGCCGATTCAGCGTCTTTCTGCCGGGGGTGCGGGAGGAATCACATCGGTGGGAGGAGTTACCTCTAGGGGAACCGAACGAGTTTCGGGAGCTGCCACAGTGACGGGAACGGTAATCGGTTCGGCTGCTGGGGGGGCCGTATTTTCAGGACGAGGAGCAGCGGCACTGGTAGGAGCAGTGCTAGTACGCCGACGACTAGAACGGCGTTGGCTGGGTTCGCTAGTATTAGAACGGACGATAGTTTGCTCACGACTTACCCGAACCCGTCGCCGTCTGCGGATGGGTCCTTCGGTGGGGGAACCCTCATCGCTGCTGGCTAAACGATTGTTAGTAGTTTGGGTAAAGTAGGTACGTCGGGGTTTAATTGGTTCCGCTTTTAATGTCACTGGACGTTTGCCTAAATTCGGTTCTGGGAAACCTTGATAGGGAATGTCCTTAATTGCTCCTAACATAAATTGTCGCCACATCCAAGCGGACATGGTACTGGCTCCATTGGTGGGTTTATTATTGTCATTACCGAGCCAAATTCCCGTGACTAATTGGGGAATATAACCGACAAACCAAAGGTCGCGAGCCTTGTCAGAAGTGCCGGTTTTTCCTGCCACCGGACGACCAATTTGTGCGGGGGTTCCCGTTCCCGAATTAACCACATCTTGCAGCATCCAAGTCATCGTCGCTGCCGTGTTTTGATTGAGAGCAGTTTTCGGTTTAAAATTGGCTTGATAAATTACTTTACCATGGCGATCAAGTACCTGATTAATACCGTAAACTGGTTGATGCACACCATTATTAGCCAAAGTACCGTAGGCGCTGGTCAATTCTAAAAGATTGACTTCCGAAGCACCCAAAGCCAAAGAATAAGTGGGTAAAAGTTTCGACTGGATCCCCATATCTTGAGCTAATTTAATCACCGGATTCCAACCCACAGCCACTAACACCTGAACTGCCACCACATTCAGGGAAGAAGTCAAAGCATCGCGCATGGACACCTCGCGGCCGCTATACTTATCGCCGTAGTTTTCCGGTTTATAACCATCCACCACATACTGAGCATCTTTATAATTAGAATAGGGGGATTTCCCCGCCGCAATCGCCGCCGCATAGACAAAAGGCTTAAAAGTAGATCCTGGCTGACGTTTTGCTTGTGTCACCCGATTGAATTGATTCTTATCGTGGTCAATTCCCCCGACCATGGCCTTAATTTGTCCATTTTTGGGGTCAATTGCCACTAAAGCCGCCTGTTGGAAGTTCTGCCACTTGCCATAACGAGAAACCGCTCTTTCTACCACTTCCTCCGCTTCGCTTTGCCAACGAGGATTAAGGGTAGTTTTTACCACCAATCCCCCCGCTTCTAGGGTTTTAGCGGGAACCAGTTGCGGCAGTTCTTTTTCCACATAATCGGTAAAATAGGCCGCTTGCCGTTGCAGACGTTTTAGGGGACTGGTTTTAATGCCTAGGGGAGATGCGATCGCCAGTTGCGCTTGAGCCTTAGTAATAAATCCCACCTCGGCCATAGTTTTGAGGACGATATTACGCCGTTCTAGGGCAGATTTAGGGTTTTCGAGGGGAGAATAGAGACTAGGAGCGGGAACAATGCCAGCAAGGGTGGCAGCTTCGGCTAGAGTTAATTTATCGACGGGTTTACTGAAATATAACCAAGCGGCATCGGCAAGACCGTAGGCCCCGGAACCGAGATAAACTAGGTGAAAATAACGCTCTAAAATCTGGTCTTTTGTATATTTATCTTCTATTTTCTGAGCGATACGCATTTCGCGTAATTTGCGATCAAAGCTCCTTTCTTGGGATAAAAAGACAATCCGGGCCAATTGTTGGGTGATGGTGCTGCCTCCCTCCACCACTCCCCCGGCTCTCAGGTTAGAAAAGAGAGCGCGAGCAATACCCTGGCCATCAACTCCCCCGTGTTCGCGAAACCGGCGGTCTTCACTAGCGATAAAGGCCTCCTGTACCAGTTGAGGAACTTGGGCAATTTTCACAGTTTCGTAAGTGCTAGGGCCATTTTGCTTGAGGATTCCCCCATTAGCGGCTTGAATGGTTAGGGTGCCGGGACGAGTATATGTTTGTATATCGGCGATATTTTGCGGTAAAGAGCTTTCAAGGCGATAAATGCCCCAACCTACCCCCAAAAGTCCCCCTGTCACGCCTAATCCCAATCCCAAGTACAACCCAAAGCGGGGATGTTGTCGCCATTGCGGTAAGGGGGAATTGTCGATCAGGGTAGTAAATTTGTTTTTTAAGGGTTTTAACGTCTCTAGAGCCTTGTTACTGGTTCGGGAGACTAAATTGACCTTTTTTTCTTTGGAAGCGGCTTCTACTGGCTTTTCCCCCGCAACTGGCGCAGATTTGGAGTCGATAGGATCGACTTTAGGGGGTTGCTCGGAATTCTCTAATTTATTAGCAAGATTATGAAAAAATTGACTAAGTTTTTGTTTGTATTTCATGTTAATCGAGCGGGTGAGGGTGAGGGAGTGGGAAGTGGGGTGTGGGGGTGTGGGGTGTGGGGTGTGGGGTGTGGGGTGTTGGGGAAGTGGGGAGGTGGGGTGTGGGGTGTGGGGTGTGGGGTGTCGGAAGAGTAAATAGAAATAATCTCCTATCTCCTGTCTCCTGTCTCCCGTCTCCCGTCTCCTGACGACCGTCTCCTGTCTCCCGTCTCCCGTCTCCTGTATCCTGACGACCGTCTCCTGTCCCCTGACTCCTTAAAGATCGCTAAATTGTCGCCACCATTGCTGGAGAGGATAATAGACGAGGGGAGTCCAGAGACTACTAAGCAGAGCAGCAGTGAGGGCAATGCGTTGATAATCGAGCCAAAGATCGGCGAGATTTTTGCCTCCTTGTAGATAGTATTGAAAAGCGATGGCAGCGTCGGCAATTAAAGTCATAACAAAGACAATTAAGACCACGGCGATCAATTCTTCTTTAACATAACGTTGTCGGTGTAAACGGGAAGTGAGGAAGCCGATGAGACCAAAAACCATGATATGGGAAGGATAATTAGAGGTAAGACTATCTTGAATAGTGCCGATCGCTAATCCGGCCACCACACTATCGAGACAAGAGCGATTGAGACTCCAACTAACCAACCAAATCAGTAACCAATTGGGAGCGATGCCTAAAATCTCCATACCGGGCAGCCGCATTAAGGAAAGAAAGGTACAGAGAAGCAGTGAAGCGATAGTGACTAAAATATTCAGGATAAAACGAGAACGGGCTGATAAACGGCTTAATTTCAGCATAATTCCCCCTCTCACTGCTGGGGTTGCGGGTGAACGAACACCCATTCGAGATTGTCCACGGTGGCGGTAAATTCAATTTTGGCGGTGGGGGCGGGATTTTCCTGTAAATTAAGGGAAATTATGCGACCGATGGGCAACCCCGGCCAAAAAAGACTACTAAAAGCCGAAGTTGTCACCACATCTCCCGGTTTGACATCGGGAGCTTTTTCAAAAAAGCGCAGGGTGGCGACTTGGGAATTCTGACCTTGAATCAAACCCATGGACCGACTACGATTTACCGTTGCTCCGATGCGACTTTGGGAATTACTGACCAATAAAACTTTGCTGGTGTGGGGAGTAACTTCCGTAATCCGTCCCACTAAACCGCCAATTCCCGTCACCGAAGCACCCACTGGCACACCATCGGCGCTACCGCGACCGATAATTACCTGTTGCCACCAATCATCGGCGCTGCGGCCAATAATTGGCGCAGAAATCAGGGGTTTTTTCTGGGTTTGATAATAACCAAGCTGTTTTTTTAATTGTTGATTTTGATATTCGACTTCACTTAAACGATTTTGTAATTCTCGCACCCGTTGATCGGCCAGAAGTTGCTCTTGCAGATTAGTTTCCTCTCCCTGAAAAGGACGAGTTAATAAACCATACAATTCTAAAATCGCCCCACTTTGATAGGTGCGAATGTACCAAGCTCCCCCCAAAGCGGCAGCGAGCAGAAACAGTCGCCATCCCTGCTGTGTCCATTTTCGTCGTGCTGAATACATGAGCGATTTAAAACCTCTTGACTGTGTAGAGTGAGAATCCGTCCATTTTTCCGCTGCTGATGGCTAACGGCTAACCGATCCTAGTGACCTTTAGACATTGCGAGTTGTTTCATTAACGATCCGCTCAAAGAGTTTCTGATTTTTTAACACTTCTCCCGTGCCTTTGACCACACAGCGCAGGGGATCTTCAGCGACATGGGTAACGATACCGGTTTCGTGACTGACTAGGCGATCGAGTCCCCGTAATAAAGCACCTCCTCCCGCTAACATGATGCCGCGATCAATAATATCAGCAGCTAATTCGGGGGGAGTTTTTTCTAGGGTACGTTTGATCGCATCAATGATCACGGAAAGTGGCTCATCCATACTTTCCCGCACTTCTTCCGCTTTGATCGTCACGGTGCGGGGTAAACCGGACATAAGATGCAATCCCCGCACTTCCAGAGGAGGAAATTCATCTCCGGGGGTGGGATAAGCGGAAGCAAGGCGAATTTTAATATCTTCGGCCGTACGTTCCCCGATAATCAGATTATGGACTTTTTTCAGATAAGCGATAATTGCTTCCGTCAGTTCATCCCCGGCCACACGCACCGATTCGCTGATCACTGTCCCATCGAGACTGAGAATCGCCACTTCCGTGGTGCCACCACCGATATCAATGATCATATTTCCCGTCGCTTCCGAGACGGGTAAACCGGCACCCAAGGCCGCAGCAACCGGTTCATCAATTAACCCCACTTCTCGCGAGCCGGCATTTTTGGCCGCATCCACCACCGCACGTCTTTCTACTCCAGTAATCCCACTGGGAACACCGATTACCATGCGGGGATTGCCAATCGTACCATCGAGCGCTCGTTTGATGAATTCCGCTAACATGATCTCGCAACTGTAAAAATCGGCGATTACCCCATCGCGCAGGGGTCGCAGAGCGGTGACATGGCCCGGAGTTCGACCGAGCATTTTTTTGGCCTCCTCCCCGACAGCGACCGGGTTACGATCTTGATCGATCGCCACTACCGATGGTTCCTCTAAAACGATGCCTTTCCCTGATACATAAACGAGGGTGTTTGCTGTCCCCAAGTCTATACCTATGTCCCTTGATAAGGCTAGACCTCTAAAAAAACGCACTTGTTTTCACTCCTGTTCTGATAACAACGTTACTATAGCTAGACTTTCGATCGAATCGACTTGGATTTTATTAGGTTTTGTTTCTCAAGTCTAGTTAATTATCGCTTCTTTCTCTCCGGATTTACGCAGGTCTTCGGCCTAATTTTCTGGCTGCCCACCGGTCAAGTCCAAGGTTTCGGGCTAAAATAAACATACTATTGTACTAAATTGAGGATTTAAGACCATGAGTTTAAATCTGGTTCATTTGGTGGGACGAGCGGGGAGAGACCCGGAAACGAAGTATTTCGAGTCCGGCAGTGTTAAGTGTACCTTCACTTTAGCGGTTAATCGTCGCTCTAAAAATAGCGATCAGCCGGATTGGTTCGATCTGGAAATTTGGGGCAAAACGGCGGAGGTGGCCGCTAATTATGTGAAAAAAGGCGGTTTAATCGGGATTAAAGGGTCTTTGAAAATGGATACCTGGAATGATAAAAACACGGGATTAGCTCGTTCTAAACCGGTAATTCTCGTCGATCAATTAGATTTACTCGGTTCTAAGCGCGATAGTGAGGCTAATTCCGAGCGAGAATTTTAAAGCTTGAGCGGCATTATTTCCAGATTTTGGATGTGTTAGCCTCTGGTAACACATCCTTATTAGACCTCTGGTAAAAATCAAAAATTGTTGTTAGGGTCAGGAGTCAGTAGTCAGGAGTCTCCGAGTCAGGAGTTAGGAGTTAGGAGTCTCCGAGTCAGGAGAATTAAGAATGAATAATAATCAATTAAGTAGCTGGTTATAATTAAATTGAAGATAGCTCCCCCCTTAATCCCCCCTTAATCCTCCCTTAATAAGGGGGGGATCTGACAATTTTTAACACCTACCTACTTAAATGGTATATTCACAGATTTTATGCCATTTAATCCTTATTTTTGCCGTTTTTGAATCATCAAAAATGAATTATGCAAGAGCAGAAGTGTTGAACGTTGAGAAAAGTCAGAAAAAAAATGCTATTATATGGCATAGAACGAGTTAGTTAGGACAGATGCCTGAAGGCTTTACTCACAGCATCCACAAGGTTTTCACTATCATTGATAATCTGACTAACATAGTTTTTCAATCTAGCCCAGAACTTTTCAATTTTGTTGAGGTCTGGAGAATAGGCGGGTAAAAATAGCACTTCACATCCCGCTTTAGCTAACAATTTTTTGATTCTCTCTTTGGGATGAAAACTGGCGTTATCAATGATGATAATTTGACCGGGTAGTAGTTCGGGTAATAGCAATTGTTCTATCCACTCACACACCAACTCTGTATTACAGTACCCCTCAAACACCATTGGCGCGATCGTGGAACCACGCCACCAACCGCTGATCACACTAACTCGTTCGCTACAGTGACCTAACTTTAAAGCCTCAAATCTTTCTGATTTGTGACAATATCCATAAGGATAATCGATGGTGTTATCTATTCCAGCTTCATCAATATAGACAAATCTTTCCGGGGCATAACCTCTGATTTTTTGGAGAAACTCTTTTCGGGCTTCTTCATCTCTTTCTCTGTAGCCATAAGTTTTTTTTTTCTAGTAAATCCAATTCTTTTGAGCGCTTGACCAATTCTCATCCTACTGACTGGGTTAGCCCATTTTTGCGCCATTTTTTCTTGGGTCAAATGCCCATATTGTTCGGCCAACTTTTGAAAGGCTTCTAAATCGTCAATTTTGGGCTTCGGCCCTCGACGATAGTTAGTTTTAGCGGCCACCGTCCCAGTTTGTTTCTTCCGTTTCAGCCATAGGTCTAATGTATTACGACTAATATTGAGGGTGCGACAGACATGGCTTTTTTTCTCCCCTCGCTCTACGGCACTCACTGCTTTCTGTCTTAAATCATCACTATAGGGTGCTGCCATGAAAGCTTCTCCTCATTTCTTTTTCTCTATTATGTCCTAACTATCCCGCTCTTTGCTATAGATAGAATCTAGACAACTTATTCCCCTCACAATAGGGAGTTTGCCCTGATGACGAATTTTTCAAAACTCATAAAAGAGCTTCTCAAACCACTGCCTAAAAATGACTACCCCGCTTTAGATACTTTTACATTTTTGTCCTGTTGGATTGGTTTTGCTTTAGATAAAAGCATCGTCAGTATGAGGGACTTATGCAGTAGAATGGTACTTCAAGGAATTAATGTAAATTTATCCACATTTTCTAAGGCAAGCAAAATTAGAGAAACAAGTCCATTTGAGAAAGTCATTGTCGAATTAAATAAGCGTTTAGTTGCCAAAAAAGGAATAGAGAATGCGCGAGCTTTATTTCCTATTGACTCAACAATAATTAGCTTAACCAGTAAATTACTATGGTCCCAGGGATGGCATCAAGTAAAACTATTCTCTGGTCTTAATAGTATCACAACAGAGGTGGTCGGAATACTCATCCATTTTGGTCAAGGTCATGACTCAAAAGAAGGAGGAAAAACGATAGAAGCAATTCCTGTAAATGGAGTTGGAGCAATGGATAGAGGATTTGCGTCTAATCAAAGAATCACCGAATTATTAGAGAGTAGTGACAAGCATTTTGTCTTGAGAGTGAAAAATAATATTAGCCTAGAGATGCTCGAAAATGGCAAGTGTAAACTCGGAAAAGATAAAAGACAAATAGAAGTAAGAGTAGTCGCTTTTTGCGACCTAGAAAGTCAAACAGAATTTCGGCTGGCGACAGATTTACCTCTAGAAGGAGAAGGAGCAGTTAGTAATGAAGAAGTTGCCGAAATTTACATCCAAAGATGGCAAATAGAACTGCTGTGGAAATTTTTAAAAATGCATCTAAAGTTGGATAATCTAATCACTAAAAACGAGAACGGAATCCGCCTACATATCTATAGTTGCATTATCGCTTATCTGATTCTACAGCTAATAGATATTGAAGAAGGATTTGGGAAAAGCTTATTAGACAAACTGCGCTATTTACAGAGTTTCATGTGTCAACATATTAGCTATGTACACTGGTTCCGGAGGATTGTCTATTCAATTTAAAATTTGATGTTATAGGGGTATTATGCTTGTCAATGTAAAGTTTTATTACAGGATTCAACGTTTCTGATGCAAGAGGTTTATTGATTCTCTAATTGACTGGAAAAATATTGCTGTAAATCTGGTAAAACTTCCCGATAAATAGCTGTATTTATCTCTAGATCACAGCCAAGAATAGAATTAAAAGGGATAATTTCCACCAGAGAATTACTATAAGCGATCGCTTGTAAAGTCCCGACAAATTCAGGGGTCCAGAGATTTTCTTGCAGGGAAATATTTTGTTTTTTTAACCAGCCGATCAAAGCCGAGCGCCCGATCCCGGGTAAAATATCAGCAGTAAGCAGGGGACTGTACCAGCAATTATCTTTCCATCCCCATAAATTGCCCGTGCTAGTTTCTAACCAATGACCGACTCGATCGACTAATATCGCTTCTTTTGCTCCTTTTTTTTGAGCAGTTTGTGCCGCTAACCAAGGGGTTAAATAATTACCAGTTTTATGTTCTCCTAAAACGCGTTGCCAAGCGGGATTATCTATTACCCACCCAATAATTCCCTGCTCTTGTCTAATGTTTAAATCTTCGGGTAAAAATCTGCCTTTAATCCACTCCCTACCATCGGGAAAAATTGTGATTCTCAGGACAGGATACAATAGGGATAATTTTTCGGATCCTTGGCGAATTCGCTGCCAATCGGGAGCGGGCCAGTGGAAAACTTGTAAACTAGAGTGCAAACGTTCGAGATGCTCTTGCCAATGGGTTAGGGGATGATCTAAGCTTTGTTGATAGATACGCAGGGTAGTAAATATTGTGGCTCCATAAAGCAACCCAATATCATCAATACCCAGACTTATTCGCTCATTCTCGATTAATTCGCCATTATACCAATACATAATCAGTTAACTGTTTACTGACCTAGCTTATGAACCGTCAAAAATTTACTTGGGGATATTCTGGTTATAAATTGCGTCAGAGAGAAAATTTTAAAGAATTTCTGTGTTTACTGGGATTATTAATAGCGGCCTTAATTATCTATCTAGTGGGATTAGGTAATTTACCCTTGCGGGATTGGGATGAAGCGACCATTGCTCAGGTGGCCAAGGAAATTAGCCAAACCCCGCTGGAACAATTGCGCTGGTTATTTCCTAGTCTTTGGGGTGATCCCTACCTGAATAAACCGCCATTGATTCATAGTTTAATTGGTCTAACCTACCATTTCTGGGGCATCAATGAGGCCAATACTAGACTAATTCCCGCTTTTTTTACAGCTTTATCGGTGCCGCTTCTCTATCTTCTCGGTCGAGAAATTTTTCCGGCTCGTTTGCCAGCTTTACTGTCGGCCTTGATCTATTTAACTCTTTTGCCGGTGGTGCGCCATGGCCGTTTGGCCATGTTGGATGGAGCGGTATTGTGTTTTGAAATGCTGATGTTTGTTTGTTTACTGCGCTCACGGCGCGATTTACGCTGGTCTCTGGGGGCGGGGTTAGGATTTGCCCTCCTTTGTCTGACGAAGGGGATTATGGGGCTATTATTGGCGGGTATCGGCTTGATTTTTCTGCTCTGGGATACTCCTCGGTTGTTAACTTCTGTCTATTTTTGGTCGGGTTGGTTATTGGGAGCAACCCCCGCTTTTGCCTGGTATAGCGCCCAATTTTGGCACTACGAGCGGGAGTTTCTCGATTCCCTTTTTGTTCAACAGTTAAAGCGAGTTAGTGACGATCTGGACAATCATCGCGGACCGTTTTGGTATTATCTACTGGAAATTCTTAAATATAGTTGGCCCTGGTTAATTTTCTCGGTTTGGGGTTTAGGTTTAGCGCGTCAGGAATATCTCTACAGTTGGGCGAAGTTACTGTTAGTTTGGACGGGTGTTTATCTGTTGGTGGTCTCGGTAATGGCGACCAAATTGCCTTGGTATATTCTGCCGATCTATCCGGCCTTGGCTTTAGCGGCCGGTTATGCCTTGGCGCAGCTGGGTAATCTTCCCATCGATCGCCCCTATAATCCGATCTGGTCAATTATTTTGGGTATTATCGGCCTTGGGGCGGGTTTATTAGCTTTAATGGTCTATTTTCCTGGTAATTTTGCCCCGATCGAACCTGTCCATCCTTTGATTCTGTTAACCTTATTGTCACTTTCCCTGACCATGGTGACAACGGCGTTTTTGTTAGCCCGGCGCTCGGAACAATTCATCGTGGTTTTACTTTGGGGAATGTTGGTTTCTTTGTTTATTTTTGTCAATTCTCCCCTGTGGATCTGGGAATTAAATGAGAATTTCCCCGTCAAACCAGTGGCGAGTTTAGTGCAGAAATATGTGCCGGCCGATCACCCTGTTTATATTGCTTTTGCCTACGAGCGCCCCTCGTTAAATTTTTATAGTGGTCGTCGGGTTTTTCCCCTTGCTGCTGAAGAATTAATCAATCATTGGCAAAGTCACAAGCAACCTTACCTAATTATCGATCGTCAAACCAAAGAAGCTACTGATTTAGAAGGGTTAAAGGTGATCGGGTCCACGGATTCCGGTTGGTTTTTGGTGACGAAGCAGTAGTGAGGTTAATTAGAGTTCTTGCATAATTAATTAATTTTTGAGAGGGCAAAAATGAGAAAAATAGGCATAAAATTGTCTAAAATCTGTGAATAGACCATTTAATTGATTAATGCTCATTCTTAATTCTCCTGACTACTGACTACTGACTACTGACTCCTCACCTAACCGAAGATTTTTGATTTTTGCCAGAGGTCTATTGTTAATTGGGTGCATATCACATTGGCAAAAATACCGACAATCAGCAATGCTCAGTGATACTAAATCCAGTTATTAAAGACTGATTATTTATTCCTCCTTTTGCCTCTTGCAAGAGTGCCTCTTGCCTGTCCTCATAAATAGCCTATACTCAGCGGATTTAGTATGACTCCCGACTGCTAACCCCAGGAAAAAGTTTTTCAGCAGCTCCTAGTTAATTTTACAGATCAAGTTCCAAAAAACCAGAAAAAAGCGGGGTAATTTGCAACTACCCCACTAATATTAAGTAGCTGGTTATAATTAAATTAAAAATGGATTTTAGGTTCGATCCCCCCTTAGTACTAGGGTTGATTCATAGTAGGGTTGATTCATGAATCAACCCTACCCTATAGTCCCCCCTTGATAAGGGTGGTGTCTGATAATTTTTAACGCCTACCTACTTATCAAGGAATTACGATTACTTATAAGCGTCCATACCCTCACAGGAACAAACCAGATTTCTGTCCCCGTAGGCATTATCAACCCGTCCCACTACCGGCCAGAATTTATAATCTTTTAGCCAAGAAAGCGGGTAGGCTGCCTGTTGACGGGAATAGGGACGACTCCAATCATCGGCAGTTAAAACCGCAGCTGTGTGGGGGGCATTTTTCAAAGGATTATCGTGGGGATCCATGCTGCCATTAGCGATCGCTTGTACTTCTTGATAGATAGTTAACAAAGCTTCACAAAAACGGTCTAATTCGCCCAAAGATTCGCTTTCCGTGGGTTCCACCATCATTGTACCCGCCACGGGCCAGGAAACCGTCGGCGCGTGGAAACCGAAATCCATCAAGCGTTTTGCCACATCTTCCACCTCGATGCCGGCCTGTTTTTTCAGGGGACGTAAATCAATCACGCACTCGTGGGCAACCGTTCCCGCGCTACCCTTAAATAAAACCGGATAGGCCGACTCCAGACGAAAAGCCATATAATTAGCGTTCAAAATTGCCACTTCTGTCGCTTTTTTCAAGCCGGCTGCCCCCATCATAGCGATATACATCCAAGAAATCACCAAAATGCTGGCACTACCCCAAGGCGCGGCCGAAATTGCCCCAATCGAGTCCTGATGCTTACCGTTAGCGGTTTCTGGGGATAATTTCGCCAAAACCAGGGAAACATCGGGCAGAAAAGGCACTAAATGGGATTTTACTCCGATTGGTCCCATGCCGGGTCCCCCCCCACCGTGGGGAATACAGAAAGTTTTATGGAGATTCAAGTGACAGACATCGGCGCCAAAATCCGCCGGACGACATAAACCCACCTGAGCATTCATATTGGCTCCATCCATATAGACTTGACCACCGTATTGATGAATCAAGGCGCAAATTTCGCTAATTCCCTGTTCAAAAACGCCGTGAGTGGAAGGATACGTTACCATCAAAGCCGCTAGATTATCCTGATGCTTCTGGGCCTTAGTTTTTAAGTCATCAATATCAATATTGCCCCGAGAATCGCAATTAACCGCCACTACTTTCATACCACACATAACGGCGCTGGCAGGATTAGTCCCGTGAGCGGACTCAGGAATTAAGCAAATCTGACGATGACCTTGACCGCGACTTTCATGGTAGGCTCGGATCACCTGTAAACCGGCATACTCTCCCTGGGAACCGGCGTTAGGTTGTAGAGAAATGCCATCAAACCCGGTAATTTCCCCTAACCAAGTCTCTAACTGTTGAAAGAGAAGTTGATAGCCTTCTGCTTGGTCAATCGGAGCAAAAGGGTGTAATTGGCCGAATTCTGCCCAAGTTACCGGAATCATCTCCGCTACGGCATTGAGTTTCATCGTACAGGAACCGAGGGGAATCATGGAAGTATTTAAGGCTAGATCCTTTGTTTCCAGACGGTGCAGATATCTGAGTAATTCCGTTTCCGAGTGATAACGATTGAACACCGGTTCGGTAAGATAGGCACTGGTACGGGTTAGATTAGCGGGTAATTCTAGACTAATTTTCTCGACTAATTCCGCCGTGGTAAAGGGCAATTCCTCGGTGGGGGCAAAAATTTGCCATAAATCCCACACATCCCTGAGACTGCTGGTTTCATCGAGACTAATTCCTAGATTATTCTCATCAAAATAACGCAGATTAATCTTATGGGTTTTTGCCTTGGCGAGGAGAGCCTTAACTCCCGTGGATACCGTAACTTTGAGCGTATCGAAGCACGGTTCTTTCCCCACCTGATAACCCAACTGTTTTAAACCAGTTGCCAATAAAGCGGTTAATTTCTGCACTCTTTGGGCGATTTTCTTGATTCCTTCCGGTCCGTGATACACGGCGTACATGGAAGCAATCACCGCTAGTAACACCTGTGCGGTACAAATATTACTGGTGGCTTTATCCCGGCGGATATGTTGTTCGCGGGTTTGCAAAGCTAAACGCAGTGCGGGTTTACCCTGACTATCCTTCGATACCCCGACAATGCGCCCCGGAATACTGCGTTTATAGGCATCTTTGGTGGCAAAATAGGCGGCATGGGGACCCCCATAACCCAAGGGAACCCCAAAGCGTTGACTGCTACCCACGGCAATATCAGCCCCCAATTCGCCGGGGGGAGTCAACAGGGCTAAACTGAGAATATCGGCGGCAACGGTGACTAACGCGCCATTTTGCTGCGCTTTGGCGATAAATTGCCGATAGTCATAAATTACGCCATCGGTGGCTGGATATTGTAATAATGCGCCAAAAATCGGCGTTTTAAAGTCAAAGAGACGATGATCATCGATAATAATGTCAATACCTAAAGGAATCGCTCTGGTTTTAACAACTTCAATTGTTTGGGGATGGCAACTACTAGAGATAAAGAAAGCATTGGCTTTAGTTTTGCACAGTCCGTAACTCATAGTCATCGCTTCTGCGGCTGCTGTTCCTTCATCGAGGAGGGAAGCGTTAGCAATTTCCAGACCGGTTAAGCTAGTGATGAGAGTTTGGAAGTTTAAGAGAGCTTCTAAGCGTCCCTGGGCGATTTCCGCTTGATAGGGAGTATAGGCGGTGTACCAACCCGGATTTTCTAAGATGTTGCGGAGAATTACCGGCGGGGTGATACAGTCATGGTAGCCCATGCCAATAAAGGAGCGAAATACCTGATTTTTGGAGGCAATAGCTTTTAATTGGGCAAGAGCGGCGTATTCACTCAAGGCAGGTGGTAGATTAAGGCTTTTTTGTAAACGAATTCCTGACGGGACAGTTTTAGCGATTAATTCCTCCACGGTAGCAACACCCAAAACCGCCAGCATTTTCTCGATTTCCGTCTCCGTCGGTCCAATGTGACGGTTAACAAAGCTATCGGTACAGTCTAGCAGGTCTTGCAGGTCAGCAGGAGCGAATTCCTCGGTTTTCTCGGCCGTAATTGACCTATTTAGCATATTAATCTCGGTTTCAACAATTACAAAAGTGCTGCGTTTCATCGCTAGGGGTGATTTTAACGCAACTTGTAAAATTTTTGTAATATTTGAAGCCATCAGCTAGATAAGCTGTCCGCGCCTTTAAATTGCTTGTTGAAATGAGGCAAGAGGCAAAGCACAAGGCAAATCCGCACCCCGTCAAGAAAAACTACGGGTTTCAACCTAGATGCGGTTTAGTGATAATTCTTTGACAATAGAGTTGAATTCCCTGTAACTTGGCTAGGGAGAATTTTGGTTTAATGGGAAGGATCAGTAAAGACATAAAACTCATCCGCAGCAAGCGATAAACAAGGATAGTTAAAGTCGTATGTTTTTCGAGACTGAGAAGATAACTATAGATATTATGAGTTAGTCTTAGATAACCATAGCGACGGGTGATAGAAGATGGTTCATGAATGATTTTAATCTGATTGGTAACAACGACTAAATAGCCTTGATTTGCGTATCTTCGGGAAAAATCAAAGTCTTCGTAGTAGAGAAAGTAATCGGTATCGAAATGGGGACAAGTGGAAAAATTCGAGAAATTAATTAATAAACTGCATCCCGTCACCCAGTCGGGAATAAGATAGGGTTTATCTCGATAGTCTAAGGATTCCTCTACTACGTTAATTGTGCCGATTTTGGCATTAAATTTTCCCCAACCAAACCAGATTTTACCATCCGGTTCGTAAATTTCTGTACCGGCGATGGCAACTTCCGGATATTGCTGAAAAAATTTGCTTGCTTTCTCCAGAGAGTCCGGTAATAAGTAAGCGTCAGGATTAACTAACCAAACGATAGCTTCTCTGTCTTGTTGATAAATCCAATTAAGTCCCAGATTACATCCTTTCCCAAATCCTAAATTTTCCCCCGCTTCAATAATCTTGACTCTTTCAGCTGCTAGAGATTGGATATTTTTATCTTCAGTGGAATTGTTAACAATGATGAGAGTAGCAGATAAGTCATCGTTGAGGGAAGCGATTAAACGCTTAATTAATTCCGCGCAATTGTAGTTAACGGTCAATAGATAAATCATTACAGATAAAAGGTAGGAGTCACTGGCAATTAACAATGGTTAGAGAATAGAGAATAGCTTTCCCGTGAGAATTACTTTTTTTGAAGACGACAGAGATTAAAATTTTCAATTTTACTGGGAAAGGGTTGACAACTTTGGAAGTCAATAACGAGATTTTCCTTCGCTAAATCCCCCACTATATCAGGGGATTTTTTATTAAAGTCCGTCTGGAGAATGTAGAGAGATTCTGGGGGAGTATTAGCAATAAATGTCTCGGCATTTTTTCGCATTAAAGTTCCCTCACTGACTCCAGTATTGCCTTTGAGTCTCACAAAACGAGTCGAAGCGGGAAAATAAGGGACGATAAAAGATGTTCCTTCATCTCCCCAGATAACAATCGTGGAATTTTCGTAGGGTTTTAATGCTTGACTATCGATACCAAAATAATGATCTGACCATCCCATTCTCCACCAATCCATCGGTTTAACCGTAGTGACAATTAAGGAAAATATTACCAAGTTTATGATTAATAATGGTTTCTTGCGAGGATAAAGATAGGCAATAATCAAAATAATTAAAGTGGGAGTGATTAATTCTAATGGCATTAGATAACGATAGATAGAAAATCCCACTAACCAAATAGAGTAAGCGGTCAGAGAAAAAGGCAGTAAAAACCCTAAAACTGCACCGTGGGTTAAGTCAGGTTCAGAAGATAGATTGCGCTTAGAAATAGCACGAAAAATAATCACTACTATTAGTAAAATTATCAATAAATAGGTGATGGCTAATCGGCTATCTTGGAAAGGAACCTCAGATACAAGAGTTTGTCTCTGGATAAAATAAACAGGATAAAACAACCATTGCCAGATATCTTTAGGCAAATATTGTATCCCTTTAAAATTGTAGTCGGTTTCGATATAAGGAGATTGAAAGATTTTATTATAGAAGGGAAAAAGAGGATTAGCAAACTTTGTCCACATTAGGATTATCCAATAACCAGCAGTGAGACTAAAACCCACGGCCATTGAGAGAATTGATAGGATTAAATTGCGTAATTTGTCTGACCAAGAATTAGGTAAAAAATTAATGGCTACCAAAAAGCTAATACCATATAAAGCATTGGTTAATTTAAACCCCGTTGCTAATCCTAATAAGAATCCAGCTAAAAGAATATTTTTAGAGGGAATTGGCAGATTTTTCCCTAAACTACTAACTATAAAAAATAATCCTCCCAGAACGAAAACACTGGTGGTATTATCACCAATACTGGTTCCTAACTCCGAGATATAGGCTGCCCCAAAAATACTGGTAATCGCTGCCGCTATGCTTAGAGTTATCTTGTATCTTTCGGAAACTTTATCCAGGGAATGATAGGTAATTAGGTGAACTAACCATTGATTTAACCCGTGAAATCCTCCCATTAAAAACCCCACGACAATCGGAGGCAGTTTCAGATAATAAACAGCGACGAAAAAGGGAACATCAATCAGGGGATTAAAAAAAGTTTGTATCTGTGCGGGTAGGACATCATACTTAAACCTTCCTGTCAATAACATATAGGGATTATAAAAATGATAGTTTCGTAAATCCCAACTAACATCTTGACCTAAAATAACCGAGATAATTCCCAAAGCAACAAAGTAGATAATTGCCCAAAATAAGGGATGAGAAAGTGGAAAACGTTTCAGGGTTGTCATAATTAAAATTTCAAGATTTATTTGTTTAGTTTTACTAGCTTAACTTGGCAATTTATAGTTAAGGATGAGATGAAGATTACCTAGTAACAATCCCCAAAAGACAATCAGCATGATTATCTTGACAAAATTAGTTAAAATTTTCGATTTTTTCTCGGTTAAATCATTAAAGAAAAATCCCCCTAAAGTAATTGCCGTTCCGATAATAAAGTAATATCTACCGTAAGGGGAACTCAAAACCCAATCCTTAATATTTAAATTCACCGACCAAACGACAAGAAAAATAAAGATAGTGGCAGCACCGATAAAATCAGGGTTCTTACGAAAATCGTCTAAGAATATACCAAGCACCAGAAAGAGAAATCCATAGTAAGGAATTACATACCAAGCATAGTAATGACTTTGAGCGCCAGAAAAGGTGAGAAGAATTGTATAGATTAATATAGGAAAAATTACTAATCGTATTTTAGATATTTTCAAAGGAAATCTGGACACTAACAGGAGAGTAATCCAACTAAAAATTAACCAACCATCCTCAAAAAAAACTGTGGGTAAAACTAGATTTTTTAACATAGCAAAATCCGTAAAGCGATTTTTATGTTCTTGGAGAGTAGTTAAAAACCAACTAAAATCATAAAACCAACCGTAAAGGTAATACAAACCAAAGGATAAAACTGCCGTCAGAGAAGCGATTAAGCTATCTCGCCAATTTTTTTGTAATAACAGTAAAGCGACTAGAGAACCTAGAATATATAATCCTGTCACCTTAACTAAAGGTGCTAAACCACCTAGAACTATAGCCAAGTATAGATACTTTTTTTGAGACTTTTCACCGTACTGAAGGAATAAAATTGCTACCGCTAAACTTAGACATAATAATAAATTTTCACTAACTGCTAAACGAGATAAAAAAACCGTATTGGGGTTAGTGGCAAAAATTAAAGAAGTTATAATCGCCACACTGGTATTAGTCAAACGTAAAGCTAATAAATAAAGTAAGAAAATAGAGAGAGTGCCAAAAACTAAAGAAGGAATCCTAATTACTGTTAAACTACAGTCAAAAAATTCCTTTGCTCCCGATAAAATAGCCGTCATACCCACAATTAATCCAAACAAGGGAGGATGATCAAACCAAGGAGTAACAAAACGATAACGAACGGCAGTTTTTTCCCAAACTGTCACCAAAAAATCATCCGTGGGACTGAGGAAAGACCAACTGGTAGGAACTCCCTCTTGAATCAAACTCATGCCACTCCAAGCAAAAGCAAATTCATCTTGAGTCCAGTTATAGGGAGGTAAGGAATCGTACTGATAATATCTTAAAATAAATCCTAAGCCCGTAATTAATATACCCAGAAATAGACGGTAATCAAACTTTTCAAAATTATTAAATAGAAAATCTCGCTGTAGCATTATTCTGAAATTGGCTCGCTATTTATCTTTTGGGGTGAACCCGTGCTATTGTAACATGGTTTGACGGTTAAATTTTTTGACAAACCCAGATCGATTAAATACCCGATTATCGAGGTTAAGTCATCTCGATAATTTCTCCTTCGTAAATTCTCAGGGATATCAAATGGTCAACTCATCTTTATAGCCAACTCCAGACAAGGGACTCATTTCTGGCAGAAAAGTTCCCCAGTTTCTCCCCACTAAACTATAACTTAAGAGATTGACATTACCATCAGCAATATGCTAAAAAACATTAGCTTGATAGCCGAGTAACAACAATTACCCCGTTAAAAATCCCTAGATTTTCCCCTAAAGCAAAAATCTTTATCCTTAGTTGCCAACATGATTCGTCAGTTAAATTATTCTAGAGTTTGGTTGTTATTAATCCTTATTTTTGCCCTTTTCCTACGTCTAAATGCCGCTTTCTCTTATCCTAATATTCTCTGGCCGGATGAAATTTTTCAGACCTTAGAACAGGGTCATCGACTAGCTTTTGGTAATGGGATGATACCTTGGGATTTTCGGGACGGGATTCGTTCTTGGTTATTTCCGGGCATTCTTGGCGGGATTATGAAGTTAACTGCTGGTTTTTCGGAAGGCTCCAGTGGCTATCTGGCCAGTGTCAAGATTTTCCTCAGTTTACTATCTTTAATTCCCGTTTGGATCGGATTCTCGATCGCCTACGAAAGCATCGGTTTGGCCGGCGCTATCCTAACCGGCGGTATTTGTGGGATTTGGTTTGAATTTATTTATTTTGCCCCGAAAGCCTTCACCGAAGTTATTGCCGCTTATTCCCTGCTGGTCGGCGTTTATTTAGGATGCTACGGCAAAAATCCCCCCTCTCGTCAGCGACTGTATTGGACAGGGTTTTTCTACGGATTGACCACCTATCTTCGATTTCATTTACTGCCGGCCATCGCCATCGCCCTCATTTATCAAGTTAGACAAAAAAATTTTCCACAATTACCGCCCCTTGCCCTCGGTTTTATCGGTCCGGTTTTGCTGGGGGGTGCTTTAGACGCTTTCACTTGGTCCACCCCCTTCCAATCGATTTGGAAACTGATCTGGATTAATATTTTTGAAGGAAAATTTAATAGTTTTGGCGTATCACCCTGGCAGCAATATTTTACTTGGCTAGCCCTCAATTGGTCTTGGTGGCTGTTTCCGATCCTCGTCTTCTGTGCAATCGCTGCTCGTCGTCACTGGATTCTCGCCCTTCTGGCCCTAGTTATTATCCTCTCTCACAGCTTTTTAGGTCACAAAGAATATCGCTATATGTTCCCGGCCCTACCACTAATTATTATTCTCGCCAGTTTGGGTACTGCCACTCTCGTCTCGCGTTTATCGTTAATGCGAGGTTCCCTCGCTGGCAAAACTATCGTTATTTTTAGTAGTTTACTTCTTTGGGCTTTTCTATCTTGGTTGCTGGCGGGGCGTTTTAATACCGACCAGACTTTTAATTTCGGACCGCCTTGGCAAAAACCGGGCTATACTCACTGGCAAACCCACGGCGGACAATTACAGGCCTATCAGTATTTAAGTAGCGAGAAAAAACTGTGCGGTTTAGGAGTAAAAGGATTGGCGTGGCAGTACACGGGGGGATACGCTTACTTACACCAAGATGTACCGATTTATTTCCTCAAAGATAACGAAAATTTCGAGGCACTACAACCTTATTTTAATTATCTATTATTTAACCAAGACCGGGCCGCGGTCGGAGATTATCAACGGGAGAAATGCTTTAACGGAACTTGCGTTTACAGGCGCTCGAACTCTTGTCAAGTTAACCCGGATTATCATATCAATCAGTATCTCAAAGAAGCTGGTGAGTAGGATCATATATCCTTATGCAAATTTGCAAAATTTGTCAAAAATAAGTCTAAAAAGCAGAGAAAAAATTTTAATTATGTAAGCGGGATAACTTCGATCATGAAAAAAGTTAAAATCTTGCCAATTTACCTAAGTTTTCTAATTTTAATCTATATAATTTCTGTCATGACGGTCAACCTCTCCTCTTTCCCCGCATTGCAAGGAGATGAGGCTTGGTTTGGACTGAATGCCCGGGAAATCCTCCACCACTATTTTGATTGAATACTGTCCCCATTGTCTAGATTTTCCCAAATCTTGGAAAATTATCTAAGGAAGTTACCGCGAATCTATCATTATTAAAAACAAATCATCCACACAAATCCTCAGCTTAATTTTGATAAAAGCCAATAATAAGCTGACTTTAAACCTCAAAATTTTTGGTAAATATCTTGACAAATGATCCCGATCAATGGTATGATCAGAGTGGTTTTGGTAAAAATATCCAACAGCCAGAGACTCCCTAGACTAACTTAGTAAAATTAATTCCTCCCTATTGATAGATGAAAATCAAGAAATATCTTAAGTTCTGGAAATATCCTCGCTTAGTTGATGAACGAGAGACTTTAATTGAAGAACGAGATTCTCTCAAAGATCATCTGAAGAGTTTGAATCAAGAAAAACAAGAAATGATTCGGGAAAAAAACGCTCTTTATGAAAGATTAGGTCAGTTATCTTTAACCATTCCCGAACTGCAAGAAATTAGTCCGAAACTTCTCGATATTAGCGTCATCAAAAATAAAGCCCGCCAGTTTCGAGTCCAATTAGATGCCGAAAAAGAAAAACTCGCTCCCGACAATTTTGGCTGGTATCCTTACAACACTTTAACCTGCTTCGAGATTCTCGAATTACTATTAACTGGTAAAAACCGTTTTCTCCTGGAATTAATCTCGGAAAAACCGATTGTTGATATTGGTTGTGCCGATGGGGATCTGGCGTTTTTTCTGGAATCTTTGGGCTGTAAAGTGCAGGTAGTTGACTACGCTCCTACTAACTTTAACCTTATGCAAGGGGTTAAACTGCTCAAAACCGCGCTTTCTTCCTCTGTGGAGATTCATGATGTTAACTTAGACTCTCAGTTTCTGCTTCCCGAAAAAAGCTATAGTTTAGTCATCTTCTTAGGAATTTTATACCATCTCAAAAATCCCTACTATGCCCTCGAAACCTTAGCGAAATCTGCCAATTATTGCCTGATTAGCACCCGCGTCACTAAGTTTAATACGGTGAGTAATGCCGCTAATCGAGTCGATCTTTCCGCGATTCCTCTAGCCTATTTACTCGATGAACTAGAAGCAAATAATGATTCCACCAACTATTGGATCTTTTCTAATGCCGGGTTACGCCGAATTTTACAGCGAACCGGCTGGGAAATTTGCGATTATATAACAGTAGGTAATACCGAAAACTCCGATCCCGCCAGTCGTGACGGCGATGAAAGAGCCTATTGTTTAGTAAAAAGTCGTTTCTATCAAGATTAGAAATGCCTAAATATCAGACCAGTCTCCTAAAAATATGAACTATCCCCCTAATCCCCTCTTAAACCGACGTAGCTTGCTGAAATTAGCGGCCCTAGCCGGAGGAAGTGCCGGACTAGCTACCCTTCTCTCCTCTCGGCTCAGTTATTCTGCCGACCAAAACCAAGCTATTGCCGAGAATATAGAGGCAATGGAGGAATTTTTGCGGCAAATTCGCCCAGTAGATTCGCAAAATCTCCAGTGGACAGAATATAGCTTTGAAACAGTCACCGTCAATCGTCAAGGGCAAATTATTGATCGCCGTCAGGGTAGCGCTCGCTCCTGGAGCGAACCCCTAGGCAACGGCAGCGAACTAGAAATGGTAGCCATTCCGGGGGGCAGTTTTCGACGCGGCTCGAAAAATGAAGAAAGAGGCGATCATACTAGCAGTGAAAAACCAGAAAATTCCGTGACGACGGCGGCCTTTTTTCTGAGCAAATACCCGATCACCCAAGCACAATGGCGAGCGATCGCCCAACTGCCGAAAATTAATCTCGAACTCAACCCGGCGCCCTCCTTTTTCCAAGGCGATAACTTACCCGTAGAGAGAGTCTCCTGGTACGAGGCGATCGAATTTTGTCAAAGACTCTCCCGATCCACCGGCAAAGATTACCGACTAGCGAGTGAATCACGCTGGGAATACGCCTGTCGCGCTGGTACAACCACCCCCTTTTACTGCGGGGAAACCCTCACCAGCGAGCGGGCCAATTACTTTGCCGTCTATGATCCCTACGCGGAAGAACCCAGCAGCGCCTATCTGGCCAAGACTACCCCGGTGGGCAGTTTCGCCCCCAATAATTTCGGTCTCTACGATATGCACGGCAACGTGGGCGAATGGTGCGCCGATAGCTGGCACCGGAATTACGAGGGAACCCCGCCCCTGGATGGTAGTGCTTGGTTAGACAGCGATACTCGCTTGCAGCCCCGTTATCGTTCCGCCCGTTTAGTGCGAGGGGGCAGTTGGGGCGATGAAGCTAGGCACCTACGCAGTGCCAATCGCACCTTTTGCCTTCCCGATCAACACCACAGCGTCTTGGGTTTACGAGTCATGGCCGATAGCTTGCCCTGAGCTACGTCGAAGGGTACCGGTTAATCAATGCTTGTGTCCGCCCAAGAGACGACAAAGGTATGGTTCAATAGGTTAGGTTCCAAAGGGCCAAAACTATTCAGAATCTTCTGCCGTTGTCAGTGCGTCTGTAGCTAAATCAACCGCGAGTGAGGTCAAATTTTTCATGAAGGTACAGCAGTCTCATCTTTTCTTAACTCCCCCCACAGGAGATCTACAGGTACCTTTATCTCCTCCTCCCCCAGACGACGGCAACTTAGAAGCAGAAAAAAATTATCCTCTCAGCCTGTCTCTAGTCATTCCCACCTACAATGAACGGCAAAATATCGTTCAATTAGTCAACATTCTTAGTCAAATACTTGACGAAGCCCTTGCCAAAGATTACGAACTGATCGTTGTCGATGATAATAGTCCCGATCGCACTTGGGAAGTCGCCGCATCTTTAATCGCTGAATATCCCCAGCTGCGAGTGCTGCGCCGGGAGGGAGAAAAAGGCCTATCCTCGGCAGTGGTAAGGGGGTGGCAAGTGGCACGGGGCGACATTCTTGGGGTCATCGATGCCGATTTACAGCATCCCCCGGAAGTGTTATTAAAATTATTCGAGCAAACCAGAGCCGGAGCCGATCTCGCCGTGGCTAGTCGCCATGTGGAAGGGGGTGGAGTCAGCGAATGGAGTCTGACTCGACGCTTCCTCTCCCGGGGGGCGCAGCTGTTGGGATTAGTCATTCTGCCTAACGTGGTGGGACGGGTATCGGATCCGATGAGTGGCTATTTCATGGTTAATCGACAAGCGATCGCAGGCCCGATCTTAAACCCGATGGGCTATAAAATTCTCCTCGAAGTTATCGGCCGCGGCAATATCGACCGGATCGCCGAAGTGGGTTACGTTTTCCAAGAGCGTCAAGACGGCGAAAGCAAAGTCACCTGGCAACAATACATCGAATATATCCTGCACCTGCTGAAATTGCGTTCCCGCGGTCGTTTCGGTGGTCTGAAAAGGCGTTGGCAATTCCCCCTCGCTCGCTTTCTTCGCTTTAGTTTAGTCGGGTTTAGTGGCCTATTCGTCGATATGGCCATCTTGTATCTCCTCAGCGATCCCACTACCCTCGCTTGGGGAGTAACTCGCAGTAAGATTATCGCCGCCGAGGTGGCTATTATTAATAATTTTCTTTGGAACGATCGCTGGACTTTTGGCGATTTGTCCACCGGCCAAAATCAGTGGCAGCAGCGTTGCAAACGTTTTCTTAAATTTAATCTTATTTGTTTGGCCGGTTTGATCCTCAACGTCCTGCTCTTAAACTTTTTCTTCAATGTCTTACATATTAATCGCTATATTGCTAACTTAATAGCGATCGCTATGGTTACTGTTTGGAACTTCTGGATGAATTTAAAACTCAGTTGGCGTGTGACGGATGTTAAACCGGAAAAGTCCGGCAAGCCATAGGAAAGCCTTTGAAAACTTGCCCTCTCATCCTGCAAACCCTTTTTAATGGAGTTCAACCTCTGGCAGCCTTAATGTTCGGGACTTAAAAGCTGTCAGGGGTCAACAGGAAACCGATTACCAGGGATTTAAGTCTCAAAGAGGGGATGGAATGGCTTGCTCAAAATGCCGATGACTTTGCTTGGGGAAAGGCCGCCGACCCCGATTATTACATGGGTTTATCCCGATACGATTACTTCCAAGCTTTCCCCCATTGTCCCATTGTTCATGCCGTCCAACGCCAAGAAACCCCCCTAACCATCATTAAACGTTGTCGTCAGCCATGATCGAAATGACTGCTATTCCGCCGATTTCTCTGAAAAACTACCGTATCGCCGTCATAATTCCCTGTCACAACGAAGAACTAACGATCGCTAAAGTGGTCTCCCAATTCCAAACTTTTTTGCCAGAAGCGGCAATTTATGTTTATAACAACCGTTCTACCGATGATACCGTGACCGAGGCACTGAAAGCGGGGGCGATCGTGCGTCAGGAAATCCAACCGGGAAAAGGCAATGTTGTCCGGCGGATGTTTGCCGATATCGAAGCGGATATCTATATTCTCATCGATGGTGATGATACCTACGAAATTGCGGCAGTACGTCGCTTAATTGAACGAATGCTGGGGGAACAGTTAGATATGGTGGTCGGTGCGCGTCGGGAAGCGGCAAAATCCTCCCAGGCTTATCGTCCCGGTCATCGCGCTGGTAATCTATTTTTAACGGGATTGGTGAAATTTTTGTTTGGAGCGCGTTTAATCGATATGCTCTCCGGTTATCGCGTCTTTTCTCGTCGTTTCGTCAAATCTTTTCCCGCTTTGTCCAATGGTTTCGAGATTGAAACCGAGTTAACTATCCACGCTTTAGAATTAAAAATTCCCTTCGCTGAAGAACCAACCCTCTACGGGGAACGTCCCGAAGGTTCCCAAAGTAAGTTAAAAACCTTTCAAGATGGCTGGCGGGTATTGGGAACCGCTATCCTACTATTTAAAGAAATTCGTCCTTTTCTCTTTTTTAGCCTTGTATCGCTGATTTTGGCGGTTATTTCCCTCCTCTTAGCGATTCCCGTCCTGTTTGAATACCTCGAAACCGGCTTAGTGCCACGTTTTCCCACCGCTATTTTATCGGCCTCGATCATGCTTTTAGCCTTTTTAGGTTTGACCTCTGGCATGATCCTCGATTCCGTCTCCCGGGGACGAAAAGAGATGAAACGAATGGCTTATCTAGCTAACAGTTGGCTGAAAGTTTAGGGGAAAAAGTTCGCTAAACATACAGGTCTAGGTCATATATCGGGTTAAACCGTCTCTAACCGTTGCAGCACGGAGGAGGGTTTTTTGTCAATAAATTCCGCCGGCGAAATTTGATATTTAATCAGATTGGCTAATTCCTCTAGTTGGCTGATGGCTTCCGCGCCTTCGAGTTTCATTAACTCTCGATCATCGCGCATTTCTGTCCAGGTGATGCCGTAATCGGACACGAGAAACCGAATTAGATGGGTTTCACCCAATCCCACCATAAAAGATGCGCTATTCAGTTGACCGCCACAGGTGTAGCAAGATGCTAGATAACCTTGATTTTCTAGTGCGATCGCTAAGGCCTGTAAATCCATGACTAAGTCTTTGACCAGTTGGCGATGCTGTTCTGCAAGTCGTTTAAACACAATTTTCCTCCTGATAACACTGCCCAAGTATAAAACCTTAACACTTTTTTAAGATTCTTTTCTGAGAAAATAGGGTAAGTGAACTAAGTTTTCTTACGGATGTTAAGCAACAAAATGTAAAGAACCCGAGACCTAGGGTAGCGTGAATTCCTGAGTTCGCCAAGTATGTGTAAGTACAAAGCCACCAGTTTATCCGTCTTTCCACCCCCTCGATCCCAACCATTCCCATCATGCCTATTTTTAAAGTTTATGATCCAGTTTCGACAAAAAAGTTCGTAAATCTATATTGACAATTACATAAACCTATGCTTCTATGCCGGATGCGGAGGGGTGTGGGGTGTAGGGTGTGGGGTGTAGGGTGTAGGGTGTGACCCCCCAACCCCCCCGACATCGGGGGGGCAGGGGGGGTGTGGGGTGTGGGGAGAATAAATAAAAATAATCTCCTGTCTCCTGACTCCTGACTCCTGATCACTGATTACTGATCACTGATCACTGATTACTGATAAGATTGTTACGAAAATATAAACACGAAATTCTATAGTTAGCCATGACCCAAAACGGAAGCTCGAAGTCGATCGTTGTCTCTCCCTCGATCCTATCGGCGGATTTTAGTAAATTAGGAGCCGATATCGAGGCTGTGGATAAGGCAGGAGCCGATTGGATTCACGTTGATGTGATGGATGGTCGTTTTGTCCCGAATATCACCATTGGACCCCTGATTGTCTCCGCTATTCGTCCCTATACGAAAAAACCTTTAGATGTGCATTTAATGATCGTGGAACCAGAAAAATATGTGGCTGACTTTGCGAAAGCGGGTGCTGACATTATTTCTGTTCACGCTGAACATAATGCTTCTCCCCACCTCCATCGTACTCTTTGCCAAATTCGCGAACTCGGTAAACAAGCGGGTGTGGTATTAAATCCCTCCACTCCCTTAGATTTAATCGAATATGTGCTGCATTTGTGCGATTTAGTCCTAATTATGAGCGTTAACCCCGGTTTTGGTGGCCAGAGTTTTATCCCGGAAGTTGTCCCCAAAATCCGTCAATTACGCCAAATGTGCGATGAAAAAGGCTTGGATCCCTGGATTGAAGTGGATGGCGGCTTAAAACCGGCTAATACTTGGCAAGTTCTCGAAGCGGGTGCTAATGCGATCGTAGCAGGTTCGGCGGTATTTAATGCCCCTGATTACGCGGCGGCGATCGAAGGTATCCGTAACAGCAAACGTCCCCAACCTCAATTAGCCACGGTTTAATTGCCGCGGGGGTGGGTTAGCTGTTGACTAATTATCTTAGTATTCGCACTAACCCACTCTGTTGATTTGTTCTAAAACCTGCCGCCATAAACCGGAATTAGAGACGGCTAAAACTTCGCTAGAATCAGCTTGTAGGGGATTACCCGACCAATCGCTAATTATTCCGCCAGCACCTTCAATAATCGGGATTAAAGCACAAAAATCGTAGTATTTCAGGTCTGATTCTAGGATTACCATCGGCATGGCAGTGCAGCCGGTGGCTAACATCATATAGTTATAACAATCACCCCCAAAAGCACTACGTTTACAGACGCTTTGCAGCTGACGAGCGATCGCCTGTTGTCGTTCTGTGATAAACATTAAGGGAGTGGTGGAGGCTAAACAGGCATTTTTTAAGACAAGTTCCCGATCTTGACGGTAGGGATTAACAATCATCCGGTTATTATAAAGACTGGCTTTTCCCTTCACTCCTAACCAGCGATCGCCTAAAATCGGTTGATCGACAATTCCTAAAATCGGTTGATTTTCTGCCACCAGGCTGATTAAAGTCCCAAAAATCGGTAATCCCTTGACAAAAGAGGATGTGCCATCGATCGGATCCAACACCCAATAACGACCACTTTGGGAGGGAATATTGGCTCCTTCTTCCCGAATAACCCCATCTTCAGGCAATTCTCGCCGAATAATCGCTACCATCGCCTCCTCAGCTTCTTGATCGGCGATTGTTACTATTGAGGAAACTTGCTCGAGTTTTGTCTCGGTTTCTAGATGGGGCTGCCGAAAATAGCGCTGGATAATCTCTCCAGAAGCGTCCGCTAATTGATGAGCTAGTTGGATAGTGCGATCAATATTCATCAATAAAAGTTATCCATACAGGAAAAGAATAATGTTTATTTATGGTAAAGGGGAATTCGGGAAGTGGGGAAGTGGGGGAAATTTGCCTATCATCCTAAATCCCTGTTGCCTCTTGGATAGTGCGATCAATATTCATCAATAAAAGTTATCCATACAGGAAAAGAATAATGTTTATTTATGGTAAAGGGAAGTGGGGAATTGGGGAAGTGGGGGATTTAGCGGAAATTTCCCTATCACCCTAAATCCCTATTGCCTCTTGCATAGTGCGATCAATATTCATCAATAAAAGTTATCCATAGTGGAAAACAATAATATTTATTTATGTTAAAGGGAAGTGGGGAGATGGGGGATTTAGCGGAAATTTCCCTATCACCCTAAATCCCTATTGCGGCATCGAACCTAGAACTATCAGTGGGTAACAGCTTGATTTTGACTCCATAATTAAATTAGTCAACGATCGACTCAATCTCAAGACGAGAAAAAATTAATCTATTTAGGAGTTTAGCTGATGACGGCTTTTACGGAAAATGACCTAAAAAGGTTAGAAAATCTGATTATCAATGGACAAAAAGCGATCGAAACTCGTTTAACCTCTTTGGAGAGTGGACAAAAAGCGATCGAAACTCGTTTAACCTCTCTGGAGAATGGACAAAAAGCGATCGAAACTCGTTTAACCTCTTTGGAGAGTGGACAAAAAGCGATCGAGAATAGTTTCGGAGAGATCAAAAGAGAAATTCAGGTCTTAGAGATAGGACAGACGGAAATTAAGGGAGAAATCAGGACTTTAGACGCAAAAATCACCGGTTTAAATGAAAGAGTGCAACTCATCGAGGCATCCGTGGGAAAAATTCCCGATTTAGCTGAAAAAATCGGGGGGGTAAAAAACTGGATTCGGGGAAAATAAAACTAGGCCATGTAACATAGTATTAAGCATTTGTATATTTTTATTAATTTTTATGGAACAGACAGCTTTAAATCTGATCGCGATTACCGTTTTTTCGATCACTCTTTCCGTATTTGTCACTCCTTTGCTGTCTATTTCGCCTTTTGTCCCCGCTTTAGCTACTTTTAGCCTCTTGGGATTAGTTACAGTTGATACTCTCACCTTTAATAACCGGGGTGTGACTTTACTACTGGATGCTCTTTCTCCCAGTAAACACCGTCAAAGAGTTATTCACCACGAAGCCGGACATTTTCTCACCGCTTATATTTTGGGCATTCCGATCGCCAGTTATAGTTTGACCGCTTGGGAAGCCTTTCGTCAAGGCCAGGAGGGAGTCGGCGGTGTTCAATTTGACCTAGCAGATTTAGAGCAAAAAGTCAAGAACTTTACCGATTTTCCTGCTTTTTTAGAGCGAATTTCTACGGTGTGGATGGCGGGAATTGCTGCCGAAACCTTAGTTTATGGTAAAGCGGAGGGGGGAGAAAGCGATCAATTTTATCTGCAATCGGCCTTAAAATTAGCGGGGGTTCCTGAGAATAATTATGCCCAAAAAGAGCGCTGGAGTTTATTACAGGCAAAAACTCTTTTAGAAAAACAACAGACTGCCTATCAAGCTTTAGTGATAGCTATGGAAAACAGGGCAAGTGTGGAAGAATGCTGTCGGGTGATTAGTGAAAGTTTAGTATAACGGGAAAAGTAATTAGGGATGAATTTGATGATTTCCCCGTTAAATTTTTATGAATAATCAGAGCATTCAGTCCGATCAGCGATTAGCTTTAATTGTGCGCGGAGCAGTACAAGGGGTCGGTTTTCGTCCTTTTGTTTATCGATTAGCAACGGAATTAAACCTAACTGGTTGGGTGAATAATACAGCAGCGGGAGTTTTTATTGAAGTCGAGGGCAATCGAGACAAACTAGAAACTTTTTTGAATCGATTATCTTTAGAAAAACCACCTCAATCGCTAATTGAAAATATTGAGACTCAATGGTTAAATACCGTCGGTTATCAAAACTTTAGCATACGTCCTAGCAGCGGCGGTGAAAAGAATACAATTGTTCTGCCCGATTTAGCCACTTGTCCCGATTGTTTAGCCGATATTTTTGACCCTAATAATCGTCGTTATCGCTATCCTTTTACTAACTGCACTAACTGCGGTCCTCGCTACAGTATCATCGAGAGTTTACCCTATGATCGCAGTGCCACAACTATGAGGGGTTTTAATCAGTGTCCCGAATGTCAAAGGGAATACGAAAACCCTCTGGATCGCCGTTTTCATGCCCAACCGAATGCCTGTCCTCGTTGCGGACCCCAAATTAGTCTTTTAGATAGTCAAGGCTCTGTATTAGCGGAAAAAGATCAAGCTTTAATCGCTACTGCTAGAGCAATTGAACAGGGAAAAATTATGGCGCTCAAAGGATTAGGAGGATTTCACCTAGTTGTCGATGCAAGAAATACGGAAGCAGTGCAAAAATTGCGACAACGTAAACAGCGACCAGATAAGCCTTTTGCCGTGATGTATCCTAATCTTGACTTAGTGAAAAACCACGGTTATGTATCTTCTTTAGAATCGCAATTATTGCAGTCTCCTGCTGGGGCAATTGTCCTGATTAAACAGCGAAAAAATGATCTTTCTGCTGCCGTTTCTCCGGGTAATCCCTATCTAGGAGTCATGTTACCCTATACTCCCCTACATCATCTTTTATTGGCAGAATTAGGCTTTCCTATTGTAGCAACCAGTGGTAATATAGCCGATGAACCTATCTGTATTGAGGAAAAAGAAGCTTTAGAAAAATTAGGAACAATCGCCGATTTATTTCTAGTTCATAATCGTCCCATAGTTCGGCCAGTGGATGACTCTATTATCAGGGAAATGGCAGGAAAAGCGATGATTTTGCGGCGAGCGCGGGGATATGCTCCCTTTCCAGTTAAAGTTAATGAGGGAGATTTCCCCCCGATTCTGGCCGTGGGAAGTTATTTTAAAAATACCGTGGCTATCTACCAAAAAAATCAAGTTTTTATTAGTCAACATATCGGCGATTTAGATACAGTTAATGCCGTCAATCATTTTGAAAATATCCTCGATAGTTTAAAAAAATTATACGAGTTTGTACCCGAAGTTATTGCCTGTGATGCCCATCCTGAATATCTAGCGACCAAGTACGCTTATAGCTTAAATTTACCCGTTATTCCCATTCAACACCATTACGCTCACGTTTTATCCTGCATGGCAGAACATCAGCTACAACCTCCGGTTTTAGGGGTTGCTTGGGATGGAACAGGATACGGTTTAGACGGCACAATTTGGGGGGGAGAATTTATCCATATTGCTGCCGATTCTTGGCAGCGAGTCGCCCATTTTAAACCCTGGCCATTACCCGGAGGAGAAAAAGCGGTTAAAGAACCCAGACGCGTAGCTTTAGGATTACTAGAAGTTATGGAAAATGCTGATAGGATAAAATCAGCTTTTAGTGAACAGGAATGGTCGATTTTTAGGCAAATGTTAACCAAAAAAATTAATTGTCCTTTAACTTCTAGTGTCGGGCGTTTGTTTGATGGTGTGGCGGCGATTCTAGGTTTATGTTATCAATTAAGTTTTGAGGGACAAGCAGCAATGCAATTAGAATTCGCCCTTGAGGGCATTAAAACGGAGGAATATTATAATTTTTCTTTATCAGCTGACTCACCCATAGTTATTGATTGGAATCAGATAATTTTAGGAGTTGTTGAGGATTTAGAAAAACAAGTACAAATCGGCATAATTGCCGCTAAATTTCATAATAGTTTAAGTGAGATTATTGTAGAAATTGCTCAGAAAATAGGTAGAGAAAAAATTCTCTTGACGGGAGGCTGTTTTCAAAATCGTTATCTGACGGAAAGAACAATTAATCGCTTACAAGCTTCGGGATTCCAACCCTACTGGCAGCAAACTGTTCCCACTAATGATGGTGGTATTAGTCTTGGTCAAATTATTGGGGCTTTTTCTCAACTTAAACGGTTCTAGATAGGACAAAATTAACTTCTTGGTTAGGACAGGCAAGAGGCAAGGGGTGCATCTCACATTTGCAGAAATACCGACAATCAGCAATTATCAGTGACCCTTAAATTATTACAGACATATCAGCAGCTGCCTGTAAGCATCCCACCGAAAAACTAATGCGCTCCAGGGTTTGGGTAGGGTTGATTCATGAATCAACCCTACTATAGAGTTCTTGCATAATTAATTTTTGAGAGTGCAAAAATGAGATGCACCCAGAGACAAGGGGCAAGAGGTAAGAGGTAGTTATAAGCGTTAAAGATAAACCACAGAGACAGAAAGAACAGAGAGAGCCGATTTTTTTCTAGACTGTTAAACGATGCCACTCGACGATTTTATTGCCTACTTTCAAAATGATTGCTTGACCTAAACCGAGTTCTTGTGTCACATTAACTAGATGGGCAAAATTTTGACGGGTGATTGCTAGTCCCTGCAAACAGGCTAGAAAATCGAGACAGAGAACCGTAGAAAATTCCCAAGTTTGCCGGTAAACACGGCAATTATCCGGTAAAAAAGCCACAAGAGTGCGAAAATGACTCAAAGCGGCTTTCTCAAAATTGGCGCTAGTGCAGTCAAAAGACGAGTGCTGATAGCTCATAAAAACTTGGCCTGATAGGAAGAGAGCAGGGTTTCCCTCAGACTAGCACCTCGCTTCTGGGGATCACGTTCCCTTTAGAATTTCTCAATAGACTGGCAAATCCCCCCAGAGGGGTATCCTTACTCGCAAACAAATTGCTAGAAGCTAGGTTTCTTCCCAGAGATAGTGTACTTTAGATATTGATGTCCTTCCGGCTGGCAAGATAACCCGCAAATTTCCCCACTCGTCCCTAGCGATAAAAGGCTGTATTTAGTCAAAAATCAAGTGTTGACTTTGATGCAAAACTTGCCAAGTAAAAAATGATGACAGCCTCAAGTTGCCGCTTAACTACTTGACTAATTAACTGATAACTGGTAACTAAAATTATGAATAATGCAATTGTCAAACCGAGAGATGTACAAGTAGCACCGATAGCCGTCGATACTTTTGTCTTTCGTTCCCGCACTTGGGACCGGTTAAAATTCGAGATCGAATACGGATTACAAAAGGGAACCACCGCCAATAGTTATCTGATTAAAAGTGAAAAAGTCGCTCTTTTTGATCCACCAGGGGAATCATTCTCGGCTATATTTTTAGAGGCTTTAACTAAAAGAATCAATCCGAAAACTATTGATTATATTATCCTCGGTCACGTTAACCCCAATCGTGCCGTCACCCTCAAGGCACTTTTAGAAATAGCTCCTCAAGTCACTTTTGTTTGTTCCAATCCGGGGGCAATTTCCCTGAAAAAAATTCTCGAAACTGAAGCATTAAATCTATTGGTTGTCAAGGGGGAAGAAATATTAAATTTAGGAGCAAACCATCAATTAGAATTTATCCCCACTCCTAACCCCAGATTTCCCGATCAACTCTGTACCTACGACAGCAAAACTGATATTCTCTACACCGATAAATTATTCGGAGCGCACGTTTGTGGCGACCAAATTTTTGATGAGGGTTGGAGCGTTTATAATGAAGATCGGCGTTATTATTTTGATTGTCTCATGGCTCCCTATGCCAGCCAAATTAGCAACGCTTTGGAGAAATTAGCCGCTAAATCGCCCTTATTTTATGCCGTTGGTCACGGTCCTCTGGTGCGTTACGCGATGCACGAATTGACCCTTTCCTATCAACAATGGTTAGCAGTACAAACGTCCCAAGAGTTGACAATCGCCCTGATTTATGCTAGTGCCTACGGCAACACTGCCACCCTCGCTCAAGCGATCGCTATGGGGATCACGAAAGCGGCAGTGGCAGTCACGGCGATTAACGCCGAGTCCGCCGAACCGGACGAGATCAAAACGGCGATCGAAAAAAGTGTCGGTTTTATCTTTGGTTCCCCCACTTTGGGAGGACACACGCCGACTCCCATCCAAACCGCCTTGGGGATTACCCTGGCAAATGGCGATAAAAGCAAGCTGGTGGGGGTTTTTGGCTCCTACGGTTGGAGTGGGGAAGCGATCGATCTTTTGGAAAGTAAATTCCGGGATGGCGGTTATCGCTTCGGTTTTGAGCCAATTCGGGTTAAATTTAAGCCCACGGAGGCAATTTTAAAGACCTGCGAGGAAGCAGGAACCGATTTCGCTCAAGCAGTCAAAAAAGCTCGCAAAAGCAGACAACCGAAAACTAATGTTAACCAACCCCAAAGTGATCGGCGATCGCAAGCCCTCGGCCGTTTGGTGGGTTCTCTCTGTATCGTCACCTGCGAATTGGGGGAATTGCGCGGCGCCATGTTAGCCTCTTGGGTGTCGCAAGCGACGTTCACGCCACCTGGATTGACTATTGCCGTGGCGAAAGAACGAGCGATCGAGTCTCTGCTTTATAGTGGTACGCCTTTTGTCCTTAATATCCTCCAAGAAGGTCAACATTTGGCTTTAATGAAGCATTTTCTTAAACCTTTTTCCCCCGGAGAAGATCGTTTCGCTCATATCGAAACCACTAAAGCTGAGAACGGTGGGCCGATTCTGGCCGAAGCGCTCGCTTATCTGGAATGTCGGGTGGAACAACGAATGGAGTGCGGTGATCATTGGCTGCTTTATGCGATCGCAGAAAAAGGCAAGGTTTTACACCAGGGTTTAACCGCCATCCATCATCGCAAATCCGGCAGTTATTATTAGTTTGTCGTTATCATCATTTCAGGGGGTGTTTTCAGGCAGGATAACGCACCCTGATTGGTCTAAAAATATTCTTAGTACCTAGGCAAAATTAATTACACATATCTAACTACCTCTTGCATGAGTGCCTTTTCCCTTTTGCCTTTTGCCTATCCTAACCAAGAAATTAATTTTGCACGACTACTTATGAAAAGCATTGTTTTAATTGTTGGCTTTGAAACCTTTAACAGTAATTTGTATCGGCAATCAGGCCTGTTGGCTAGTTCTAAATGTCCCGATTTAGAAGTAAAAGTATTTAGCGATAAATCCTTGACTAGCGAACCGGAAATAGTCGAGCAAGCTTTAGCCACTGCCGACGTTTTTTTTGCTAGTTTGATCTTCGATTACGATCAAGTTACTTGGCTACGGCAACGAGCGGCACAGATTCCGATTCGCTTAGTTTTTGAGTCTGCTTTAGAGTTAATGAGTTTAACCCGTTTGGGAGAATTTGCCATCGGGGATAAACCAAAAGGAATGCCAAAACCAATTCAATTTATCTTGAGTAAATTTTCCAGTGGCAAGGAAGAAGATAAGTTAGCCGGTTATCTTAGTTTCCTCAAAACCGGTCCGAAACTACTGAAATTTATTCCCGCTAAAAAAGTTCAAGATTTGCGTAATTGGTTAATTATCTACGGTTATTGGAATGCGGGAGGAACCGAAAATGTTGCCGCTATGTGTTGGGTAATTGCCCAAAAATATCTAGGATTAAAAGTACAGGAAATACCCGAAGTTATCGAAACTCCAAATAAGGGACTATTACACCCCGATTATCAGGGTTATTTTCTCACTCCCCAAGAATATTTGACTTGGTATAAAAAAAATAAATCCCTTGATAAACCAGTGGTTGCCCTGCTGCTTTATCGGAAGCACGTTATCAGTAAATTGCCCTATATTAATCAATTAATCCGTCATTTTGAAACGGCTAATTTAATTCCCCTACCCGTGTTTATTAACGGAGTAGAAGGCCATACAATTGTTCGGGATTGGTTAACCACAGACTACGAAATTCAGCAAAGAAAAAAAGGAATCATTGAAACTCCTTCTTTAAGTGAAGATGCGGTGACAGTAGATGCAATTGTCTCGACGATTGGCTTTCCTTTGGTGGGGGGTCCTGCGGGTTCTATGGAAGCAGGAAGACAGGTAGAAGTGGCTAAACGAATTCTGTCCGCTAAAAATATTCCTTATCTTATCGCTGCCCCTTTATTGATTCAAGATATTTATTCTTGGACAAGACAGGGAATCGGTGGTTTGCAGAGTGTGGTTCTATACGCTTTACCTGAATTAGATGGGGCAATTGATACGATTCCTCTGGGGGGATTAGTGGGGGAAACTATCTATTTAATCCCCGAAAGATTACAGCGTTTAACTGGACGTTTAAATAGTTGGATTAAGTTACATAAAACCCCTCCGCAAGAACGCAAAATAGCCATCATTCTCTATGGATTTCCGCCTGGTTATGGGGCAGTTGGTACGGCAGCTTTATTAAATGTTCCCCGTAGTTTAGTTAAGTTTTTACAAGCTTTGCAAGCGCAGGGTTATAATGTGGGAACGATTCCCGAAGACGGGGAAGAAATTATTCAAAAAGTTAAATTTGCCGATGATGAAAATCTCTCTAAACACAATCGTTTATCGATAGAAACTTTAGAAAATTGGCTAGGTTATCTGTTAACCTCTCGCATTGAAAAACACTGGAAATCTCTGAAAGATGCGGGGATAAAAACTATTGGCAACCAGTATCATTTAGGGGGAATTGAGTTAGGTAATATCTGGATTGGAGTGCAGCCACCTTTAGGAATTGCTGGGGATCCGATGCGGTTAATGTTTGAAAAAGATTTAACTCCTCACCCTCAGTATGCGGCCTTTTATCAGTGGTTACAAAAAGATTTTAAGACCGATGCGATCATTCATTTTGGTATGCACGGAACCGTCGAATGGCTGCCCGGTTCACCCCTAGGAAATACTGGTTATTCTTGGTCAGATATTTTATTAGGAGATTTACCGAATTTATATATTTATGCCGCTAATAATCCCTCGGAATCTATTCTAGCCAAACGTCGCGGTTATGGGGTGTTAATTTCCCATAATGTGCCTCCCTACGGACGAGCGGGATTATATAAAGAATTGATGATTTTACGAGATTTGATTGCAGAGTTTCGAGAAAATCCTGAGAAAAATTACGCTTTAAGAGATAGTATTCTCCAAAAGATTATTGATACAGGTATCTCTAAAGATTGTCCTTTTCTGGAAGCAGAAAAACAGGGAATAGAGTTCACTTTAGAAAATGCCAAATTATTTAGCCGCTATGCACTAACCGATTATTTTGTCAAGGTGTATAATTACCTACAAATCGTCGAACAAAGACTATTTTCTTCCGGGTTACACACCCTAGGAACTGCTCCCAATCAGGAAGAATTAAAAGGTTATCTTGATGCTTATTTTACCGATTTATCTGAGCGAGAATTTCAGCAAATTATCGCTGACGAAGCAACCAATGAAAAGGTTAAAGAAGGCATTACTATTAAAAATTTATTAGGACAAAATAGCGAAGAGTTAACTAATCTTTTGCGAGGATTAAATGGGGAATATGTACCCCCAGCGCCGGGGGGTGATTTACTCCGGGATGGTGCGGGAGTTTTGCCCACAGGACGCAATATACACGCTTTAGACCCCTACCGGATGCCTTCCCCAGCAGCCTACACCCGCGGACGAGAAATCGCCAAAAAACTGCTAGAACAAAACTTAACTGAAAAAGGAAAATATCCCGAAACTGTAGCGGTTTTACTCTGGGGATTAGATGTGATTAAAACTAAGGGTGAATCCCTGGGTATTCTCTTAGAATTAGTCGGTGCGGAACCGGTGAAAGAGGGGACAGGAAGAATTGTCAGATATGAATTAAAACCTCTAGGGGAAATTGGACACCCGCGCATCGATATTTTGGCTAATTTATCGGGAATTTTTCGGGATACTTTTATCAATATTATCGAGTTATTGGATGATTTAATGCAGCGGGCA
Organism: Microcystis wesenbergii NRERC-220; assembly: GCF_032027425.1. Taxonomy (NCBI): domain Bacteria; kingdom Bacillati; phylum Cyanobacteriota; class Cyanophyceae; order Chroococcales; family Microcystaceae; genus Microcystis; species Microcystis wesenbergii. Next base: position 3,306,871 of record NZ_JAVSJA010000001.1, on the reverse strand, counting down.
GCCGAGATAGAAGAATCGGAAAATGATAATTATATCCGTAAGCACTATTTAGCCTTAAAAAGTCAAGGAATTGACAATGCCAGCGCTCGTTTATTTTCCAATCCTGCCGGGGATTTTGGCTCTTTAGTTAATGACCAAGTAGTGGAGGGAAATTGGGATAATGAAAACGAATTAGCGAAAACTTGGGAAAAGCGTAATGTTTTTAGTTATGGTCGTCAAGATAAGGGACAAGCGCGACCAGAAGTGCTACAACAGTTATTAAAAACCAGTGAAAGTATTATCCAAGAAATTGACTCGGTAGAATACGGTTTAACCGATATTCAGGAATACTACGGCAACACGGGAGGATTAAAATTAGCCGCAGAAAAACAAAGCGGTAAACGGGTGATGACGAGTTTTGTCGAGAGTTTTTCCAATGATACAACTCCCCGCAAATTAGAGGAGGTTTTGCGCTTAGAATACCGCAGTAAATTACTCAATCCTAAATGGGCCAATGCCATGGTTAATCAAGGTTCTGGTGGGGCCTACGAAATCTCCCAAAGAATGACCGCTTTAATTGGTTGGGGCGGTACGGCTAATTTTAGTGACGATTGGGTGTATGATCAGGCAGCCGATACCTACGCTTTTGATGCAGAAATGGCGGAAAAATTGCGTCAAGCTAATCCTGAAGCTTTCCGTAATATTGTCGGTAGAATGTTAGAAGCACAGGGTCGCGGTTTTTGGCAAGCAGACCCCGATAAATTAGAGAAATTACAGGAATTATATCAATTGACCGATGAAAAGTTAGAAGGGGTTACTTAGGGTTTTCATGGCAACAGGGGATCCTGATGATAATCTGATTTCCCTCCTGTTTTACTCAGCAGACGGATATTTTCAATCAGGATTGATTTTTCTAACGCTTTAGCCATATCGTATAAAGTCAAGGCTGCCACCGATACCGCAGTTAAAGCCTCCATTTCTACACCGGTTTCCGATTTTGTCACCACTTCTGCCCGAATTTCGTAGCCGGGTAACTCTGCTTTCGGGATAATCTGAACATTGATTTTTTGCAGGGGTAAGGGATGGCAAAGGGGAATTAAGGAGGAAGTTTGTTTGGCCGCCATAATTCCCGCTAGTCTGGCCGTCCCTAAAACGTCACCTTTAGGCGCATTTCCCTGTTCTATGGCTTCAAAAGTCGTTTTTAGCATTCTCACTTGTCCTAGGGCGATAGCAGTGCGTTTAGTGGGCATTTTCTCCGATACATCCACCATCTGGGCCTCGCCTTGGCTGTCGAGATGAGATAATTTTTCTTTACCCTCTTGCGTCATTGAATGAACCTGTGCTATAGTGGTTTACTGTTGAGAAAAACAAGGGCTTGTAGCTTAGTGGATTAGAGCGTGTGGCTACGGACCACAAGGTCGGGAGTTCGAGTCTCTCCAAGCCCGTTAGATACAATGGCATATACTACAGGAATTAGGAACCATAGCTCCCTAATTCCTTTGGTTTTTTGCTCAAAACTCCCTCAAGTCTCTTTATAGTACAAGTGTATGCAAGGCTGGCTGAATAAATCTAAAAAACTTGTTGGATAAGGCTTTTAGACTTTTTTGACCTCAAAAAGTGCCGACCCTTGCACTGATCGGGGGTAAAATTCCGGTACTTTTTGCCTGAAAATTAGGTAACTGACTACCTCAAAATCGGTAAAACCCTACACCCCACACCCCACCCCCCCAACCCCCCCGATGTCGGGGGGGCAGGGGGGGTGGGGGTTGGGGGGGCCACACCCTGCCCCCACGAAAAACTTTTTGCCGCAAACCCTATGTATTTGCTGCCAGGGTACTGAGGCTAAATTGGAGGGCGTTGCTGATTTGAGATCTGAATCTTTTTTGGTGGTGTTTTTAAAACCTAGAGCCAAACTCGCTTTTGGATACGATGCACAGTTAGCATTCATACCTTGATTCAGCAACGCCGAAAAGCGCATTCGTTTAAGGCAAAGTGAACTGTTGCAAAAATTTCCAGACTACTTCACTAGCATTGATTGCTTGACTGTTCTTGCCCACTAGATTTTCACGGTCTCGATTGCTAAAATCGTTTTGGTTAGCTCGTCTCATGATTCGCCCTCCAGGCCAACCATGACCTCCTCCCTCAATGCGATAGAGCATGACGGTGGCATTTTGATGACAACCTGAATACTGGTAAGATACCACTTTAGTCCCATCATGCTCCGTGTCAGGAAGTTGTTCCTCTTTTGGCGTTGCCGAGCAGCCATTATTTTTGCGCCAAAATGCCACCGTCTCCGGAACTGAAAGGATTTCTCCTCTGGCACCCACTGTCATTTCTCCTCCTACCCAAGGGACAAGTCTATCCTCAGTGCCATTGATCATAAGTACGGGAATAGGTCTTTGGGGCCGACATCTAGATTCGAGGGATTTTGCCATCGTCGAACTGACAGAGGCGATCGCAGCAATTTGGTTAGCCATTTCGCAGGCTAATCTTTGGGCAAAAAACCCTCCATTGGAACCCCCAGTAACATAGATTCTTTTTCTGTCAACATTCCTCAATTTTTCTACGTCTTCAATCACGGCCCGAACGAAAGCAACATCGTCAATTTCTGGGTGAACCTCAGGGGTGTTGCGTCCGTCATTCCATTGCCCCCCAGCAGCACCTAAGTTAATGCCGTTGGGATAGACAACGAGAAAATCTTCTCTATCAGCTAAATCGTTAAACCCGGTTTTCGCCGCCATGGTATCACCTTGACCAACACCACCGTGAAAAGCTAACAACAGTGGTATGGGTCTGTCCCTAGTATAAGAACCGGGAGTGTAAAGATAGTAACTTCTTTCTAACCCTTGATTGTATAGAGTTCTCAAGACCATATCTTGATTGAGATTAACTCTCCTTCTTCTTCTCATTGTCTGCGATAGTAACTGTTCCTTTAAACTTTCTTGGGGTTGTGGCTGGCTGGCATAACAAGCGGTCAAAAATAAGAGAGTAAGCAGACATAAAAGAAAAATCATGCTTGTCATTCGCCTGAGCTTTCCAATTTTCATTTTAAGCAAATTGTCAACATTATAAGGGAGTGATTGGGTTTAAGGAAGCCAAGACCAAATTTCGATCTGGAAGAAACGCACAATCGGACTGGAAAAAGCGACAATGAAGGGTTTCATCGGCCCTTCAATCTTAGCATAGCCCGTCATCCCAGTCTTAAAAAGGTGTTTTCCATAGGGAATTTCCACCAAAACCTTCACAACTGGTTCTGAAGACAAATCGGCCGTTGTTGTGCTGTTGCCGGCCGCAGGGGTAATGGAGACAACTTTCCCCATAATGGTTTCCGTGGGATAGGCATTGAGTTTGATTTGAACATTTTTACCAATCGAAAATTGTCCGACATCGTACTCTGGAACTTGCACTTCTGCCAAGATCTTGGTAGCATCTTGCGCTGTCGCAAAGGTCTCTCCTTGATCCAAATAGCTACCCACTTTGGTGTCCAGATAAGGAGTTACTAGATAACCATCCAAGGGCATGACTAAGGTGGTGAGTTTGAGTTTATCTCGCTCTTGCTGCTCTTGTTTCCTTAAGCGTTCTAGCTCGGCACGAGCCACTTCCACATCCTGCCGAGCCGCTTCAATCTCGTCGGGGTAGGGACCGGCTAACAATAACTTGAGTTGAGATTCACTTGTCTCCAAAACTCTTTGCTTGCTTGCTAGCTGGCTGCGTGCTTGTTCGATTACTTGTTGCTGTTGTAACAAAGCCTGGCGCTTTTCTTCCGCTTCAATTTTCTTGGTTTGAGCGTTCCTTTGGGCATCTTCTACAAGATTTAGGGCAATTGCTCCCTCTTTGTAACCTTCTTCCAGGCGAGAAGCCTCACGGAAATAAAAATCAGCTTGGGTGAGCGCGCTTTCTATTTGCTTCTTGATTACCTCTAAATTTTGCTTGTCCACTGCTACCTCTTTCTTAGCTTTATCTACTTCTTCTCGAGCTATCTTTACCTGATTGCGGGCTACTTCCACATCTTCCTTTCTTGGCGTGGCTAAAAGTTTAGCTAGATAAGATTGCTTAATTTTGACATCGCCTAGCGCTTTTGCGATTTGAGATTGCAGCGTCTCTATCGTATCTTCAATATCGACATCTTCCATCTGGGCAATGACCGTTCCTTTGCGGATTAATTGCTCGTTACCCCCTGGGAACATGACGCGAGTAATTTTGCTTTTACCATCAACTTCAGCCTGAATAGCCACCTCGGCGGGAGTGAGTAATTGCAGGGGACCTCCTGGCATAGTCCGATAAGGCAGAAAAAGCAGCGCCACCAAACCAGCTAGGATAAAAAATTTCAGATTTTTCTTCAGCCAAGACTGAAAGCCTTGGCGAGAACGACTTGAGGGCTTTTTTGAGTTCTTAGTCTCTTCTGTCAAGTTAGAAGGAAGGCCACTCGTACCTTGGGAATTCCGTCCCCTGAAGAACAAGCGAGAAATCTGTTTGCGAAAACCGATGAATACCAGGACGGAGACGATAATTATCGCTGATTCAGCCCCAAAAATTTCTGGAAAAAGTGTGTATAGACCTTTGGCAAAATTGGTAACGATCAAATAGATCATCAATAAACAAAATAAGATACTCCCCAGGCCAAAACCGACAAGCATCAATTTTTCTCTCGTCGATAAAAAACTAGGCAGATTCCGCCCCTTGATCACCATCCCCCACGCTCTGAAAGACTGAGACATAAAGTTATCCGGCAGTCGGAAAAAAGCGATCAAGAAATAATAACCATAGAGAGGCCAGAGAGGGCAGGCCATCAACACAAAAGTTACCAAAGCAGCATGGGCGAGTAAGAGGAGCCAAATATGAAATGCTGTTCCTGAACTTCTCTGTGCGTACCAAAAAATCATACCAAAGCTAAAGATAAAAAGGCGCATGATCAAGGGAGTCCCATAGATCCAGAGTTGGGCCTTTCGTGGTACGCTTTGATACTCTCTCAGGTCCACCTGGAAGTGAGGCTTGAATCCTAAAGCCAAGGTCATGCCAAACACGCTGGAACGTCCGCCATAGGCAGCAAACACCGTCCCTTGAATAATACGGCCGCATAAATTCAAGATTAAAATGTCAACTAAATAACTTAGGACAAAGGGTAAGCCATCAACAAAACGCCCCACGTCGTACCATAAAACCGTCCTATTATTCCAAAAAGTCAATAGAGCAATAGGTAAAAGAGGCAGCAATAGCCAAGTTGACCATCTAAGCCAACGGTGGCAAGGGTGAGTCCAACGGGCTAGGCTAGTAAAAACGGCATCAGGGTTAGGATGTTTCCAAATAAAACGCAACGAATGCTGCTTGGATTTTTTCTTGGTTGGCGAGGAGTTTTTGTGACCGTTTCCTTCCTCGGATTGAGAGGATGGCAATTGGTTCTGATGCGGTTCTAGTAGTCCAAAACTATCAATCTGTCCAGCAAACTTCTGGTAATCTTCTTCAGTGAGACTGATATTAAAGCGTTCTTGAAAACTAGCCAAGATTTCTGGTACAGATGTCACCCCATCCATAAGTTGACATAAAAAATATTCTTCTTCTCCGAATTCAAAAGTTTCCTGAGAGATGGGATCTTGAATAAAATAACGCTTGGCCGAGGTTTGACGATCTATTTTCCTGGTGACAAGCAAATCCTCACGCAAGCAATTGGAGAGAGGCATAGGCATAGAGCTATTAATAAAAAATTATAGATATGATACTAGATTTATTTTAAAGCATAGTATATTATATGGTTAACTATAAACTCTGATAGGTCGAGAACCATTTTATGAGAACGACTAAACATAAAAACCGACTCACGGGAGACATCTATACCGTAGCATCGAAGCCGCCGATGCACCTGGGCGGCAATAGTCCACCCTCGATCAATACAGCGTTCATTAAAACTGATGTTAGAATAAAAAAGCCAACGCACCCAGGGGTGCCAAGATGGGCGAATTGGTGGTTCTCGCCAGACAAAAAGCTTGACCAAAGTAAAATACCTGACAACAAGGGCGACATCGTTTGTAAATGAGGAATCGCAACATAATCAAGTTTTGTTATCTGCTGCCGGGCAGTCAGTGGATTTAAAACAGATGCTTGTGGAGGGGAATCTGGACGGGGTTTCAAGACAGAGATGACTTGGGACTAGACAAACCCGATGAAACAAGAATCTCCCGTCAAGCTACGCTGTGACGGTGAGAGTGTCAATGTAAAGCCGTGCTTCTAGCACGGGGTTTCCCACCCAATTTTTCTGATGAATTCGGCAAACTCACCTGCTCAGATTGCGATTATTGGCATGGCTGGACTGTTCCCAGGCGCCAAGGATCTGGCTACCTACTGGCAAAATATTCTCAGTAAGGTCAGCGCCATTCGAGAAGCCCCCGATGACTGGAATCCTGCCAATTCTTGCGATGATAATGGCGGATTATATACCTGTAAAGGGGGGTTTCTTGATGATATCGCCGAATTCGATCCCCTAGAATTTGGCATTATGCCCAACTCCATTGAGGGGGGCGATCCGGATCATTTTCTCTCCCTGAAAATTGCCCGGGATGCTTTGAAAGATGCCGACTATCTCGTTCGCCCTTTCAACCGTGAAAAAGCTGGCATTATCTTGGGGCGCGGCACTTACTTCAATCGGGGTTTTGGCACGGTCATCCAACATGGTCTGATCGCCGATCAAACCATAGAACTGTTACAGCAAATCGTCCCCACTCTCGATGCCGAAACCTTGGGCCGGGTCCGCCAAGAGCTAAAAGCCAGCTTGCCCCCCTTTAATGCCGAGATGTCCCCTGGATTAGTACCTAATGTGGTGACTGGACGCATTGCCAACCGCCTCGATTTAATGGGTCCTAACTACTTAGTGGATGGAGCTTGCGCTTCCTCTTTGATTGCCGTTGATTTAGCAATCCAAGAACTGTTGAGCGGTCGCTGCGACATGATGCTGGCGGGGGGAGTCCAAGCTTCTACACCACCCCAGGTTCACATGGTCTTCAGCCAACTCGATGCCCTCTCCCGTTCTACCATCAAGCCTTTTGACCAGTCTGCCGACGGAACTCTTCTCAGTGAGGGCTTGGGAATTTTAGTGCTCAAACGCCTAGCTGATGCCCAAAAAGACGGCGATCGCATCTACGCAGTTATTCAAGGTATTGGCACTGCCAGCGATGGCAAAGGTTTGGGACTGTTAGCTCCCCGTTGGCAAGGGCAGGTACTGGCCATCCAGCGAGCTTACGAGAATAGCGGCATTGATCCAGACACAGTTACTCTTGTGGAAGCTCACGGCACGGGGATGCCCTTGGGAGATAGGACAGAAATTAAGTCCCTCACCCACATCTTTGGCCAACGTCAAGGGGAGATGCCCCACCGGGCCATTGGTTCGGTTAAATCAGCGATCGGCCACTGCATTCCCGCCTCCGGAGCCGCCAGTCTGATTAAAATGGCTTTAGCTCTTTATTATAAAGTCTTACCTCCTACCCTCTGTCAGCAGCCTCACCCCTGTCTAGAGGAAGAAAAGACTTCATTTTACGTCAATACAGAAGCCCGTCCTTGGATTAACGGACAGAGCAAAGAACCCCGTCGTGCTGGTATTGATGCCTTTGGTTTTGGGGGCATCGATGCTCACGCCATTTTGGAAGAATACGATCGCTCCCCTGAGCTTCCAGAGAGGAAGCTGCCCTGTTCATGGCCCACAGAATTGTTCGTTTTTTCGGGAGATGAGACAGCCAATCTCATTGATTTAGTTGAACAGGTAGAGCGGCGGCTGCAGTCATCCCCCAATCTGCTCCTTTCTGACTTAGCTTATACCCTAGCTAACCGTAATCCTGGCCCTCACCGTCTGGCTATAGTTGCCACCGAGAAGACGGATTTACAAGCCAAACTCCAACTGGCCAAGTCAAAACTAGCAGAACCCGGGCGGACTCGTTTCCAGACTCGCAGTGGCATTTACTACGCTCAGGTACATCCGGAAACTGAAGTAGGTAAAACCGCTTTCCTATTTCCGGGAGAGGGATCTCAGTACACCAATATGCTCTCAGATCTCTGTCTCCACTTCCCGAAAGTGCGGGCTTGGTTCGACTTTTTAGACGATATATTTGGCAAAAATAGGAATTATCCGCCAAGTTACTTTATTTTTCCGCCACCCACAGGCTTGAGCGAGGAGCAACGCCTCCTAGCAGCCAAGGAGTTGTATAACCTAGATCTGGCAACGGAGACAGTTTTTACTGCTAGTATGGCTCTCTACGAACTGCTCAAAGATCTAGAAATCCAGTGTGACGTGATGGTTGGTCACAGTACGGGAGAAAATACAGCCCTGATTGCATCTGGAACTATCCAACTGGCCAGCCGCCGAGAAATGGGGCAGAAAATTCTCGAACTTAACCAAATTTACCTAGATTTGACAGCAGAAGACCGCATTCCCCGAGGGACTCTGCTCACTGTTGGTGCTGTGGAAACTGCCATTTTGGCAGAGATGGTCGCCCAATCTTCGGGGCAACTCTACCTAGCCATGGACAACTGTCCTAACCAAGCCGTTCTCTTTGGTAATGAAGATGCCATCAAGCAAGCGGCCAATCAACTCAGAGAATTAGGGGGAATCTGTACCCGTCTGCCCTTTGATCGTGCCTACCATACGCCCTTGTTTAACCAAGTGGCAGAAGCTCTCAGGGAATACTATCAGGGGTTGACTGTTGGACCAGGGCATACCCAACTCTACACTTGCGCTACGGCGGGTCCTTTCCCGCCAACACCACCGGAAATTCGAGAATTGGCCCTGAGCCAGTGGTCGAGCCAGGTGCGCTTCCGGGAAACGATTGGCCACCTCTATGAACAGGGAGTCAGAACTTTTGTCGAGGTAGGTCCTAGTAGCAATCTCAGCAACTTCGTTAGAGATATTCTCTCCGGGCAAGACTGCTTGGTTCTGGCCAGCAGCAGCCAACGTCGTTCCGGTCTCGAACAAATTCAACATCTGTTAGCCCAGTTATTTGTCAACGGTCGCGCCCTCAATTTTGCTCCTCTCTACCAATACCGGCAAGTGGACCTAGTAAACCTAGAGACTGCCTCTCTAGAAGCAGCAGGCAACGGTAGGCAGAAAAGGCTCTTGGACTTGACCATGCCCAAGATGAAACTTACATCAGCTTTTGTCCACACCCTTGAGCAGAAGCTCCCCTCGGTGCCGCCAGTGGCAACGGGTAGAGAGGGCCAAGTCCCAGAGAGTATTGAACTACCGTCAACTTTGCCGGTTTTCCCCCCAGAGAAGCCTCCTCTACAAGAGCAGATTTCTTCACCCAGTTTCTCTGCCAGCTTCCCCGATATTCGTCTTCCTGTCTTCTTGAGTCACTTGGATTTGATGGAGGAATTCCTCAATAGTCAAGCTAGGACGATCAGCAGTTTCTATACAAACCCATTCTCCCATCAGCAGCAAGAAGCGGTTGGTCTGCCTTGGGTTGATGTAGAATCTGTTCCCCTCAGCTTTTCAGAGGCTTGGCCTTTCCTAGGGGAGATTATTGAGAAGGGCGAAGGCTACCTCTACTGCCGGCGACATTTCGATCTCCACTGGGATGACTTCATTTATGACCATATGCTAGGAGGCCCCTGGTCCCATCGGCAGGCTGGTGAATTTCCCTTGCCCGTGATTCCCTTTACCGTCAGCATGGAAATTATCGCAGAAGCTGCTGCCTTTCTCTGTGATGGACAGCAATGGGTCAGTCAGGTTGACAACGTGCGTAGCTATCGCTGGCTGGCTCTGGAACAGGGATACTTGGTTCTCGACATCGTTGCCCAACTGCAAGAGCAATTAGCACCAGATATTTGGGATGTCCACGTCCAACTGTTTCAGCCGTCGCGGGGCAGCGAGCGCCGTTTAGTCTTTGAGGGTGATGTCAGGCTCACCTCTCAACTAAATCCATCACCACCAGCAACCCCTTGCCAGTGGCAGGACTCCCAACCCTCACGCTGGTCAGACGAGCAACTTTATACGGAAGGTATGTTCCACGGCCCGCGACTCCAGGGAGTCAAGCATATTCGCCAGGTCAGCCAGCAAGGGATTGAAGCTGATCTAGAAGTGATGCGCGTCGATAATTTTTTTAGAGATATTGCCAGACCCATCTTTCAGATTGATGCGCCACTTTTGGATGCGGCCGCCCAGTTAGTGGCCTACTGGGGTTCGGAGTTCTTTGGGGTGAATTTTCATACTTTTCCTTTCAGTGTTAGGGTTTTCGAGCAATATGCTCCTCCCTTGCCTGCCGGAACTCCCATCTCCTGTCGTGGTTGGTTAAGCTTTGACGGCGAGCGACAGCTTCAAGGTAATTTTGAGTTTCTCAACAGCGAAGACCTTGTGATTGCTCGCTTGGAAGGATTACTGGAAATCTTTATTCGTGTCCCTCTGGAGTATCATCAACTCCGCCGGGAGCCGCAAGTGGCCTACTGGTCCGAGCCTTGGCAAGAGGAAGTAGGTATGCTCTCCCGTCGGCTGACCTTAGTTCCCGTCAACTTTTTGGATGAATTGGGAGGGGTGATTAAATATATCATCGCTCACCTGATTTTCACCCAATCAGAGCGAGAATTTTGGTACAGTTTACCAGAGCAGGGTTCCGAGCGTAAGCAGTGGCTCTTAGGGAGTTTGGTGGCCAAGGAAACCATTCGCCAGTTTGCCTGGCAAAAATTTGACTTGGCTCTAGGCCCCCTAGACATCCAACTCTTCCCCACCGAGAGCGGTAAGCTGCAAGTGTACTGCCCTCCACTGGAGAAGATAGGAGTAGTGCCTGAGGTTTCAATCGGCCAGAATCAGAACGTTTTTGTTGCGGCTGTGGTTGAACCAAGTATTGATAATCAAGAAAACTAACAGGCAGCCTTTGACAATAGCAGCTAAGTGACTATAATGTAAACACAACATTAATTCTTGTTCAATTGTTGTTTTTGAAAAGTGAGGTTAATTAATTTATGTCTGGGAAACAAAGTTTAATTTTTAGCCAAGAAGATATCGAAGCCCAAGTAATTGCTGTCTTAGAAAATATGACGGCCGACTGGGAATTGGAGGATGGCGGCAAAATAGATACAGAGACTCGCCTCATGGAAGATTTGGCTTTTGAATCGATCGATGTGGTGCAGTTGGTAGTTGCCCTAGAAAAGAACTTTGAGCGCAAGGGATTGCCCTTTGAACAACTATTTATGAGGGAGGGAGACTACGTTGATGAACTTGAAGTGAAAGAAATTGTTGAGTTCCTGCACAAAAATCTGCAATAACTATAACAACTAATAGGAACTTGATACTCCCACGGGTAAACGCGTGGGATTCTTTGAAAGAGGATTTTTATGAATAAAGTTTTGATGCTTGGACTCGATGGAGCGACCTTCTCTCTCTTGAATCCTTTGATGGAGGATGGTATCATGCCATTCTTGCAGCAATTTGTCAAGCAGGGAGTGTGGGCAGATTTAATGTCAACCCCTAATCCTCTCACCCCGCCAGGATGGGTATCGATGATCACTGGCAGGAGTCCTGATGCTCACGGCATCCATGATTTTTTGTATCCTGAACAGGTTGGAGAACAAATCTTTCTCAAGGTCAATGACTCCCGCAATGTTCGCTGTGAAACAATCTGGTCGATGGCCAATCGCTATGGCAAACGGGTAACGGCTTTGAACTTTTTTGGCATGGCTCCTCCCCCGCCTCTTGACGGCTATTCCATCTCTGGTTTCGTCACTTGGAAGCATTTACGGAGTGCCACCCACCCCTCTCAACTAATTGATACCATCAAAAACTTGCCTAATTTTGACTACAAACATTTAGGCATGGATATCACGGAAGAAAAGAAAACCATTCAAGGCATACCGGAAGAAGAATACGAAGATTGGATCGCCATTCATTCCCAGAGAACGAAAACTTGGGCTGATTTACTCGCTTATCTGATGACAACCGATCCTACGGATTTAACTGCCATTGTCTTGGACAGTCCCGACAAGCTGCAACACTTTTTCTGGCGCTATCTGTATCCACCACTGATGGGGACTGATGCGGATCCAAAAGAGAGCCAAATTCGCGAACTCTGTATTCAGCACTATCGAGAGTTAGATGGCATGCTCGAGCAGTTGGTGAAGTTGGCAGGACCGGAAACTAATGTCCTTCTGACCTCAGACCATGGATTCGGCACGACAACAGAAGTTGTTTATCTCAATGAATGGCTAGCCCGTCAAGGATACCTAACTTGGGGGGAAACAGCCCAGACGGATACGGATGGCAAGTTAACAGCAGACAGGATGAAAGATCATCTCATGCTGATTGACTGGCAGAAGACCATCGCCTATTGCCCTACCCCTAGCAGTAATGGCATTTACATTAAGAAAGAGACTCCTCTCAATCATGGTGTTAAAAAAGAAGATTACCAGCAATTTTGCCAAAGCTTGCAGCGACAACTTCTTGACTACAGAAATCCAGCCGACGGGGAACCGATCTTTCTTGAAGTCACTTTAAACCGAGCTAAACTTGCTGGAAGACCAGAAGCGGAAAATTCCCCTGACATGACCGTCAGGTTGCGGGATGGGGGCTTTGTTTCCATTTTGAAATCCACAGAGGTGGTCAGGCCTAGAGTCAAACCCGATGGAACTCACCGTCCGGCTGGAATTTTCATCGGTTCTGGTCCTGATTTTGTCAGCGGCCAACACTTACAACCTCTATCTATTCTCGATATTACGCCTTTGTTGTTATACTGCTTGCAACTGCCAATTCCCACTAATCTAGAAGGAAGAGTTCCCCAAGAAGTTCTCAAACCTGAAGTTCTTAAGGCTCGTCCCATTAATTATCAAGACTTCTCTGACAGTTGGGAGCAGGAAAGTGACGAAGAGGAAGCAGAAATTTCTGAGACCGAAAAAGAGGCTCTTCTCCATCAACTTCAGTTACTGGGTTATATGGAATAAATCTGATGGGACATCTCCAAGAATTGAGTTATAACCGTTATGATACCGATTTAAAATCTCAGTTTCCGGAGATGTCTAATGTAACTTTCTCAACTTTACCCGTTAAAGACAATGCCTACAGTTCAAGTTGATCCAGTTCACCAGATATCTTTAAACTACCAATGCTTGGGAGAAGGGGAAGATTTATTGCTTATCCATGGGCTAGGAGCTAACCTAGCTTTTTGGTATCCCGGTATCGCTTCTGCCCTTGCCCAGCACTACCGCGTGATTATTTATGACCTCAGAGGCCATGGCAAAAGTACAATATCTGACTCTGGCTATACTCTGACTCGGATGGTACAAGACCTGCGAGTCCTGCTTGAGTATCTCGAAGTCGAAAAAGTTCATCTTGTCGGGCATAGTTTTGGAGCGAGGGTTGCTCTCCTTTATAGCATTTCCCATGCTCAGCAAGTTAAGTCTCTGACAGTAGCAGATACTCAATTACAATGCTTGCAAGCCAAGATGCGGCTGCGGGATTGGCCTCATTGGCAGAGTTGGCGACAAAAACTTCTAGAACAAGGAGCGCCCCTGCCGTCAGAAGATCAGATTATTGATTTTCACCTGCTCGACCAGTTAAATACAACTGTCAATGAACTGACCAAACCTTCCTTAAAAAACCGTGATATGGGCAGAAAAGGAAAGGAGCGATGGCAAAAATTGATGGCAACTGGTGCCAAGCAAGAATTTGAGCAGGAAACTGAAATAACGACGGCTAAATTGTCACAAATTATTCAACCAACTCTAGCAATTTATGGAGAGAAGTCTCACTGTCTGCCGACTTGCTCCCAGTTAAAGAACTTACTTCCCAATTGTTCGGAGGTAATTATTCCAGAAGTAGGACACTTTTTTCCCGTGATTAAACCCGATCAATTTGTGCAAGTGATCTTGAATTTTTGCCAGAAGGACAATCGGTTTTTAGAGAGAAAGTTGTTGGTCAGTCCAGCTTTAGAAAAATAGTAATAACTACTGCTTTTCTACAACAGCATCTCCGTCACGACTTGAGAAAATTGGGAACCAACAGTCCATGTCTAATCAACAGAAAGTGGCAATTGTTACAGGTGGCAGTCGAGGCATTGGTAGAGCGACTTGTTTAGCTCTTGCTGGGCAAGGCTTTTCTGTTGTCGTCGTCGGCACCAACCCTGAGCGCATTGAGCAGACTCTCAACTTAATCAATGATAAATGCAATCCTTCTCCAGCTTCCCATCTCGGACTAGCACTAGATGTTAGAAAGGAAGCAGATATGGAGGAAATGGTCAACCAAGCAGTCGCCCATTTTGGTAACATTGACTTACTTGTTGCCAGTGCTGGATTGGGTAAAAAAGTCAGATCAGATCGTTCCCTGCCCCGTCCGACTACTGAACTTTCCTTAGATGAATGGCACGATCTCTTGGAAGTTAACCTAACAGGAATATTCTTAAGCAATCGTGCCGTTTTGCCGATCATGATCTCACAAGCATCGGGTCAGATTGTGAATATTTGCTCGTCAACAACACCCTATGGTTTAAGGGGGGAACCTTACGCTCCCGCTTATTGTGCCTCCAAGTTTGGCGTGGTAGGATTAACTGAATCCCTTGCTGAAGAGGTGCGCCCCTATGGTATTCGTGTGCAAGCAATCTTTCCTGGTTTGGTAGAAACTGGCATGATTGCTAAAACTGCATTAGCCCGTCGTTATGGTGGACTACTCACAGTAGAAGATGTGGCAGCAATTATTGTTTATTTAACTCAACAGCAAGACGATACTGTAATTGTCCACCCCCACCTACTTCCTGTTTTAGAAAGATAATCGAGAGGATTGTCAAGGAGAAGATTCAATTATGAGCGAGCAAACAGGTTCTAATTTAACCGATCAAGTCACAATTATTACAGGAGCTAGTGGAGGCATCGGTCTTGCCTGTGCCAAGCGACTCTTGAGCCAACACCATAAAGTGGTATTAGTAGATATCAATCCAGAAAAATTGGCTAGTACCGTCGAAGAATTAGTTACAATTGCTGCACCAGAGCAAATTCTCAGCTTGGTACTTAGTGTCTGTGATGAAAATGATATGGCGGCAATGGCCAGCAAAACAGTAGCTCATTTCGGGCGGATTGACAACCTCATTGCTTGCGCTGGTATTCTGCGAGTGGGAGAGGATTTGAAAACAATCTGGCAAACCTCTTTGGAGGAATGGCGGGCAGTGATTGAAACTAATTTAACGGGGACTTTTTTGAGCAATCGAGCCGTTATCCCCACGATGATTGAACAGAAACAAGGGGATATTATTAATATTTCTTCAGTTTCTGGCCGTCAAGGTCGGCCCTTCGATGGCCCTTATTGCGCTTCCAAATTTGGCATTATTGGACTGTCTGAATCCCTGTCGGAAGAGGTTTCCGCTTGGGGAGTGCGGGTACAGACTATTTTACCAGATGCCATTGATACACCTCTGTGGAATCAAAATGGCCCAAGTGTGCCTAAACCAACTTACGCTCTTCCTCCAGAAAGGGTGGCTGAGTTTATTAGCTATCTTCTGAGTTTACCTAGAGATACTTTCTTGCTCAATCCCGTCCTGATGGCTTTTAAGAGCCGCAAAAAACGTCCTAAGATTAAGTAACGGACTGGCCTAAAAATGACACCCCCGCCGATAAATCGGCGGACTTCTGCTGACAGTAAGTTAAAGCTTACTAAGGCCTACCGAGCCAGACTTCTAGCCCTCCTCGCGGGTTGTCAGTATAGACCCACTTGCCATTTTCCCTCACGGCGATTTTAGGTGCAAAAGGATTGGCCGTACCCGCAAAAAATCCGTGGGGAGTCGAAACTAAATTTCGCAAGCCAATATTGTAGGGATTGCCAAACCCGTGCTGCTCCACTGGCAGCCAGTTTTCTCCGTCATAAGTTCGCCACAATTCAAACCCACTTTGATTTTTGATGAGATTTTCTAGTCCCACTTTATCCAGATAGCGCCGCGCTCGCTCTTCCAGTTTAGTGTGATCGAACCAGGAGAGAATAACACTACCATTACAAGTTCCTAAATAAAGCCAACCGTCATGAATTCCCATGTGCCAAAAATAGCCATTAAAAAAATTGCCAAATCCTGGCTGTAGATAGCTAATAGGGCGTTTTTCGCCTTGGGGAGTCTGACGGGGGGAGCCCACCACTAGCTCCCAACTATCATCGGGAAAAATGCGGATCAATTCCCCAGGTGCAGGTCCGATGCGATTGATAATATCATACCCAGAGTTTTGAATCGCACTCCCCACATATAAGGCATCGTTGAAAACCATCATGCAGGCCGCAATCTGGTTGAGCGGGCCGCGATAGGCTCCTTGGTCAATCACCTTTACCCACTTATAGGGGGGTTGGCCCAGACAGTCACTCCGCCAAACTTGGAACCCAGTACAATTGAAAGTACCTGCGTAAAGCTGATCTCGAAAAGGACAGACAGCAAACACGGCTTCATTGGTCGGATCACCAAAACCGTTAAGGCTACAGGGCTGCCATTTCCCTCCCAGAGGATCACTGCTTTCGTAAATAATGGTGTAGTCTGAGGTATTGTGCTTACTGTTGCGAGAGCCAGTAGGTGAAGTAAACAACTTGCCGCGAAAGGGGACTAAAAACCGGATGCTGGTAATCGGCAGGCCGACAATACCATATTCAGAAGCAGGCTGGAAAGTCTCTCCATCTTCAGACCGTAAGATTAAAGCTCCAGGCGCTCGGCCAGGGCAGGTACTCGCCACATACAGGGCTGGCTGGGAATCGGATTCTCCTTGGAAAACCATCATGTGGCGGTAGCCCATCTCCCTCGGCACCATTCCCCCCTCACTGCCCATTACCATTGGAGATTGGTACACATATCGCCATTCTTCGGTCACGGGATTGTAACGCCAGATTTGGGAGCGTCGATCTACTTGCTCATATAAGCCCTCCACATCATCGGGACATTCAATTGGCCAGACCTCAAGCCCCCATTCTTCAATGCAGCGATGCAATTTGAGCGCACAGAGCAGAGAGCGGGTTGTGCCGACAAATAAATGATTGTTAAACCAGGCCATTGAATGGGCATGGGTGTTGTGTCCATCGCCAAAACCATTTTCGCAGATCTGTGAGAAGTTATGAAATTTAAGTCCAGGAGAAGGAGATGGATCGAAAGGACGTTGTCTGACCGCAGTAACCATACTGTTAAATCTAGTTAATTAATGTTTAGCTTGACAACATCATATTAAGCAACCGCTCAGCGAGTGTCAATCAGCCAGTACCATCGACAATCTGGGTAACTATCGTGGCGGGGGGGCAAAAATCCCCCTAACAGGGAAAATCCAGAGCAAGGCTTGCTCTAAAGAACAGGGTTGGGACGATGGGACTGGAGTCACTGAGTCGATCCCTGACAATTTCACGACAATTGTGATAGGCTGGATTAGTCTAAGAAGTTCTTTTCTTATATGTCCACCACTGCACTTGCTTTTGGATTATGTCAGTCTTACAGCCTCTTTTTATTCTCGCTTCTCCCCGTTCTTTTACTTCATTGACTTGCGGTATGTTAGGTCAACACCCAGATTTATATGGAGTGGCAGAACTCAATCTATTCTATACTGATAATGTGAAAAATTATTTGCAAATATTTAGAGATGAGGGACAGTTCAGAAGGACTCACGGCTTACATCGAGTCATTGCTCAACTTTTTGCTGGAGAACAGACCATTGAATCTATTCAGTTGGCTCATCGGTGGTTGATGAATCGCTACCATTGGAGCAATGGAGATATTTATTGGGAATTATGTAAGAAAGTACAGCCTCTCAGGATTGTTGATAAATCTCCCGCTTATTCTCTGTTTCCTGAAAGTCTTGTTCGCATTCGAGAAACTTTTCCTGATGCTTATTTTTTACATCTAGTTCGCCATCCTAGAGCTCAGGGAGAATCTGTCATGAACCTGATGCCGAATGTTCGCTATGGAAAAATCATAGTTAAAAAAGTTTTTAGTATCTCTGATACGAAAACGGTTAACCCCACTATGATTAATACATTAGATACTTCACAAGAAAAACCAGTTCTTGATTATCAGTTTCTTTGGTATCGTATGCAGTATAGAATTATGGAATTTATGAAAACCATTCCCCCCGAAAGACAAATGCGCTTGCGAGGAGAGGACATTTTAGGTAATCCCCCCCATTACTTTGAAATGATTTCTAATTGGTTGAAAATCTCCTGGAGCGACGCGGCCTATGAAGCTATGTTGCATCCAGAAGACTCTCCTTTTTCTTCGCCTGGCCCCCTAGGAGCGCAGTTTGGCAACGACCCTAATTTTATGAAAAATCCAGTTTTCAGACCAAGAAATATTAAAATTCCTAAACTAGAAGGTAGTCTTCCCTGGCGAAGTGATGGCAAAGGATTTGCTCCCAAAGTTATAGAGTTAGCCAGAGAGTTAGGATACGAGTAAATTTTTGGTACTGCTTTTCCAAAATTTACTAATTAGGGTTTGCTGAATAACTGTGAAATACTTATGATATAAGGATTACAGCCATATTAAATTCCCAAAAAGTCAAGAAAAAGGGATAGAAAACGGCTAAAATTGCTAAAATACCCTTGCACTTATCCGACAAGAACAGATGTACCGAAAAACGAACGAGTCTTCAATTGCCCCAGAAAACTTTGAGTTGCCTTTTGAGGGAAAATTATCAGCAGATAATCGCTGGATAATAATGGCAGAGTTAATTCCCTGGGAAGAATTTGAAGAAGAATATGCCCAAAATTTTGACGAAGAAATGGGTGCGCCAGCCAAACCATTTAGGATGGCATTAGGAGCATTAATTATTAAGGAAAAATTAAAAACAAGCGACAGGGAAACCATAGAGCAAATCAAGGAAAACCCCTATTTACAGTATTTTCTAGGGATGTCAGCCTATAGTAATGAAGCTCTATTTGATGCGACAATGTTCGTTAATTTTCGTAAAAGAATCAGTAAGAATTTAATCAATAAAATTAATAAAAGAATGGTGATGAGAGAGAGAAAAAAGAAGGAAATTGCAGAAAAAAGTGAAAGAAAAGAAGAAGAAAAAGAGAGTCAAATAAAAAATAAAGGAAAATTAATATTAGATGCAAGTTGCGCCCCTGCTGATCTAAGTTATCCCCAGGATTTAGGGATATTAAATCAAGCAAGAAAGAAAACAGAAAACATTCTAGATTGTCTCTATCAAAATTTGAGAATCAAGCTGAAGAAAAAGCCAAGAACTTATAGAAAAAGAGCGAGAAAAGATTATTTAAAAGTAGCCAAAAAACGTCGTTGTTCTCAAAAAGAAAGACGAGAAGCTATCAAGAAGCAACTGCAATATATCAAAAGAAATCTATCTCAAATAGAGAAATTAATCGAGGGGGGATCAGAGTTAAGTAGTCTCAGCAAAAGAAACTACAAAATGTTGTTAGTGGTGACAGAAGTTTATCGTCAACAATTGTGGATGTGGGAAAATAAATCATCGAGAATTGATGATAGAATTGTGAGTATAACCCAACCCTAAGTACAGGACAAAAAGCTTGAAAAGTAGGCGGGAGTGGGGTTTTATGAGAAATAGCACTAATCTCGAAACCCCTATGAACCAGTATAATGCGTTGAAACAAGCTCTCAAACCTCATTTGCGATGGCACGGAGCAAGACTCTCTTTCCTCGCTCTATTCTTACTGGCTCTGTTGAAAGTAAAAACCGTCAACCTCAAGGAATTAGCCCTAGGTTTTGAAGGTCGGGTATTGGTAGAGTCCCATTACAAACGATTACAACGCTTTTTTGGGGACTTCGAGATAGATTACCCTGAAATAGCTCGCATTGTAGTCCAGTGGCTCAATATCCCTCAACCCTGGGTATTGAGTATTGACCGCACCAATTGGTCATTTGGTAGTCATCACTACAACATCCTCACAGTCGGCATTGTCCATGAAGGGGTAGCTATTCCCATTCTCTGGTGGATGCTCAAGAAGAAAAAAGGCAACTCAAACAGCGATGAACGGATGCGTTTTATTGAGGAGATGCTGAAGATTTTTCCTTCTGCGGAGATTCGTTGCTTGTGTGGAGACCGTGAGTTTATTGGGCTGGCGTGGCTGAGGTATCTTTTGCTTGAACCGATGCTGGCTTTCTGTTTAAGAATTCGGGCGACAGACAAGATTGAGTACAATGGCAAGCGGTTGGCCGCCAAGGTTATTTTTGCCCATCTTGCCATTGGTGAATCTCAACGTCTGCAGGGGAGTTGTCTAATTTGGGGTTATCCCGTTTCTGTAGAGGCTCTTCGCTTACCCGATAATTCTTTGCTCATCGTCATTGGACAGCCCGATTGTCTGGGTCTGATTCAGGATTATGCCCAACGTTGGGGTATTGAAACTCTTTTTGGCATCTTTAAGACCCGTGGGTTTTGTCTAGAATCTACTCACTTTACTGACCCAAAACGTCTGCGTAAGCTTTTAGCCTTACTGACTTTAGCTTTGGTCTGGTCTCTCAAGACAGGATTGGAGATACATCATCTTAATCCAATTCCTATCAAGAAACATGGTCGCCGAGCAAAAAGCCTCTTTCGGCTAGGTTTAGACCACCTTCGTCATCTTATTCTCAATCCTTCATTACCTAACTTTTCTCTTTTTCTCCAGTCCTTACATTTTTTGTCCTGTACTTAGAACCCAACCACACATCCGCCCTATCGTTAGAGGAAAAGCAGGAAAACCAGTTGAATTTGGAGCAAAAATCTCAGTAAGCTGTTTTGAGAGTTATGTATTTTTAGACCATTTAAGTTGGGATAATTTTAATGAATCTGGGGACTTACAAGCGCAAGTAGAAGAGTATAAAGAATTCACAGGATATTATCCAGAATCAGTTCATGTTGATAAAATTTATCGAACTAGAAAAAATCTAGCTTGGTGTAAAGAAAGAGGAATTAGAATCAGTGGAGTTCCTCTAGGAAGACCACCTAAAAATATTAGTAAAGAAACTAAAAAACAAGCTCTTGAGGATGAAGGAATTCGGAATGCAATTGAAGGTAAATTTGGTCAAGCAAAAAGAAGATATAGTCTTGATTGTATCATGACAAAACTTGATAAAACTTCAGAAACTGACCTTGCCATTACTTTTTTAGTCATCAATCTTTCTAACCTGCTTAGACAGGTTAACTGTCTTTTTTTGTCCCTATTTCTTTATACATCTAAATTTAGCTTTATTCATCCCTCTTTGATTAGAAAAGATGATAAAAAAGCTGATTTCTCAACAGAAAAACTTATCTTAAATTCGGGCTGATTTTTGAGAGTTTTTGTTTTTTACTTTTTCAGCAAACCCTAATTAATTACTGAATTAATTAGTAAATAATATATGAAGCAATTTAAGCTCTTTTTCAGCTTCTTGAAGTAATACCTGTAACCAAGAAACTCGATATTCTAATTGTTCTTTGTAACGATTAATCTCTTCAGGTGTACTTGAAGTTAAACAAACCACAGAATGAGTTTCAGATTCAAAATCCTGTTGCATTTTAGCGATAAATTCGCTAACTTGATCTTCGGAGTAATCATTATCATTTGATTCATTTTCTGTAATTGTAGAAATTGGAGTATCAACTGACTTCTGGAGGGCAGTTTCTAGTTTGCTAATTTGTTCTTGTAATAATTTCTTTTCCTGTTGTAGATCGTTAATATTTTCTAGAAATTGTTTACGTTCTTCGGCAAAAACTTTCTTGATGTCAACCCAACTAAATGCCAAATGTATTAACTCTTTTGGTAGATTTAAATCGACATTTATATCTCTATTTTCATCTTCTGTAGCTTTGGTTAACTCGAATTGCAGCCACTTTATACCTTGAGAATACTGGTCGTGAATCATTGATTTAAGCCGATAAACTAGGTATCCAACTACAATAGCTATTACCAAAGACATCAAAATCATAATAGCAATATTTAGTTGAGAAGCAAGATTAGGTTGTTGAGCAACTTGACCAGCAACCTCAAAGGTGAAAAGTACATAAACAAAAATTAATCCAGAAATTAGGTAAACACTTACTAACTCTTTAGTCTTTAGGGAAGGTTTTTTTCTTGTAGGATAGTTAGACATTATAGATTCCTCTTTGGTAATAGATAGTTGATGCCATTAATTTAATTTTAGTCTGAAACAAACAATTTAAAATATTTCATCTATTTCATTTTCATCCGATCAAATTAAAATTATCAACAACAGGTATATTTGGTTGTATTTCAGAGCCTAATACTGAGTTGGTTCCCAGTCCTGTATCAGCTCGATGAATGGTTGAAACACCACCCACTACTTCAGTGGTGGAATAATAAATAAACGCCTTATCTTGAGCCTGAGTTACATAAGCTTCAGGATCGGGAATTTTGTTTGAGTTTATCGTTCCATTATCGCTACTAACTCGACGTAATTTCACGAGTCCGTCTTCTTCGTTTGGACCTACACCTGAGAACCACACCTGTTGACTACCATCTAGTACCCGCTCTCCCTTAGGTCCACCTTTGCTGATATTAAATGCAATGTAGGAGTGGCCATTGATAGTAAAAGGTTCATGTCCTGTAATGATAGGCAATTCAGGTACAGGACTGACAATCGTCTGTATTTTGGTCCACTGTCCATTTACTTTACGATAAACTGAATGTTGGTTGGGACGGAAGTTATTATCTATCGTTGTCTCTGCGACAAAAAAGATCAACTCATTGTTAAATTCTGGCGCTCGAAACATGAAAGCATCCCCAACTTTGTCGGTCGCATCAAAGGTCAGTTGTTCCAAGCTATTAGTGTCAATATTGAACTTAAAAAGTTGTTCATAACCAGCAACTTCTTGAGTTAGCAAAATGGAGCGTTCACCTTCCACCCACCTTCTGCGTTCTCCGGGTAAGATACCGCCTATACCCTGATTGTCTAAATCTGCCCAAGCTGACAATCTTACGGTTGTGTTTCCTACTTTAATATCTTTCAGATAACTTAACAAGCCAAAATTTTTATCCAGATGAGTTAGAGGACTAATTCCTTCAAGGGGATTTCCCTGTGAATCAATGATCGATCCTTTCTTCCAGGTTGTCCCGGTCCATTCAGCCTTGTTAAAAACAATCTTGCCATTAACCGTCTTATTATATACGATTTTCAAGCTGTTTCCGTAGGCCCATTCAGGGCCATTTTCAGTTTTTCCTAATGAGGGTAAACCATTATCCAGAGCTTTTATGTTATCTAAAAGCAGAAAACCAGTTTCAGGATCGATAGGAGCCAACTGGAGAATTCCATTGTCGTTTATCCCACCACCGGCTTGCCAAACTGCTTGAGAACTTAAGGAATCAAATTCTGGGTCAGGAAGAGGAACTTCTGGATTAGAAACAAGGACATCATCAACGATGTAGGTGGCAGAAACGGTTAGATTATAATTAGTGGAAATTGATAGGTTTCGATTGGATCGAACCAAGATATAGTAAGTTCCTGGATCTAAACTTTGAGTTAGAGATTCGTCTTCATTCCCCTTGTTGACAGAAAAATTAATTGTCTGACCTAGAGAATTTAGCAAGAAAACATTAGCATCAGCGGTCATTCCACTGAGCTTTAATTGAAGTTGACTATTTGATAGTAAATCAAAGTTGTAAAAATCTAGTTGATCTTGCTGACTAACCGAATCGGAAAAACTTTGAGAAAAGGGAGTGGCATCAAGTAAACCAATTTTTTTTGCAGTTTCTGGCGTATCATCAGAACTGTATTTATCTATATTACTGTTTCCGTAACCCCATGTAGAGTTATTTCCAATTTTTCCCGATGAGGATAAACTATTATTGATAGCTTGTGGGTTATCTAAAACCAGAAAACCAGTTTTAGGCTCGATGGAAGCCACCTGGAGAATTTCTTGGTCTTTTACCACACCATTGGTTTGCCAAATTGCTTGAGAACTTAAAAAATCGAATTCTGACCCAGGAAGAACAACTTTTGGCTCGACGATGTAGGTAGGAGAAACGGCTACATTATAATCAGTGGAGATTGATAGATTTCGATTGGGTCGAACCAAGATAGAGTAAGTTCCTGAATCTAAGCTTTGAGCTAGGGATTCCTCTTCATTCCCCTCGTTGACAGAAAAATTAATTACCTGACCTAGAGAATTTAGCAAGAAGACATTAACCTCCGCCGTCGTTTCACCGAGCTTTAATTGAAATTGACTATTTGATAGTAAATCAAAGTTGTCAAAATCTAGTTCATCTCCCTGACTCAGCAAATTGGAAAAAACTTGAGAGAAAGGAGTGGTATCAAGTAGATCAATTCTTGGTTTAATCATAAAATTTAACCTCATCAAACTAAGCTAGTGGGTAAAGTGATTAAGTGAATTTCAACTAAATCTAAGAATAACTTAGTTGAAGGATCTAAGGTGATTCTTAAGATTTTAAAGCTTGCCAAAATTTTCTGTCAGAAAAACCAGATCTTCTTCTATTGAGTAAAGAATCTCGAATTCCTTTTGATTGGCGGACTACGACTAATTTTTCAAGTCGGCTAATATACAAACGTTGAGCTCCTACTCCCGCTGCAAACACTAAATCTGGTGGAAAGAGTCCAGATATAGGACGAACATCCGTTCCTCTTATTAAAGGGGTAATCATTGCTCTCATACTATCAGGCATATCCCTATTTAACCACCAACTTAATCCATATGCAGGATTGACCTTACTTCCCTCAAAGCATTCTTTTAACAAAGAACTTTCTAAATATTTCTGTCCTCGCCAGACTCCCATCTGTCTGATAAATTCACCATACAACGCCCAATTCCTAGCAGTTAGTTGCGCCCCATGAGCCATAAATGAATGACCATCAGCAGCTTTTCTCCAACCTCCTATTTTAATACCAATAGGGCTTAAAATTCGACGCTTGAGGTAAGAAACCGGGTCTTCCCCCTTCAGTTTTCGCAACATCACTGCTCCAAATATTTGGAATGGTACTTGTCCGTAAGCAAATTTAGTACCTGGTTCATCTAATACAGGCATGGCTATAGACTGCTGATAACTAATGTTAATAGAGGCGCGGTTCCCTGCTGCTTTAGGAGTCTGAATGCCGCTCGTTAGGTTGAGCAATTGTCTGATAGTTACCTTTTCTTTGATCCGATTACCTTGCCATTCTTTAATAGTCCGAGCTACTTTCTCATCGAATTGAAGCAAGCCATCTTGAACAGCGGATGCGGCAATAATGCCTGTAAAACTTTTCGTTCCGCTCGCTAATTCAACAGGCTGGTTGGCTGCGCCGCCATTATCGTAGGCTTCACAGACAATTTTCCCATCATACATCACGAGCAAAGAAGTGCCTTGATATTTTCGACTGTATTCTCTTGCTTCCTGACAGCCAGCATATACTGGTTGAAGCAATGCCAATTCTAAACAGTGATAGAATAGAAGACTAAACAATATGCTGATTAATGTGTTCTTTTTTATAGAACCATAACCTCTATTTTCAGAGCTTGCCACATCTGTGCTGCTATTGAGCCTGATGGTATCATCGAAACGGCTGTCTTCCTTAACTTTCTTAGCAAGAGTGTGTTGCCGTCTTGTGAAGCGAGACAGAAAAGCACTATATGCTTGTCCGTCGTTAGCGGTGATTTTAACTGCCGACGGAAATGAAAATAAAGGCAGCATCAATTTAGTCTCCTTTTAGTCTCCTTGGTTTTGCGGCATTTCAATTGTACTCCACATTACTCAAAAACGTCAAGTAACCGTTCAGTACCTTTCAGGATGGTTGTCAAGCAGCTAGTAGCATTGGTTTTGTGGGAGAAGTCTCCCCGACTCGTCCCTACTCAGTCTTAGCTTAGAAAATCGAAAAGTACGGAAGAACTAAAAAAGCCAATCCTGCAACAACCAAAACAACTCTTGTCAGGCGAAGTTCCTTGGCATTTATCCACTTTAAATAACCGAAAATTCCTAAAATTAGAGCAATTGATAACAAGATTCCTCCGACTCTTAACCAAGGCTCTCGAGTTTTAAATAAGATCGAGAAAATCAATAAAATAATGCCAATAATTAAACTGCTTAAAGGAACTAATAGCGATTTGAAACTGCTTTTTGGGGGTTGATTTGTTATCTAAGTACAGGACAAAAAGCTTGAAAAGTAGGCGGGAGTGGGGTTTTATGAGAAATAGCACTAATCTCGAAACCCCTATGAACCAGTATAATGCGTTGAAACAAGCTCTCAAACCTCATTTGCGATGGCACGGAGCAAGACTCTCTTTCCTCGCTCTATTCTTACTGGCTCTGTTGAAAGTAAAAACCGTCAACCTCAAGGAATTAGCCCTAGGTTTTGAAGGTCGGGTATTGGTAGAGTCCCATTACAAACGATTACAACGCTTTTTTGGGGACTTCGAGATAGATTACCCTGAAATAGCTCGCATTGTAGTCCAGTGGCTCAATATCCCTCAACCCTGGGTATTGAGTATTGACCGCACCAATTGGTCATTTGGTAGTCATCACTACAACATCCTCACAGTCGGCATTGTCCATGAAGGGGTAGCTATTCCCATTCTCTGGTGGATGCTCAAGAAGAAAAAAGGCAACTCAAACAGCGATGAACGGATGCGTTTTATTGAGGAGATGCTGAAGATTTTTCCTTCTGCGGAGATTCGTTGCTTGTGTGGAGACCGTGAGTTTATTGGGCTGGCGTGGCTGAGGTATCTTTTGCTTGAACCGATGCTGGCTTTCTGTTTAAGAATTCGGGCGACAGACAAGATTGAGTACAATGGCAAGCGGTTGGCCGCCAAGGTTATTTTTGCCCATCTTGCCATTGGTGAATCTCAACGTCTGCAGGGGAGTTGTCTAATTTGGGGTTATCCCGTTTCTGTAGAGGCTCTTCGCTTACCCGATAATTCTTTGCTCATCGTCATTGGACAGCCCGATTGTCTGGGTCTGATTCAGGATTATGCCCAACGTTGGGGTATTGAAACTCTTTTTGGCATCTTTAAGACCCGTGGGTTTTGTCTAGAATCTACTCACTTTACTGACCCAAAACGTCTGCGTAAGCTTTTAGCCTTACTGACTTTAGCTTTGGTCTGGTCTCTCAAGACAGGATTGGAGATACATCATCTTAATCCAATTCCTATCAAGAAACATGGTCGCCGAGCAAAAAGCCTCTTTCGGCTAGGTTTAGACCACCTTCGTCATCTTATTCTCAATCCTTCATTACCTAACTTTTCTCTTTTTCTCCAGTCCTTACATTTTTTGTCCTGTACTTAGATTTGTTATATATAGCTTTCGGACTAACTTACTTTCTTCAGAAGCTCTTCCAGGGACACCATACTCTATCCCTTGTGGATTTAAGTAATACAGTCCGAGAATCTGGGGAATTAAGGCCATTTTTTCCCCGTGACTACCAAGACGCAACCAAAATTCATAATCCCCAGCACAATGGAAATCAGACCGAAAATCACCATAGGGTTTATGGAGTGACTTTCGCCACATTGGCTGGGAACCAACACAACATCGCTGCTTCAGTTCTGAATAGGAATAAGGCGGCCAATTGAAGCGCTGTTCTGCTTGCGTATTGTCAAAGGTTTCATTGGCGACATTTGTGAGTAGTTGATCAGCATAAACAAGGCAGATTTTTGGATGCTCGTCTAAGTAGTTTGCCATAACTTCTAAGGCATCAGAACGCCGCCTATCATCTGTATTAGCATTGGTGATATAGCTTCCCTGCGCCATTTTGATTCCCCGATTCCAGGCTGTATAAATAGTTTCTCTTGTCGCAGTACGCTGGTAAACAATATTAGGATAATCTGCCTGAAACTGCTGGACAATTGACTTTTCATCCTGGGGGGAAGCGCTATCAATTACAATAATTTGTAGCTCACCTTTTTGATAAAGTGTCTGTGCAATTAGATCCTGCAAACATCCTCTGATAAATTGTTCAGAATTATAAGTGGAAACGATGGCGGAAACTCGAAATTTTGTCTTCATTGATTGGCAAATGTTTTAATTTATCTAAGGTGGATTTTAAATGGGAAATAAATTACAATCGGCAAGCTGGAACTACTCATTGGTTTATCTGATAACATTTTCGATAATTTGTGCAGTTTAGATGAGTAACTGCAACGACTCAAGTCGTTACTACAAACGACGAGCGGCCAAGGACGAACAACCGACTACCCTGACAGGGGGACAAGCAAGCTGAAAAGCTTATGTAGCATAAAATACAGACACAGACTCCCAAAAAAGATCAGTCATATTTACCATATATGACCTAAATAACGAAAATGATAAGTGAACTATACCAGAAAGTGTTAGAAAATGAACTGGGACGAGCCAGATATCTACTGTTGTTAATGATAGTTGGAACCTGGCAAATACTAAAGCAAGCTAAGTTAGAGATATTAGCTGAAGCCTTACCAATACCAATCCTGTTTGAGAGTCGGAGAAAAAAACTAAAAAGATTTTTAAAGCTGGAAATTCTGAATATTGAAAAAATCTGGTTTCTCTGCCTAAAAGAGATGTTAAAACAGCAGCAGAGATTCACAACAAAAGGATTAGCGTATATTGCTATAGACCGGACAAGTTGGGGAGCAATAAATATCTTGATGGTGAGTCTAATTTATGACAAGAGAGCCATCCCAATCTATGGGGAGATATTAGATAAAAAAGGAAGTAGTAATCTCGAAGAACAGCAGCGAGTATTAGAAAAAACATTGACCGTGCTATCAGGTCATAAAATCGTGGTGTTAGGAGATAGAGAATTTTGCTCGGTCAGTCTTGGAAAGTGGCTTCAGAAGCAGAGTTTATACTTTTGCTTAAGACAAAAAAAAAGTACAAATGTCAAGACAAAAGAAGGAATTTATCAAGAAATGAGAGCCTTAGGTTTAAGTCCAGGAACTCAACTATTTTTAAATGATGTTAATCTTACAAAAGAGAAGGGATTTGGCGAGTTTAACTTAGCGGGTAAGTGGAAAAAAACTTATCGGGGTTTTCCAACAAAAGAGCCTTGGTATATTCTGACTAACTTTGGAGATTTAGAGACGGCAATAATGGCCTATCAAAAAAGATTTGATATTGAGGAGATGTTCCGAGATTTTAAGTCGGGAGGCTATAGCTTAGAAGGTTCTCAATTAGCACCGAAATACCTATCAAAGCTGATAATTGTTATAGCTATCGCCTATACAAGTGCCACACTACAAGGTAAAAAAATTAAGGATATGGGAATCCAAAAATATGTTACAAGACCTGAAAAAAGATATAAAGGTCAACGCAGACACAGCAGTTTTTATGTGGGTCAACATCTCTATCATTGGCTCCAGCTACATCAAATGTTCCCAAAAAATATAGAAGAGCTAATGCAAATTAGCCGCTATCGGTTGAAGGATTACATCAAAGGACAAAGAGCGATATCGCTTGCCCTATCTACCTTCTAGCTCGCTTGTCCCCCTCTCAGCCGACTACCAGTAAGATGATACCATATTTCGCTATGATTCAACCGTGGCTTGACTGATGTACATAGTATGATGTACCTTAAAACCAGTCAATTTATTTAGATCATGAAACGCAAATCCTTAGAAGTCATTTATACTCCCTCGAGTCAGATCTACCATCCGGTAGAATTGTTTCGGGAAATGAGTCGAGAGCTAGTTCTTCTCGTCCATCGCCATTGATATCCCCGGCACTATTGACGGAACGTCCGAATCCGCCTTCTGCTGGGGAGAAGCCAGCACTCGCAAAATTGTCCGCTGCCTGTCCCTGCGGCAGGATTTGGGGATAGAGGGTAAAACCATTGCTGCCATTTAGATTAGCTAGGTTAAAAGTGGCAGGGAAAGGTGTGTTACTGCCGAAAATGACATATGCTTCTCCCACGTTGTCTCCTTGGGTACTAGCATAGGGCGCACCAATAATTAGATCGTCTAATCCATCGCCATTCATGTCACCGACAATGGCAGATGATCGCCCCGATCGATTGAGTACCGCCAGTCCGGGGATGGCGAAACCATTGCTGCCATCTAAGTCAGAGGCCTTGAGGTTAGCTGGAATTCCTTCCCCAGAGCCGAACACCACGTAGGCAGTTCCTGCGGATGTCTTGCGGCGAGGATCGGCATAGGGGGCACTAATAACTAAGTCATCAAATCCATCGCCGTTGAAATCACCTTCTCCTGATACCAATAAGCCAAAATTCTCGCCTTCAGTAGTGCCGGAAATTGTGAACCCATTAATCCCATCCAGTTGAGCGAGAGAGAATACTGAATTATCCTGCGCTGTTTCAGTGCTGACGGTGGTGGTGGCAGCGGCCGCGGCTTCTTGGGAAGTAACAGTTGGGGAGGTGACAGTGGCCGCAGATTGTTTGAAAGTAACAGTTGTTGTCGCTACCGCACTGGTGTTGCTGTGAGCTTGCCCATCATCGAGGACAAACTCAATGGTGCGGGCGGTGGTATTGGGATTGGTTGCCTTGTTATTGTAAACAACGGTACGAAGGACTTGTTGGTATTGGGCGAGCGTTGCTGTCCCCGTGAGGGTTAGCACCCCCAAGGCAGCATCATAAGTAGCTGTGATGCCGGTACTGCCAGGGGTGGCGCGGAGTAATTCGTTCGTACCGTCTAATAAATTGGTGATCTTGACGGTAGCTCCCTTAAGGGTGGCGGTGTTAGGGTTGAGGGCGGTCTTTACTCCACCGGGCAGAGCAAAATCAGCGACGGTGAGGGCGACTTTATCTACCACCGAGACAGCACCTCCTTTGGGGGTAAAGGTCGCCGCAAAATTAATCCCCGTTCCCTGACCGTTGAGGTCGAGTTTGGGGGCGATATTGCCGAAGACCACGTAGCTTTGTCCCCCCTCGCTCTTGCCGTTGGGGTCAGCATAGCGGGCACCGATAATCAGGTCGTCAATGCCATCCCCGTTCACATCTCCGGCACCGCTGACGGAGCGACCTGAGTTATCCTCCGCTGCAATACCGTTAATGGCGAAGCCGTTGCTACCATCCAAGGTGGAGGGGTCGAGGCTGGCACTAAAGCCGTTACTGCTGCCGAAGACCACGTAGCTTTGTCCCGCCTTACTGTTGCCGTTGGGGTCGGCAAAGGGGGCACCAATAATCAGGTCGTCGATGCCATCCCCGTTCACATCCCCGGCACTACTAACAAAGAGGCCTAATGAGTCTCCTGGAGCGATGCCCTCAATCACAAAACCGTTGCTGCCGTTGAGAGTAGAGAGGTTGAGGCTGGCACTAAAACCACTGTTGCTGCCGAAGACCACGTAGCTTGCCCCTGTACTGGCGGGGATGCTAGTGGCAAAGGGAATCTGGGGAGCCCCGATAATCAGGTCGTCGATGCCATCTCCATTAATGTCCCCAGCAGCGCTAACGGAGCGTCCTGAGTAGTCGCCTTGATTGATGCCGTTAATCACGAAGCCGTTGCTCCCATTGAGGGTAGAGAGGTCGATGCTGGCACTAAAACCGCTACTGCTGCCGAAGATCACATAGCTTTCCCCCGCCTTACTCTTGCCGTTGGGGTCGGCACAGGGAGCGCCAATAATTAGGTCGTCGATGCCATCGCCGTTGATATCCCCGGCACTGCCGACAGAGTATCCTGAGTAGTCACCCGCCTGAATGCCATTGATAGTGAAGCCATTGAAACCGTTGAGTGTAGAGGGATCAAGGCTGGCGCTAAAGCCGCTGCTATTACCAAAGATCACGTAAATCTCCCCCGCATCAGTCTGTCCGTTGGGGTCAGCAAGGCTGGCCCCAACAATCAGGTCGTCAATGCCGTCCCCGTTTACATCCCCAGCATTGCTAACGAAGACTCCTAAATTGTCACCAGTGTCAATGCCATTGATGGTGAAGCCATTGGAACCATTGAGAGTAGCGAGGTCGAGGCTGGCACTAAAGCCGCTGCTGCTACCGAAGACCACGTAGCTTTGTCCCGGGGCTGCTTCACTGTCGCCGTTGGGGTCGGTACGGTTTGCCCCGGCAAGGCTTGTCCCAACAATCAGGTCGTCGATGCCGTCGCCGTTGACATCCCCAGCACCACTGACGGAGAAGCCCAATCGGTTATTGGCCTCAATGCCATTGATGAGGAAGCCGTTGGAACCATTGAGGGTAGAGAGGTCGATGCTGGCACTAAAACCACTGTTGCTGCCAAAGAGCACGTAGCTTTCCCCCGCCTTACTCTTGCCGTTGGGGTCGGCATAGGGAGCACCGATAATCAGGTCGTCGATGCCATCCCCGTTAACATCCCCGGCATTGCTGACTTGACGGCCTGAGAAGTCACCCGCATCAATACCGTTAATTACGAAGCCGTTGGCGCCGTTAAGCTCGGACAAATTAAAAGATTTATTAGCCATAAGAAAGACACAACTTACGAGTTTAAGGGAACAGAGAGCAGAGGGGAAAATCGCTTTACCTCATTACTCTGAATACCGCCAATAGAGTTCTTGCCATAATTAATTTCTGAAAGTTCAAAAATGAGAAAAATAGGCATAAAATCGCACAAACTCCCTAAATAAAGCATTTAATTGATTAATGCTCATTCTTAATTCTCCTGACTCGGAGACTACTGGCTCCTTACTCTTTACCTAAGGTCAGATTTTTGATTTTTGCGAGAGATCTAATGATGTCGCGCAACCATCATATTATAGTTCCGCAGCTTTGAAGAAATCAAGCTTAAACTTAAAAATTTTAACTCACCGTTCGCTTAATTTTTTTTGATGGTTTTCTGCCCGGAAACAAACTATAATAATGGTCGGAGGGTCAAATTTAAAACTTTTTGCTTCAAACCATATCTGCCTAACGGTTTCAGAAGCTTGATCCACTAGATCATCAGTATTGTATTGATTTAACTCAGTATCTCTAAGACTTTTAGACATAGCTAGTATATTCATACTTAGTTAGTTTGCGTATAGTACAATTCAGACTATTGAGAAATGCAGGAGAATACATCAATGCTGCCTTTGTCTTCATCTCCATCCGCAGTTAAAATCACGGCCAGCGACGGACAAGCCTATGATTGCTTTGGACAAAATGTCTCCCT
The DNA here is from genome assembly GCF_032027425.1 of Microcystis wesenbergii NRERC-220. Classification (NCBI taxonomy): domain Bacteria; kingdom Bacillati; phylum Cyanobacteriota; class Cyanophyceae; order Chroococcales; family Microcystaceae; genus Microcystis; species Microcystis wesenbergii. The sequence continues at coordinate 3,274,012 of NZ_JAVSJA010000001.1, read as the reverse complement.
CGATGGCAATACTCTCCTAGTCGGAGCCGCTCAAGATGATGACAATGGCTTGGACTCTGGTTCAGCTTACATATTTAATAACACTAATGGTGTATGGACAGAGAAAGCGAAACTCAAGCCAAAAGATGGCAGAGCAGGCGACCTCTTCGGTGACACCATCAGGCTTAATAGCAACACAGCTTTTGTCGGCTCTTGGAACAGAGGTCCTGGTTCTGTGTATATCTTCAATCAGGGTAGGAGCGGGTGGATGCAGACAGCCAAACTTAGGTCGAGTGATGGAAAACAAGGGGATCGCTTCGGCACTTCTTTTGATTCGACTGATAGTGGTACGCTCCTGATCGGGGGGCCCGGCACAGACCACAAAGGCTTGGATTCAGGTTGTGTTTATATTTACGGTCAAGTCAATGGCGGTTGGACAGAAACTGGCAAAATTTATGCCAGCGATCCCTGACCGGGGGCTCTTTTTGGTAGATATATCGATATCGATGGTAATCAGGCTGTCATCGGAGCAGTCAAAAGCAATGGACAGCAACCAAACTCTGGCTCGGTTTATATTTATGAAAACCTTAATGGCATTTGGACAGAAACAGCGAAATTGAGTGCCAGCGATGGAAAAAATGGAGATGAGTTTGGAACACCGGCGGCTATTGAGGGTAACACCATTGTTGTCGGAGCATCTGAAAGTGACGAAACCAAAGGCGCAGCCTACGTTTTTGAGAAAGTAAACGGAAAATGGCAAGAAACAGCCAAACTGACTGCTAACGATGGACAAGTCGGGGAAGAATTTGGTACGTCTGTTCTATTAGTGGTAACACGATCGCAGTCAGTCCTCGCCACGATGATGATCGAGGGGTAGATTCGGGTTCGGTTTATATAGCAAAGAGCGGGATAGTTAGGACATAATAGAGAAAAAGAAATGAGGAGAAGCTTTCATGGCAGCACCCTATAGTGATGATTTAAGACAGAAAGCAGTGAGTGCCGTAGAGCGAGGGGAGAAAAAAAGCCATGTCTGTCGCACCCTCAATATTAGTCGTAATACATTAGACATCTGGCTGAAACGGAAGAAACAAACTGGGACGGTGGCCGCTAAAACTAACTATCGTCGAGGGCCGAAGCCCCAAATTGACGATTTAGAAGCCTTTCAAAAGTTGGCCGAACAATATGGGCATTTGACCCAAGAAAAAATGGCCCAAAAATGGGCTAACCCAGTCAGTAGGATGAGAATTGGTCAAGCCCTCAAAAGAATTGGATTTACTAGAAAAAAAAACTTATGGCTACAGAGAAAGAGATGAAGAAGCCCGAAAAGAGTTTCTCCAAAAAATCAGAGGTTATGCCCCGGAAAGATTTGTCTATATTGATGAAGCTGGAATAGATAAGTACCTAAGCAAAATTAATTACACATATCTAAACACCTCTTGCAAGAGGCACTCTTGCCTCTTGCCTATCTTCACTAGGAAATTAATTTTGCACGACTACTTAACACCATCGATTACCCTTATGGCAGAAACGTTGAATCCTGTAATAAAACTTTACATTGACAAGCATAATACCCCTATAACATCAAATTTTAAATTGAATAGACAATCCTCCGGAACCAGTGTACATAGCTAATATGTTGACACATGAAACTCTGTAAATAGCGCAGTTTGTCTAATAAGCTTTTCCCAAATCCTTCTTCAATATCTATTAGCTGTAGAATCAGATAAGCGATAATGCAACTATAGATATGTAGGCGGATTCCGTTCTCGTTTTTAGTGATTAGATTATCCAACTTTAGATGCATTTTTAAAAATTTCCACAGCAGTTCTATTTGCCATCTTTGGATGTAAATTTCGGCAACTTCTTCATTACTAACTGCTCCTTCTCCTTCTAGAGGTAAATCTGTCGCCAGCCGAAATTCTGTTTGACTTTCTAGGTCGCAAAAAGCGACTACTCTTACTTCTATTTGTCTTTTATCTTTTCCGAGTTTACACTTGCCATTTTCGAGCATCTCTAGGCTAATATTATTTTTCACTCTCAAGACAAAATGCTTGTCACTACTCTCTAATAATTCGGTGATTCTTTGATTAGACGCAAATCCTCTATCCATTGCTCCAACTCCATTTACAGGAATTGCTTCTATCGTTTTTCCTCCTTCTTTTGAGTCATGACCTTGACCAAAATGGATGAGTATTCCGACCACCTCTGTTGTGATACTATTAAGACCAGAGAATAGTTTTACTTGATGCCATCCCTGGGACCATAGTAATTTACTGGTTAAGCTAATTATTGTTGAGTCAATAGGAAATAAAGCTCGCGCATTCTCTATTCCTTTTTTGGCAACTAAACGCTTATTTAATTCGACAATGACTTTCTCAAATGGACTTGTTTCTCTAATTTTGCTTGCCTTAGAAAATGTGGATAAATTTACATTAATTCCTTGAAGTACCATTCTACTGCATAAGTCCCTCATACTGACGATGCTTTTATCTAAAGCAAAACCAATCCAACAGGACAAAAATGTAAAAGTATCTAAAGCGGGGTAGTCATTTTTAGGCAGTGGTTTGAGAAGCTCTTTTATGAGTTTTGAAAAATTCGTCATCAGGGCAAACTCCCTATTGTGAGGGGAATAAGTTGTCTAGATTCTATCTATAATAGCATTTTTTTTCTGACTTTTCTCAACGTTCAACACTTCTGCCCTTATGGATATTGTCACAAATCAGAAAGATTTGAGGCTTTAAAGTTAGGTCACTGTAGCGAAAGAGTTAGTGTGATCAGCGGTTGGTGGCGTGGTTCCACGATCGCGCCAATGGTGTTTGAGGGGTACTGTAATACAGAGTTGGTGTGTGAGTGGATAGAACAATTGCTATTACCCGAACTACTACCCGGTCAAATTATCATCATTGATAACGCCAGTTTTCATCCCAAAGAGAGAATCAAAAAATTGTTAGCTAAAGCGGGATGTGAAGTGCTATTTTTACCCGCCTATTCTCCAGATATCAACAAAATTGAAAAGTTCTGGGCTAGATTGAAAAACTATGTTAGTCAGATTATCAATGATAGTGAAAACCTTGTGGATGCTGTGAGTAAAGCCTTCAGGCATCTGTCCTAACTAACTCGTTCTATGCCATATTTTTCAGAAAATCAATGGGGTTTGGACGCAAGTTTACAAACTTACCGCTATCGATGGAAAAGCGGGTGATGTTTTTGGCAAGCGGATAGTAATTGATGGCGATACCCTAGCCGTTACTGCTTTTCAAGATGATAACGAAGTTCCTCAAGTGCCTGATGCTGGCTCTGTATATATTTATTCCCTTTCTTCGCTCTTGTCCAATCCAGATAGCTTGACGGGAATTAAGCCAAAGGATACTCTCACTGGTGGAGCCAGCAATGACCACCTATTCGGTGGGGTTGATGATGCTCAGTTTTCTCCGCCGACTTTCAGCGATCGCTCAATTGAAGGAGATGAGATTAGTGATTTTGAACTGGCTGCTGATAGGCTATTCTCAAAACAATTTTTTACCGGCTTTGGTGACAGTGGCAATACTTCTATCGAAGATAACTCTTTAAAATTGGCAGAGATTGGCGCAGCAAGCGTCCAATTGCCAGTTCAACTAGATAGTAGCCTTGGCTTGACTAATTTTGCCCTTTCTGAGTTCTGGTTCTATACCTATTTATGCCCTTTCTTCCCTCTTGTCCAATCCAGTTAATTCGAGCCAAGAAACGACAAATCCAGATAGCTTGACGGGAATTAAGCCAAAGGATACTCTCATCGAAAATTTGGGTCTGAAACCCCGTCGTTTTACGACGGCTTTACTGTTAAATATTAGCGCATTTACAGAATATATGCTAAAATGTGAGGTATGGAAAAAGCCTATTCGTTTCGATTTTACCCCACACCCGAACAAGAGTCGCTATTGCGGCGCACATTGGGCTGTGTAAGATTAGTTTACAACAAAGCTCTCCACGAACGAACACAAGCTTGGTACGAAAAGCAAGAAAGAGTAGGCTACGCTCAAACTTCTTCAATGCTAACCGATTGGAAAAAGCAAGAAGAATTAAACTTTCTCAATGAAGTAAGCTGTGTACCTTTACAACAAGGGTTAAGACATTTACAAACAGCTTTCACTAATTTCTTTGCTGGTCGTACTAAGTATCCCAACTTTCAGAAAAAACATCAGGGAGGAAGTGCCGAATTTACTAAGTCTGCTTTTAAAATTAAAGACAAACAAATCTATTTAGCTAAATGCACAGAACCTTTACCTATTCGATGGTCAAGACAAATACCAGAAAGCTGTGAACCAAGTACAGTAACAGTCAGATTACATCCTTCTGGACGTTGGCATATTTCAATTAGATTTGATGACCCAACGATTAAGCCTTTACCAGTAACAGATAAAGCCATCGGAATTGACTTAGGAATTAGTAGCCTCGTGATTACTAGCAATGGCGATAAAGTATCTAATCCTAAGCATTTTAAAAAGCATTATCGGAGACTGCGAAGAGCATCGAAAAATCTTTCTAGAAAACAGAAAGGGTCAAAAAATCGGGAAAAAGCAAGAATCAAAGTAGCCAGAATTCACGCTCAAATCACCGATAGCAGAAAAGACCATTTACATAAGCTAACCACTCAATTAGTTCGTGAAAACCAAACGATTGTGGTTGAGAATTTAGCCGTTAAGAATATGGTCAAAAACCCGAAATTATCTCAGGCAATATCTGATGTAAGCTGGGGAGAAATCACCCGACAATTAGCCTATAAATGCCGTTGGTATGGGAGAAACTACATCGAAATAGATAGATGGTTTCCTAGCTCTAAAAGGTGTAGTAATTGCGGGTATATTGCTGAGAAAATGCCGTTAAATGTTCGAGAGTGGGACTGTCCAGACTGTGGGACTCACCATGACCGAGATATTAACGCCAGTAAAAATATTTTGGCCGCAGGGCTTGCGGTGTCAGTCTGTGGAGCGACTATAAGACCAGAACAGAGTAAATCTGTTAAGGCAGGTGCGAAAAATCCTTCGGGAAAGAAGCAGAAACCGTTCGGCGGTTCGGCTGAGCTCACCGTCGAAGCCTGAGCTCACGGCCGAAGCCTAAATCGTGAGGTTTGGGAATCACCGTCCGTTTACGGCGGTGAGGATGTCAAGGACGGAGCCAACAATACAGAGCCTGGTTTAAAGCAATACAATACTAAAGTATTACTGGGTACAAACTCCTGAAATCCTTACGCAGATAGGGTTTGAAGTCAAATTTTTCAAATTCGACCTTTCGACCATTATAGCTTGTTTGGGGGCAGAAAATCATCAAAAACTTTGTATGGGCAAAGTCCAGATCTTAACGCTATTGACGCTCCCATCGCGCTCACGCGATGGGTTCTTGGTTCAACAAGTCCACTTACTTTAGATTCCTTGGGTTATCTAAAACAGAGGTGGTTCTTACGCCTGCGCGTTAATTTTCGTGGGATCCCTCTTGCCCCTCCGACATCGGGGGGGCAAGAGGGGGGTGACAAAATTTGCTTGAATTGAAGCATTAGCTTCAAGTATTGTGTTGTCTAGTTCCTGCAAAGATTTTACCTACCTACGAAGCCCAAATCGTGAGGTTTGGGAATCGCGGCCGTAAAACGGACGGCAAGGATGTCAAGAATTGGCTCTTCAATTTTCGGACAGGTCTATTGAGAATCCTTCTGATAAATCAAGAAGGATTCTCAAGGGACTCTCGCCACTGAACATTCAGGCGATTCAGGGCAGCACTACAGGTACTTTCAAGATTTTCCAGGTAAAAGCGGACTTGACCTTGTTCATCAAAGACAGATGCCTCGTAAACAATCATCTGAGCATCACTTCTGACAACTCGAAAAGCTACCCGTAGCCTGCCTGTTAGGGGCGAACTACCATAGCGGATGACTCTGCCTAGCTTGGAAGGCAAAGCACTACTGTCCTGATAGAGCCGAGACCAGACTAAAGCCATTTGTGGTATAGTATCCATAAAGCCTGGGTCGAACAGCCAAGGGGGGACGGCAGTTGCAGAATCTTGCCCTACCCAAGCTGAAGGCTGGCTGGGCTTCACCCAAGCATCAATTCCCTGTTCGTCAATCGCTATAATCTCACTCATCAGTTGAAATCGCTTGCCGTGAAATAGATACTCTAGGTAAGCAAATTGAGGGTCTAGACTCCTGCCTGATTTGAGCTTGACGGGATGAAGAGAGGGAGGAGCTTCTATCTCTGGGCGCAGAATAACAAGAGCGCGATATAGTGGCATCCTAGTCTCAGGCTCTAGGATTTCGGCAGTTACCTGCAAGGTCGTTGCATCTGCGTGACTAGAAGAACGGGCGACGAAGAGAACTTTACGGCTCCCTTCGACGGCCATGGATACTCCCCGCAAGACCCTCAGATCAACGATTTCACAAACTTGCCAGTCGGGCCAGGCAGCTTGGGTAAATTCAGCAATCCATTCCAAGGCCCCGGTTGCCGGCAAAACAGCTTTGCCATCCAAGCAGTGATCTTCAAGATAGGGATCTGCCTCTAGAGAAAAGATGTGTTCCAGAGTCACTTTACTGTCAGGTTGCAGTTGAGGGACAGTAGAAATGAAGGGAAAAGGACGGTTAGCGGGAAGGAGAGCGAGTTTTCCGGCCTCAGCTTCATGGGTTTCCCACGGAGCTTCCCCGGCAATTACTTCTGCTGTTCCCTTATCTCCATAACTCAATTCTTCCTGGAAAAAGCGGCGACCACCGACTAGAGAAATTGGGATTACTCCCCGTTCCCGAAACTGACGCTTCACTTCTTCAGAGGCCATGCCCTTAGTATCCCAGGGTCCCCAATTGATGGCGACTACGCGGGTATTCAACCAGCGCTGGTCAAGCTGCCAGGCCAGACGATTCAAAATTTCATTGGCAGATGCGTAGTCAGATTGCCCACGATTACCGTAGCGACCGGCAACTGAACTGAAGAAAACCAGCCACTTCAAAGACTCTGGACGCAGATAGCGGCTGAGGATCAAGGCACTATCCACTTTCGTATCAAAGACCCGCTCAAAGGAAGCCAGTTCTTTATCGACAATCAATTTGTCCTCAATAATTCCCGCCCCGTGGATGGCAGCATCCAACCGTCCGTAGCGGGAGTAAATGCCTTCAATAACGGCAGCAAAAGCCTGCTCATCCTTCACATCTGCTACTATATACTCCACCTTTGCCCCTGCTTGTCGGAATCGTGCCAAATTAGCCCGAATTTCCCGCTCCCTCAAGATTAACTGGATGTGGCGCTCGATCTCAACGGGGGTGGGCAACTTGCCTTGGGAACGAGCCTGAGCCAGGAGGAATTGACGCAAGCCAGTTACATCTTCAATATGGGCTGTTGCTTCGTTCTCTAGAGGAGCCCGTCCCACCACAATCATCGTCAGGCCAAAGGAGGCTAAATCGCTGGTTACTTCCGCAGTAATGCCGCGAGCGCCGCCTGTAATTAAAACGACCCAATCGGGAGTGGGTGTAAATTTGGCAACAGTTGCCCGGGATGAGAAAGGAGCCGGCTGGGTGCGGAAAGTGGTACGTTGTCCTTGGGGATAGCCAACTTCGATGCGCCCCCCAGGTAATAACAGTTCTGAGACGAGGCATTCTGCCAGCACCTTTGGGGAAAGGTGGGCATCGAGATCTACTGCCTTGGCATGGAGGTTAGGCCACTCAGCCCCTAGGGTTTTCAAAAGCCCGTTGCCACAACCTGCAATTGGCAAACTCGTCCCCCAGTTACCATCCCGGCCAAACTGTCCCCCCAAACAGGAAGCCATCAGGACGCGGCCTGGCTGTTGCCCTTTGCGGAGGTCATCAGCACACAACTGGAGCAGGTAAAACAAGCTCTTAGCCTGTATTTGCGTATATTGCCGCCACTCAGATAGGGTAGTTGGCTCAGCCGCTTGGCTTAAAGCAGCCAAGTGGACAATCCCGGCGACCAGCCCATGTTTTTCCCGTTCCCTGCTGACTGCCTCAGCTAACGCCTTTGGTGTTGGCAAACTAGCTCGCTCAATCAGTGCTACCGCCAGCCCTCTTTGCCGCAGAGACTCTGCCAAGTAGGGAGCGACGCTAAGTTCGTCTTCAGTAATAAGAAAAAGCCCTTGGGGAAGCGGCCACTGACCGGTGGGTAGGGGGTCTGCCTGTGCTTGCATCAGGTAACGTGGAATCGATTCCCCCTGGGCTAGAACTTTCCCAAGCTTTTTGAGGGTTCCACTGTCCCAGACGGTGAGAGGCATAAGACTTGTTGAACAATGCCGTTCAGGGATTTAACCTTGGTCAAATTTTCCATCTGGGACTGCATACCTTCAGCGACAGCAGCGGGCAAACTTTTCTGTATTGCTCCCAAAATTTCCACTCGCTTGATCGAGTCAATTCCTAGTTCTGCTTCCAAATCCTGATCCAAGCCCAACATATCAATTGGGTAGCCAGTGCGTTCACTGACCAATTGCAAGAGAGTTTTGGTCAAACTCTCCCGTTCGAGCAGGACAGAGGGGACAACGGCATCGGCAGGGGTTGGCAGATTGGGAGATGCTGCTGCTGGCTGGGGCTTGAGCACTGGCTCTTGCTGCTCAATTGTGGGACTAACCGATGTGGGACTAACGGATATCTGAGGCGGTGCAGCGGGTCGGGAAGGGGGTGGGGAAATTCGGGGGGGTACTGGCGGCGAAGCAGGGGAGAGGTTAGCACTTCCCCCTCCATTGGAGCCAAGGGAAAGTACAGGTTGGGCTGCCGGCCGGCTCCGCTCTGGCATAGCCACCAATCTTGAAGGAGTCATTCCTTCTACCTGACTGGCTTGGAGAAATTGCAGCATTACCTTCTCCTGAAGAGTCAAAAACTGACGCATGGTCTGCTGGTAAGCTTGATAGGCTTGTAAAGCCACCGAGCCAGCAACTGAGGGTTCTTGGCTAGTAGAATAAGTCTGTGGAGTTGCCGGTTGGGAGAGCGGGGGAAAATTTTGTTCAGACATTGTTCGCTGGATTTTGGGTTGCGGATTTGAATTAGTAGGAACTATGGGGTTTAACCCGGTGAGTTGGGAAGGGGAATGGGCATGAGGGGCAGGACTAGGCGGCTTGACTGGCTCAAATCGCTCTATCCCTGAGTCTGGCTTCGCCTCGGTGTTACCGTTTTGCCCTTTTTTGTCTTGTCTGCCTAGGATAGACGTTTCCAAGGACAGGGGGGGGAGCTTGCCGCTATAACTATTGGTAGCTCCTAATGACCTGACACCACCACCGTTAACCAGCCAAGTGGTGGGTGCTAATTGAGAGGGGCTCGTTAGCTCTGCCAGTCGAGATAATTGCAGCTGCTGGACTTGGCGTCCGACAAACAGAGAAAGGAGTTGCACATCTAGCCCTCTGGTAATTAGAGTCCCTAAGCCCAGCAGAAAGCCTCGCAGTCCTCCCCCTTGCCCATCTAAAGATACGCAAGTATGCTCTTTGTCTCCTAAAATTTGACCGACGAACTTGGTCAGGATGCTTTTTGGACCGACTTCAATAAAGGTGCGAGCGCCAGCTTCATATAAAGCCTGAATTTGACTGACGAACTCTACTGGACGGAGAGCCTGTTGGCTTAACTGGCCACGGATGCCATCGGCATCTGAAGGGTAAGGAAGGGCTGTAGCGTTAGCATAGACAGGAAACTGGGGAGACTCAAAGCAGCCAGAATTTAACTGACGGGTCAACTCTTCCTGAACCTCTGCCAGCAAGGGCGAGTGAAAAGCTCCGGCCACAGGCAGCTTTCTAGCGGTAATGCCGTCCGCGTTCAAACTGTTGATTGCTTGTTCGATCGCTGCTTGTGGTCCGGAAATGACGGACTGAAGGGGAGCATTGTGATTGGCTACCACAACTCCTGGAAAACTGTCAAGATATTGTGCCAATTCCTCGCGGGTGATTTGCACGGCAGCCATAGCTCCCTCAACCCCCTGACAAGCTTGGGACATAATCTGGCCTCTAAGGGCAGAAAGATTGAGAAATTGAGCTTGGGATAGCACACCGGCAGCGTAGAGGGCTGTATATTCGCCATAACTGTGTCCTGCTGCCAAATCTGCCTTAATGCCCAGCTTGGCCAGCAAGGCTAGATAGCCCGATTCCACGGCTCCTAGAGCGGGTTGAGCTACTTGAGTCTGTTTAAGCTGTTGTTCATTGCTAATTTCGGCCGCTTCTGAATAGGCACTGGGGGGATAGATATACTGACTCAGCAATTTTGGGAAGCGATGGTCCAGATGGCTGTCGGCAAATTCCAAAGCTTGGCGCATCTCTTGCCTATAGAGAGCAACTTCCCTGGCCATGCCGGGATATTGCGCCCCCTGCCCCGGAAAGAGAAAAGCAGTGAGAGCTTTTGTCCCAGTGGGGGTGTGGCCTTCGGAGAACTGAATCTCAGGGGGCAGGGGACTGGCAGAATCGCCTGCCAGATAACTAAGAGCCGAGGACAAGCTGGCGACTAACTCTGACAAATTACTGGTCACGATGGCTAGGGTTGCTCCCCTGCCTAGGTGGTTTGTCGCTGTTAAAGCGCAACTGTAGGCCAGATCTCCCAGTCGCGGTTTTGCTCCTCCTTGCAAAGCTGTCAGCAGAGACCGCACTTTTGGCAATAATTCTTGGCGATTCTCGGCAGCCAAGATCACCAATTCCCAAGGCCAGTTATCTCCTCCCACGGCTGGTCTCTGAACTGCTCCCCCATACTCCTCGAGAATGGCATGAAAATTCGTCCCCCCAAAGCCAAAAGCACTGACCGCTCCCCGGCGAGGTTGGTTGGGATTAGTCAGCCAAGGATGATTGTCTTTCAAGAGATAGACCGGACTTTCTGGATCCACAATCGGGTCTAAGGGTGTCTCAACCCCAAAGTGAGCGGGTAGGACTTTGTGATGTAGGGAGAGGGCTACTTTCATTAGTCCAACGACCCCAGCGGCACTTTTAGTATGTCCGAGCAAGGTTTTAATTGAGCCAATAGCGCAGGATTTTTGCTCTGCCCCAGAGGCTTGTAGAGAACTGGTAATTGTTTCTAATTCTGCTCGATCGCCGGCCACCGTCCCCGTGCCGTGGGCTTCATAGAGTCCTAGACTAGCGGGAGAAAATCCGGCTTTGTCGTAAGCTCTCTGTAGCGCTCGCTTTTGTCCTGCTGGCAGGGGAGCAGTTAAACCCAAGGCCTTACCGTCGCTGGAACCAGCGACCGCTTTGATAACTGCATAAATTCGGTCTCCATCCCGTTCCGCATCTGCCAGACGCTTGAGAACAACGATGGCAATACCTTCGCTGATGACAATCCCGTCGGCAGCTTTATCGAAGGAGCGGGGTTGACCTTGGGCAGAGAGGGCATGGGTCTTGCTAAAGCAAAAATAAGCAAAAGGGCTTTGCCCTGTGTCAATGCCCCCTGCAATACAGAGATTGCTTCGTCCCGTTTCCAATTCTGTCACTGCTAGGTCAATAGCAGCCAAGGAAGAAGCACAGGCCGCATCAACAGTGAAGTTAGAGCCTCCACAGTTAAAACGGTTGGCCACCCTGCCAGCTGCCACATTCAACAGTAAACCTGGAAAAGTTTCTTCCGTCCATTCTGGTAGACGATCCCAGATCTGTGGGGAGGGATTTTCAACCACCCTCGGCACTTCTGCTCGCGCTGCATACTGCCCGCCCAGATCTCCTATCCCTCCGCCCGCACCCAAGATGACTGAGGTACGTTCTCGGTCGAAATCTCCTCCCCCGTAACCCGCATCTTCTAAGGCTCTTCGCACAGCCTCCAAAGTCAATAGCTGTAGTGGTTCGATGGACTTGAGAGATACGGGAGGAATCCCAAAGCGCAGAGGATCGAAGGGAACCTCATCGATGAAACCACCCCATTTGGAATAGACCTTATCTCGTGTTTGTGGGTCAGCATCGTAGTACAAACGCCAGTCCCAACGGTGAGCGGGAATTTCGCCAATAGCTTTTACCCGGGAGAGGATGTTTTTCCAAAAAGTCTCCGGTGCGTCTGCTTTAGGAACGAGGGTCGCCATGCCAACGATGGCAATATCTGAGGGTCGGGTTGGAGCGGGGACTTTCTCTTCACCTGCTGGGGAAAGAGAAGTCAGGAGTTGGCCGCTGCCTTCAGCTACTTCTTGGTGCAAGCTACTGACGCTGATCACTTGATGGCGCATGGTTGCCACCTGACCGATCATGTACATCCCTTCGCTAACCTGTTGCTCTTGGTTGACCGAGACTATTTGGCCTGTCTCATTGCGCCGCAAACCTTTGGTAGCTATCCGTAACCGTCCTAGAGTCAGGTCTTCCAAAACGTTCTTAATTTCTTCGGCAGAACTGCCCCGGGCTGCCATTTGCCGGCGGGTGTCGTAGAATTCGCGGGCAAATGGGGTGACAGCGCAACGGCTGGCATGGCCCGGTCCGGTTTCTAAGTTGATGGTCGATTGGCAACTGAGGGCTTGGGCTTGAAACTCTGGCAGGATTGCTCCACAAGCCACTGCTTCCTCAGTAAAGAGGTAGGCACTGCCCATTAACACGCCAATTTTCATGCCCCTTACTGCCAAAGGAGTGGCCATGGCACTGATCATAGCGGCCGAGAGAGCGTCATGAATCCCACCGGCGAAGATGGCGTGAATTTGCTGCTCTGCTCCAGCTGGTACTTTCTCTAACAGGGTAGCGATCATGCTTTCCCAGAGGACAAAACTGCTCAGTGGCCCCACGTGTCCTCCGCATTCTCGCCCTTCAAAAATAAACCGCCGCGCCCCCTGTTCGAGGAACATTTTCAGGAGTGCTGGCACGGGAACATGGAGGTAGGTGGCAATTCCTTGGGCTTCCAACCTCGCTGCCTGATCCGGCCTGCCCCCGGCAATCAAGGCAAAAGGCGGCTTAATTTTCTGGACTTCTTGCAGTTGTTCTTCCCTAATTGCCTGTGGAACAAAGCCAAGGATGCCAATACCCCAAGGTAGCTCTCCGAGAAGGGCTTGGGTTTTCTGCAACAGTTCCCCGACCTGTTTTCCCCGCATCAGAGCCAAAGCCAAGAGGGGCAGTCCGCCTGAGCGAGCAACTGCATGGGCAAATTCTGCCGTATCGCTGACTCTAGTCATTGGCCCCTGGACAATAGGATATTTGGTGCCGTGGGAAACTGCCAAGGGAGTTTCCGCTTGTAGAGGTTTTAGCTCCTGGGCTGTCTGCACCTGTTCCTGACTGCCCTTGAGCAGGGCTTGCACAAATTTACCCGTGGTCTGGTAACGCTTGCGGAAATCAGCCGCTAACCCGCTCGCTTGTCCCATTGGCCAAGCTTGAGTAGCAGGATTTTCCCAGCCAATCAGGGAGGTGGCTCGTTGCTGCCAGATCTGGCCAGAAACTGAGGCTTCTTCTTGAATCTCTATCTGTCCCGCCATTTCTTGCAACTTGGCAACGGCAGCAAAACCGGGACGGGACAATACACGACAAGCGCGCCCCAACCTCTCGCCGATGGCGCTCGCTTCTTGCCCGTTTAAGTAACGTAAGTATTCTTGCCATTCTCCAGGCAGAGGAGATTCGGGCATCAGCCATAATTGATCGTCTAAGACGACGCCCGCCGCACCGGCAGCCCGACAGGCGGACGCGGTATGAATACCGATTCCTCCTTGCACATAGATGGGCAGGGAGGAGGTTTTCAATAATTTCTGAGTGAGGATGAAAGCGGGATCTTCCCCTACCCAACCGCCACTTTCCTGTCCTTTGGCTACCAATCCAGCCAGGAAAGGAAACAGAGAAGCTAAGAGAGGCAGTTGATTGGCATCGGTTATTTCCAGCAAAATTAGGCGATTTTCCCCAGAAAGAAGCTGTAATTTCTCTCTGAGCGTTTCAGCAGTTGCCTCTTGCCAGCCACTGAGAATCAACCAGTGAGATTCCAGTTCCAATCTAGCCAAAAGTTGGCTGCTCTGCTCGATCTGTGTTAAATTCAGTCTCAGTCCGGCTGCTCTAGGAGCATTTTTTAAAGCTAAAACCTGCTCTAGATTACTAATTGCTCGCTCTAGATTTTCTGGTTGACAAAATTCTCGATCGAGTATCCCGATTCCCCCAGCCCGAATGCTGGCGATGGCTAAACCAGGGTGTTCTAGCTCAATGGGACTCAGAGAAAAGCAGTTGAATTTATCCATCATAACCTCTAATTTTGATTAATTTAACTATCTTGACAAGCCTGTAATTGCTGGATGATAGCTGTTTGCTCTTGTTCTAAGTTGCGACCGATAAAAACCGCTTGCGTTGGCATTTTTCCGCAGATATCGGGGGCCACAACCTGAAAATCAAAACGACCGCAAATAAAATTAAACAGACAGGATGTTGCTCTATCATCTAAATTGAGAATTCCTTTGGCACGGTAAACTTTTGGGGAAAGTTCTCCGAGAAATTGCTTGAATTTATCCAAGTTCACCAATCGTTCTGTCTGATAAGAAAAAGAGGAAAAATCTTGATGGCTGTCGCGGAAACCATGAGCAGATTTGGTTACTTGAGTTTCCAGTAGCTTTGATTGCCTTCTGTAAAGATTAGCTCCTAGGGCGAACAATAATTTGGGATCGATATTGCTGTGAGTAGTTTTAAATAAGGGGGCTCTTTGATTCAATTGACGGAGATGGCTTTCGACTCGCTCAATTTCTAGTTCTGTCACTAAATCTGTCTTATTCAAGATCAGAAAATCTGCCGCCCTTACCTGCTCGTTGAGTACTTCTTCTTCGGCTGCCAACCGCAAAAACTCTGAAGCATCTACTAAGGTGATTACTGAATCGAGAATGACATCGAGATAATGGAGGCGCTGGATCAGGGGAAAGGGATTTGCCAGTCCAGTGGTTTCTATGACTATTAAATCGGGCTTTATTTGTTCTTGAATTTCCCGAAAGGCGTTGTGTAAAGAGAAGATGTCAACACTACAGCAGACGCAACCACTGTTCAATTCTACTACTTTATCTATACTTTCAAATCCTGATACTACTTTACCATCAATTCCCAAGTCGCCAATTTCATTCATGATAATCGCCACGCGCTTCTCTTGAAAGACTTTTTCTAGGGAATTTCTTAAAAGTGTAGTTTTGCCACTGCCTAAAAAGCCGGCGATTGCGTTGCAAGGTGTTTTAAGCATAAACCAATTTTCATAAATATCTAAGGTTATTAATAGTCAAAAATCACCTCTAGAAAGTTCAGTTTTTCACGGCTACTATCTCCAACCAAAGTCGGGGAATTTCTTTGATTTGTAGATTGTTTAAAGTAACTGCCGCCGCTTCTTGCAAAGCTTCACTAGCTATCTCTACCGGATAGCCACTTAAGGCGACTTCAGCAAACCCTGCATAGGCGCCAATGGTTTCCAAACTTCGCTGGGTCAGCATGACAGTACGCTGCTTATCCTGAATAATCTCTAAATGGTGACTATTGAGCAAATCCCGCCATTGAAGTGGAGAGAACCATTCATTGCCAAAAGCTCGATTCCCCTTACCGCGCTTTCTGCGAATGCCTTCTTGACCAGCTTGCTGCAATTGGAGCAGTTTCTCGGAGACGATAGCTAAGGCTTCTTTCATCCATTCAGTATAGATCGATTCTGTTCCCTCGGGATAGGTGCCGATAAAAAAGCAAGAATTAAAGGCAAAAATTCCGCCAGGACGCAAGACTCGACTGATACTTTGGATTAATTTCTCTTTGTCGGGAAGTAAATGGATGGCATTGCCCATCAGGACGAGATCCATGCTTGCCGGTTCTAAGTCAAAATCATCAGCACTACCGACTTTTAGAAGCACAGCACTTTGCCCGGATTTTAAAGCTGAATTAAGCGCGTCATGGTCTTGAACGAGCATCTTTTTTTCTTTAAATAATTCCCGCGCAATCTCGAGAGATTCTGTCGAAATATCTATGCCAACAATCCCTACCTCTGGTTTGATTTCTAGGAGCAATTCACTGAGAGTTCCTGTACCGCAAGCAAGATCGAGAACCTGGCTGACATTTTCTAAGGGCAAACTGTGTAGAAATTCTCGGTTTGCTTCTAGGTATTCGGGTTGCAGGGAAAATGGTTCATAAGAAGTAATGACTGGCATATAACAATTCCTTGTCTTGGTTTTATTTTAAATTTGGGGACATAATCCTTCTAAGAAGGGAACTTCAAAGCATTTTTCGTGCATCACAGGCCCGTGTCCGAAATAACCGTCTTCTCCAAACAACTCTCCATGATCTGCAGTGACAATAATGTGAGTGTTAGCAGGACATTTACGAAATAGCTCACCTAGCAAACCATCGACATACTCAACACAACGAATTTGCTGTTTGTGTAGCTGCTCCATTTCTGCTGAATTGAAAAATGACTTTTCGGCTTTTTTTTCTGTCTCGGTTTCAGTTTGCAGCAGATCGTCCATTCTCTTAAAAACTCCATGCACTCCAGATATATGGGGCAGTTCATCCTCTTCCAGCATATAAGGATAGTGGGTTTCTCCTAAGTTAAAAAAGTAAAACTGAGGTTGTTCGTCGGGAAATTCTACTTCCTCAACCATTTTGGCAAATTCATTGTGAGTGGGCATTAGTCGATAGTCATCAAAGTACTTATTAATACTCGTAAATTGGTTGAGAACAGGTAGAGAAACTCGGCCAATAGTTTTATAACCTTGGTTTTTTAAGACTTTCGGTAAGGAGAGTTGGGGAATAAAGGTTTTAAAGGACAAGTCTGGGATTCCTAAACGATCTACCCATTTAGCAAATTCTTGTTTATAAACTTCAGAGGCAAACACGCCCCGAGGACTTTTGTGAGGAACCATGCCCATCAACATAGCATAGTGGGAAGGGGATGTCCAAGAAGCATAGCTATACCGGCGTTCAGCCTTACCCAGCCGATCCATATTGGGAGTTGATGCCGCAGAGTAGCTGTCATGACGGCAGCTATCCATAACAATATACATGAGATGGTTAATCATGTGTATCTATATACAAAATGTTCCCCACCAATGTAGTTAAAAAATCCCGCAATGTCAAGAGATAACGGTTAGGCTTACCCTAAGCCTAACCTATTTAGTCGATTGTTGCTTAACAACTGAGATGGCAAATTCTCCTCAAATATGCCTGAATTCTGGGTAGGCAACTTACATCACATAAAGTTCATTTTGTTAATAATTGTTAAGATGCGATGACCTTGTTAATCTTGGGTATTGCATTACTCGGAAAAGAAGCGGTATAATCGGAAGGGAAATATTTGATGTGGAGGAATCCTTCAATGTCGTTTACGCCGCAAGTCAAGCGAGTTACCAAGCCTACTCAAAAAAGCCCATCAATTAAAACAGCGTCTCAACTAATGAAGGAAAAGCGCTATGATGAAGCTCGGGAGGCTTTTGAAGAAATCCTTGAAAAAGACCCAGGCTCTAAGCAAGCTCATCTTGGTATAGGCAGCATCTGTTTAAAACAAAAAGATTATGAAGGAGCTTTGATCCACTTCGGGTCGGCGAGGAGAATTGACCCAATGATGGCTAAAGCTGCTCTTGCCGTTGGCAATGTTTACTACAAGCAAAATGAACTGGACTCGGCCATTGAAGCTTTTAAAGATGCCCTTAATATCGACCCTACTACCCCTGCTGGTTATCTGGGGATGGGGAGGGTTTTATTAAAGCAAAAGAAATACCCTCAAGCTAAAGAGCAAGTTCAAAAAGCACTGGTCTTTAACCCTCAGTTAACTCCAGGGCGCTTGCTCATGTCTCAGATTTACCAAGAACAAGGAAATACAAAGGCAGCAATTGATGAAATCGAGTCTGCACTGAGGATGAATCCAACAGCTTGGAGTGCTTATCAAGCCCTAGGAAATATCTACCTAAAACAAAAACAATATAACCTCGCCCGCAAAAATTTTGAAGGTGCTCAGCAATTAAATCCTAAAATTCCTGTCGTTGCCAAAATGGGTTATATAGAGGCTTTAATTGCAAGCAATGCTCTCGATGAAGCAGCCGAGATTTTACGCGATCTGCCGAACAAAAAACCCATAGAAGCCAAAAAACAAAAATTATGGGGGGATCTTTATACTCGTCAAGGATTTACCAAAGAAGCGGCAGAAGCCTATCGAGCAGCCAATTTACTGGCGGCAGAACAAGGAGAGGTCGCCAGCGAACTTTCCACTTTAGATATGCTGATAGAAGAAGATGACGATAAATTAGGATAAATCCTCGAGACCTACAAAGAAAAAGCAACTCAGCAAATTGCCCAAACCCAATTTAGTAAAAATCCCTAAATCCCCAGACAGTATAGTCTTTAAAGACTATACTGTTAGTTCCCGCAAAAAAGCCAAATAATGTTTCTTGATTTTCAGAGAGCTTCTCTCAAAAAACAACAGATATTGATAGCTATTATCGTTACTTTATCTGTCTTTATAGCCGTGTTTCTAGCAATTCATGCCTCGCTCCAACTTCAGCAGCAGTCTAGTAATCTTCTCCCATCCCAACTGCCGTGGCAGATTTTCCTAGCGTTCCTTGTGGCTATTCTTGTAGGAGGATTTACTTTTGCTTTGGAATTAATAACAATTAATCAAATGGAGCGGGGTTTCAATCAGATTCAGCTTGAGTTGAGGGCATTAGGGAGTGGAGATTTTAATCCTTCCACTCATCTAGAGTCACTAGCTTTGCCCAAAGAGATGAGGGAAGTAGGGAGCTATTTCCCTCATCTGAAGTTAGCTCTCTCAACAAGCTTGAGCGAGCTACAACAAAAACTTGAGGAGCAAGGAACAATCCGAGAAAGCTTGCAAGCTGAACTGACGGGACTTGAGAATACTCTTGCAGAGCAGAAGCTCTCCAACGAAGGTTTGCAATCTCGACTAATTCGGATACAACAAGCACTTGAAGAGGCTCTCGAAGAAAATCAAGCACTAGCAAGAAAAGTGAGTCAAAAGAGAGCAGAAGTCGAGCAACCCGAAGGGGAAGTCGGAGATTTTATCGCTCAGATGCAAGGCGAATTTCAACAGGCACCTAAGTCGGTTGCTTCTCTGACTTCCAGTTCCCTAGAAGAGATTGTCCAGTATAAGGAGGAGCTTGAATATCGCATTACTTGGCTGCGGACGCTACTTGAAGATGCAGAAAAAGAACTCAAACTAATTTGTATTACCTATGAATTATAAAAACAAGCTTAATTTTTTCAGACTTGAGAAAGTCCATAAAGATTGAGGTTTATAATTAAAAACTAGAATCTTGAAGAGGAGAATTAACAATGAAAACCCTTGTGCCGATTTCTTGGTATTCCGATCCCGAGATTTTCAAGAAAGAGCAAATAGTTCTCTTTCAAAACCTTTGGAACTTTGTCGGATTGACCACCGATTTAGAAAATCATAATGACTATATTGCTAAAGATCTAGGAGGACAAGCTATTTTTGTCCAGAATTTTCGTGGAGAATTACGAGCGTTTGATAATATCTGTTCCCATCGTTTTAGTAAGATTCATCAAGAGGAAAAGGGGAATGGGCCAGTTAGATGTCCCTACCACGGATGGATTTATGACAGTGCTGGCATCCCGATTAACATTCCCTTACAGTCCCGCTTCGATTTTTCCGATTGTACACCGGAATCTTTCCAATTGAAACAATGGTTAGTTGATACTTGTGGCTCCTTTGTTTTTGTGAAAAAAAATGATGATGGTCTGACCCTCAAAGAGTATTTAGGAGGGATGTATAGTCGGTTATTAGATTTTTCAGAGTCAATGGGTGAGAAAGTTGACTGTCAAGAAATGATCATTAAAGCCAACTGGAAAATTATCGTTGAAAATACTTTAGATAGCTACCACATCTGGGATGTCCATCCCAACTCTCTGGGCAAGTATGGAGCAGTTGATGGGTATTATTGGAATGACGACTTCCATTCGACTTACCTCAGTAAAGCGAAAAAGCTAGATGCAAAAGTCAGAAAGTTTACCACAGCTTTTGCAGATCGAAAACTGAAGATAGATGGCTACCAGCATTATTTGATTTTCCCACTTTTAACCTTGTCCACTCTGTTTGGGATGTCTTTAAATATGCACGTTTTCACGCCTCTTAGTTCTACAGAAACCAAGGTTACCAACTATACCTTTATGGGAAAACTTGATAATGCCAGTCTGGAGAAAATTCTATTTGATATGAGTAGCAAAGCCTCAGCTAACTTAGTTACTCAAGTTTGGGATGAAGACAAACCTGTCTGCGAATCAGTCCAGCTAGGAATGGTTTCAATCGATAACTCAAGGGATTATAAGCAGGGAATTCTTAGCAGTGACGAGCGCCGTCTTCATACTTTTCAACAACCTTATCTTAAGCTGATGAATTTGGTGCCATCCGCTGCCTGAAAAATGTGACATCTTCCCACGTCATACGTCATAATTTTGATTTGGCGTGGGTTTCTTGCTCTTGACTTCGATTTTGAACGTTTTTGGCACAGTTTAAGATCAAATATGATAGTCTCGCCATTATAGTTCTCATTCAAGCAGAAGCCAAGACGGATTTTAACCGCCTATCCTCTTGCCTCCTGCATTCCAAAACGCCAAAAAAATAGGGTTTTAAAAAAACCAGAATTCAAAATAAGAAATAGCGTTGGGCCATGGGTAAAACCGTAGCAGGTTCACAGATTAATAATTCCCCGTCAGCACGCACTTCGTAGGTTTCGGGATTAACTTCCATGCGCGGTAAAGCGTCATTCAGCTTCATACTGGCCTTACTGATATTGCGCGTATTCGACACGGCCACGGCGGTTTTTTTCAGCTTTAACTTCTCAGGAATGCCCGCTTTCATAGCATATTTAGAAACAAATGTCAAGGAAGTTTTGGCGATCGCACCACCAAAAGAGGCAAACATGGGACGCATATAAACCGGTTGGGGTGTGGGAATACTGGCATTAGCGTCGCCCATTTGCGCCCAGGCGATTAAACCGCCTTTCAGGACAATTTCCGGTTTTACGCCAAAAAATGCCGGTTTCCAGAGAACCAAATCGGCTAATTTGCCCACCTCGATGGAACCGACATGATCGGATATACCATGAGTAATAGCAGGATTAATCGTATATTTAGCAATATATCGTCTTGCCCGCAGATTATCATTCTCTCCCGTTTCCCCGGTCAGTCTGCCCCGTTGTACCCGCATTTTGTGGGCAGTTTGCCAAGTGCGGATAATTACTTCTCCCACTCGTCCCATCGCTTGAGAATCGGAGGAAATGATGCTAAAAGCCCCTAAATCGTGGAGAATATCCTCGGCGGCAATAGTTTCGCGGCGGATGCGGGATTCAGCAAAAGCCACATCTTCGGGAATACTCCGGTCTAAATGATGACAAACCATCAACATATCGAGGTGTTCCTCTAAGGTATTCGTCGTATAGGGACGGGTGGGATTAGTAGAGGAGGGTAAAACGTTCATTTCCCCGCAAACCCTGATAATATCGGGAGCATGACCACCGCCGGCCCCTTCCGTGTGGTAGGTGTGAATGACGCGATTTTTAAAAGCGGCGATAGTGGCCTCGACAAAACCGGCCTCATTGAGAGTATCCGTATGAATCGCCACCTGCACATCGTACTTATCGGCCACGCTTAAACAGGTATCAATGGCTGCCGGAGTGGTTCCCCAATCTTCATGGAGTTTTAAGCCAATTACCCCCGCTTTTACCTGTTCCGCTAGTCCTTCCGGCTGACTGCTATTGCCTTTACCCAAAAAACCCAAATTCATCGGGAAAGCTTCGGCCGCCTCTAGCATTCGATAGATGTTCCATTCTCCCGG
The DNA here is from genome assembly GCF_032027425.1 of Microcystis wesenbergii NRERC-220. Lineage (NCBI taxonomy): Bacteria > Bacillati > Cyanobacteriota > Cyanophyceae > Chroococcales > Microcystaceae > Microcystis > Microcystis wesenbergii. The sequence continues at coordinate 3,252,366 of NZ_JAVSJA010000001.1, read as the reverse complement.
GGTGCAGGTGGTGGCATTAGTTCCCGTCGCAGGTCCGGTCCCGCCACCAATCATTGTGGTAATCCCAGACGCAATCGCTGTCTCAATTTGTTGGGGACAGATAAAATGAATATGGGCATCAATCCCCCCTGCCGTCAAAATCATCCCTTCCCCGGCTAATGCCTCGGTGGCAGGACCGATAATAATATCGACATTATCTTGAATGTGGGGATTGCCCGCTTTACCGATTTTATAAATTTTGCCGTCTTTAATGCCCACATCGGCTTTAACGATGCCCCACCAGTCGAGAATTAAGGCATTAGTAATCACTAGATCTACCGCCCCATCTTCCCTAGAAATGGGGGATTGGCCCATACCATCGCGAATTACTTTACCGCCGCCGAATTTTACCTCATCGCCGTAGCTGGTGAAATCTTTTTCGACTTCGATAAATAATTCCGTGTCTGCTAGGCGAACTTTATCTCCGACGGTGGGGCCGTAGGTTTCTGCATAGGTGCGGCGATCGATGCGATAATTCATAGGGGTAATTCTTGAAAATCGAGATTGATTATACGATCGATTTTCCGGCAATTATCGCTTTTTCGGGATTTTCTTCCATTTTTAATCTGGCTCATTTTCGAGGATTTCTTTGGCTTTCAGTAAAGCTTGGCGATGTTCTTCGGTGACGGTGGGATATCGTAAACCGAGGGATTCCAGGGTGTGATAAATAACCGCCCCCACAGCTAAACGGGTAAACCATTTGCGATCAGCCGGGATAATATACCAGGGGGCCCATTCGGTACTGGTATGATTGAATACCTCCTCGTAGGCTTTCATGTAATCACCCCAAAAAGCTCTTTCTTTGACATCATTTTCGGAAAACTTCCAGTTTTTTTCTGGGCGATCAATTCTTTCCAAAAATCGTTTTTTCTGTTCTCCTTTAGAAACATTGAGAAAGAATTTTAGGACAATAACCCCATTATTAACCAGATATTTTTCAAAATTATTAATCTCCTCAAAACGTCGCTGCCAAACTTTCTTGGTTCTATCTTCCGGGGGGAGTTTTTGCCGTTCCAATAAATTTTGATGGACGCGCACGACTAATAATTCTTCGTAGTAAGAACGATTAAAAATACCGATACGACCCCGCTCCGGTAAGGCTTTATAATATCGCCAGAGATAATCGTGATCTAGTTCTTCGGCCGAGGGAACTTTAAAGCTAAATACCTGACAGCCTTGGGGATTTAAACCCGACATAACGTGCCTGATCGTACCATCTTTACCCGCCGCATCCATGGCTTGCAGATTAATTAACAGGGCATAGGTATCCTGAGCATAAAGTTTATCTTGAAACTCGGCCATTTTTTCGATCCCCTGTTGCAGCAGCAGCGTGGCATCTTCTTTGGTAATGTAGTCTGGCTTAAACCCGGGATCGTAGTCTTTGTGCAGAGAAATTTCTTTACCCGGTGGCACGATTAAGGATTGTAAAAATGCTTGGCGATCAATTTTGCTGACCATGCTCTTCTCCTTGATTGTTTTGAACCCTAAGATTACATTGTAGCACTTTTGCTCGGAAAATATCTAAACCTTGAACTGGCGAGCCAGGGATGAAGTGGCAAAAGTATATTTAAATAGCTGTCAGTCCCTAAGCAAAATTAATTACACATCTAAGCTGTCAACCGTCTATCAGTTTTATGAGAAATGCTGTAGATGTATTTTTACTGTAAAAAAAGGTTAATTGCATCAATAAGCTGCTTGAGTTGTTTAATCTTTTCAACTAGATGCAAATATATAAACTCATAATTTAGGATACTAGCTATTTCTTCCACAGTCGTTTCGCTTTTATCATAGCTTCGTTGTATTAATTGATAAATACTGTCCAGCACTTGACTAGGATGTGGTATTTGTTCTACATCTAGGGCATTTAGATCGAAACCTAAATTGTCTAGAATAAACTTAGATGTTAAACAACTATCTATTTTAGTCAGAAAACTGTATTCACCTAAAAACCAAGCTTCAATTTCCATAATCACTAAAATCATCGAAATGGGAATTCCCTTGTTCTGAAGTAAAGGTTTTAAAAATCCTTTAATGCCATTTTCTACCTTAGTTCTATTTTCTAGAGTTTCGGGATATAAATCTCGTAAACCTAAAATTTTTTCATAACCATTATTAGTTAAACTAACATATTGTTTTTTTATATCGGAAAGTACATGAGAACCACATCCGCAATCATACAAAAGAATAAAGAAAGGAGCAACTTCGATAGAATTTGATTTTAGCTGTTGAATTTTGCGATTAGCTTTATCCCCGCGCACTTGATAAACTTCCACAGAAACTTTTTTGTATCCTGCAATTTCTTGAAGTAACCTGGTTATCAATATTCTTTCGGTCTGTCCTTCCACAAAAATCGCTAGTTTTTTCTGTAACATCAATCTATCACTTCCTCTGAATTAGGTTCCTGCAAGTAGTATTCACTAGCAAAAAAATCAAAGTTATTCAGTCCAATATGTTTAAACTGTTCAAATTGTTCGGGAGAATTAGCATAGTTATGTAATTTAGCGACTCCCGGTTGTCGTTCGATAACTGACCAATACTCAAGAGGAACACCATTCATGATATTCTCATCATTAGTGGTCATGATAAGTTGCACTAAGCCTGTTTTCGCCTTCTCAATTAAAAGTTTAATTATAGCTGAAGATCGTTGAAAATCCAAACCCTCCCCGATATCATCAATAATAATACAACTAGGCTGATCTGACAAAATAGCGTAATTAATCTGAATAAATAATGATAAAGCTCTGAACATTCCTTGAGATATTTCCGATTGTTCCGTGACAGACTTTAACCCATCTTCTTGCACATACAAAAACTTTGGTAAATTGTATGAATCCTCGTCTAAATTTTCAGGAGGCGAAATATTAGACTTGAAAAAACTCGGTACTTTAGTTTCTATCTTTGCAATTTGATAACCGATTCTATTCATATCGTCAATAATTCTTTGAGTGAATTCACTATGTTCTCGTTTTCCCAGCACAAATATTCCAACAACATAATCAGAATCTTTAGTATCTGTTTTAGCTTTTAATAATTCTGTTGTTGGCGGCAATTTAGCTAGGGTATATTTTCCCAGTTGTGTTCCAAATTCATAGAATCTTAGAGAGCTAGACCATTTATAAATATCTTCCAAGAAAGGATGCTGGATAGTATCTCGACGCTTGACTACTGCTAATTCTGTTTTAGGTGTTTGAAAGCGCATATACTGATTAAGTTCTTGGGCAAAAATTCTACCTTCTCCCGACTCATTTCTTTCTAAAAGTTGCTCGCTACCAATAATTAGCTTTTCTTGGAGAACTTCTCCATTTTCTAATTCTAGAAAATATTCTGTTTCACAATTTGTGGTGCGATCAAAAAATAAATGCCATGTATCCTTTCTAAACAGCCATGTATCCTTTCTAAACAATTGATCGATTTTGTCACTTCCAGATAATAGTTCTGATAGCTTATATATACTTTTGACAATTCTTGATTTTCCACTGGCATTTTTACCAACGATTAAATTAATATTGCCTAACTGACATCCATCAATAAGCCATTCATTAGGTTCGCCTCGGTTAGAAATATATTCAAACTGGTCTAATTTCATGATTTTAATCTCCTTGGTCACAAAAATCGTCAATAAGGTGAGCTTTTCATAGCTCACCCTCAACTTCATACTAACTCAAAACACCGGAAGGAATACCTAATATATCCTCAATTTTAGGTAAATCTTCTAGGGGAATTACCCGGCCTTCATCCTCAAAACCAGCGATTTCATTAAAGTTCAAATAGCGGTATAAATCGCTGGCAAAAGGATTAATTTTCTCGGTGACAATTGCCAGGTATTCCTCGACGGTGGGAATGCGTCCCAGCAGCGCACAAACCGCCGCTAATTCTGCGGAACCGAGATAGACTCGCGCATCTTTTCCCATGCGATTATTGAAGTTACGAGTCGAGGTTGAAAATACCGTCGCTCTGTCTTCAACCCGCGCTTGATTACCCATACAAAGGGAACATCCCGGCATCTCGGTACGCGCCCCAGAAGCGGCAAAAATGCCGTACATTCCCTCATCGCGCAATTGTTTTTCATCCATGCGGGTGGGGGGACAAATCCACAGTTTAGCCTTAGCAACTCCTGCTCCTTCTAATATCTTAGCGGCGGCGCGATAATGACCGATATTAGTCATACAAGAACCGATGAACACCTCATCAATTGTATCCCCGGCGCATTCCGACATTAACTTGATATTATCGGGGTCATTGGGTGCAGCAACAATTGGTTCTTTAATCTCGTTTAAGTTGACGGTGATAATATCCGCATATTCGGCATCCTTATCCGCCTCCATCAGGACAGGATTAGCTAACCATTGTTCCATTTTTGCTACCCGACGTAGGATAGTTTTGGCATCACTATAACCCCGGGCCGCCATATTTTTTAACAGGGCCACATTAGAGCGCAAATATTCCGCCACTGTCTCGGTACTTAACTTAATCGTACAACCGGCACAGGAACGTTCCGCCGTGGCATCGGTTAACTCAAAAGCCTGTTCTAATTTCAAATCCGGCAGCCCTTCCATCTCCATAATGCGACCGTTAAAAACATTTTTTTTGTTCTGTTTTTCCACGGTTAATTTGCCTTCTTGGATGGCAACGTAGGGAATAGCATTAACAATATCGCGCAGAGTTACACCGGGTTGTAATTCCCCCGTAAAACGCACTAAAACCGATTCCGGCATATCCAAAGGCATTACTCCCAAAGCGGCCGCAAATGCCACTAAACCCGACCCCGCAGGAAAGGAAATTCCCAGGGGAAAACGAGTATGAGAATCGCCTCCAGTCCCCACCGTATCCGGCAATAACATCCGATTTAACCAGGAGTGAATAATGCCATCTCCCGGACGTAAAGCGACCCCACCCCGGGTAGAGAAAAAGTCGGGTAATTGGTGATGAGTTTGAATATCAACCGGTTTCGGATAGGCTGCCGTGTGACAGAAACTCTGCATGACTAAATCGGCGCTAAAACCTAAACAGGCTAACTCTTTTAACTCGTCCCTGGTCATCGGGCCGGTGGTATCCTGAGACCCTACCGTAGTCATAATTGGGTCACAGGAAGTACCCGGCCGCACCCCGGGTAAACCGCAAGCTTTGCCGACCATTTTTTGCGCTAGGGTGTAACCTTTACCCGTGTCACTAGGCATAGTTGGACGAGTAAATAGGGTACTAGCCTCAAGTCCCAAGGCGTGACGGGTTTTATCGGTGAGACTGCGACCGATTAAGAGGGGAATACGACCGCCGGCCCGCACTTCATCCAGAATTGTCTCAGGTTTGAGGCTAAAGGTGCTAATAGTTGCGCCCGCTTCGTTGGTGATTTTGCCTTCGTAGGGATAGATTTTAATCACATCCCCCGTGTTCATTTGGCTAACATCGCATTCAAGCGGTAAAGCGCCGGAATCCTCAGCAGTGTTAAAGAAGATAGGGGCGATTTTACTGCCTAAAATATAGCCACCAGCACGTTTATTAGGCACAAAGGGAATATCATCGCCAATATGCCAGAGAACCGAGTTAATCGCCGATTTTCGGCTGGAACCAGTCCCGACCACATCCCCCACATAGGCGACCGGATGGCCTAATTTTTTCAATTCGGCAATGGTTTCTAAAGACCCCGGTTGACGGGTTTCTAACATTACCAAGGCATGGAGGGGAATATCGGGCCGGGTGGTGGCATGGGGAGCGGGAGATAGGTCATCTGTATTGGTTTCCCCGGGTACTTTGAAAACGGTGACGGTAATTTCTTTAGCAAGTTTCGGTTTAGCGATAAACCAAGCGCCATTGGCCCAAGCATCGATAACCTGTTTAGCATAGGGATTGGTGTCGGATAATTCCAAAACCTCGTTAAATGCGTCGAATACCAGCAGGGTTTTACTTAAAGCGCTGGCAGCAGCGGCGGCGATATTAATATCTCTGGATTTCAGCAGTTCAATCAGAGAATGAACGTTATAACCACCGACCATGGTTCCCAGTAAGCTAACCGCACCCTGGGGGGAGATAACGTTAGATTTTATTTCACCTTTGGCAATTCCTGTTAAAAATCCCGCTTTAACGTAGGCCGCTTCGTCAACTCCGGGGGGAACACGGTCACGCAGCAGGGTCAGCAATTCTCCCCTGAGTTCTTCGGGCGGATTTTTGAGTATTTCGCATAATTCCGCCGTTTGTTGGGCGTTGAGGGGAAGGGGAGGGATACCTAATTTCGCTCGGTCGGCAACGTGCTGATGATAGGCTTCTAACATAGGTCTATTGTCTCCTAGTCTTCACTTGTGACGGTTTCTTCCTAGGTTACTGGATTTTTGCTAGTCTCGGAATTTCTAGGTTAGCGAGAGATGACTTTGCTGTGTGACTTCCATAAAATGAGAAAATAGCGATCGATTGACTATATTGAGGCGTAGATAATGGCTATCACCGATTCTGATCTAGATTTAGCACAATATATCGACCATTCTCTCCTCATCCCCACCGCCACCAGTGAACAATTAGAGGCTTACTGTCAACAGGCCGAACAATATCGTTTTCCCACCGTCTGCGTTTATCCCGCTGCCGTTAAGCAAGCGGTGCAGTTACTCCACGGCAAAAAAACTTTAGTTTCTACCGTGATTGGTTTTCCCGCAGGGGCCACTACCTCCGCAGTTAAACGTTATGAGGCTTTAGAAGCCGTAGATAATGGTGCCAAGGAGTTAGATGTGGTTATTAATCTCGGTTGGCTAAAAGATGGGAAATCTGAGCAATTATTCCAAGAAATTGCTAGTATTTGTCAGGAAACCGGCCAGACGGTGAAAGCGATTCTGGAAACCTCGCAACTGACGGACACCGAGAAACGTTTAGCGGCGGAAATTTGCATGGATGCAGGAGTTAGTTATCTAAAAACCAGTACCGGCTGGTTTGGAGGTGCAACGGTTAGCGATGTGAAGTTTCTCAAGGAAATTAGCAAAGGCCGGGTAGGAATTAAAGCATCCGGCGGAATTCGCACCCTAGAACAAGCGATCGCTCTTATCCGGGCCGGGGCCACCCGTCTGGGAACTTCCCGCGGTGTCGATTTAGTCCGTCAGCAAAAAGCCGCTTTTGAGGAGTAATACTAAATCCTGTTTAAAAGGTATAGGAAAGTGGGGTGTGGGGTGTGGGGAAGTGGGGTGTGGGGTGTAGGGTGTAGGGTGTAGGGTGTGGGGTGTGGGGTGTGGGGTGTAGGGTGTGGGAAGTAGGGAAGTGGGAAGTAGGGAAGTGGGGGGATGGGGAGAATAAATAGAAATAATCTCCTGTCTCCTGAATCCTGTCTCCTTAATCCTGAAAGCTAAAATGATGACTGACAATATAGGTAAAAATAAGGAGGTTTATTTGCCGATAATTCGCTGTGGTAATCGAGAATTTAGAGATATTCAAGGGATTGTTTTTGATAAGGACGGTACGCTAGAGGATTCGCGAGCTTTCTGGTACGATCGAGCTATAGCCCGGATACAAGCCATTGAATCGCAAATCCCTGGTTTAGAGTCTTTATTAACTAAAACTTTCGGTATTGGGGCAAATAGTCTCAATCCTGCTGGTTTAATGGCAGTGGGCAGCCGCAGAGATAATCATATCGCCGCTGCCGGTTGTATTGCTTCCACCGGTCGGGATTGGTTAACGGCAATGGCGATCGCAAAAGTAGCCTTTCAAGCGGCCGATGAAAAGGTTCCCCCCCGCTTCAATCCCCTCTATCCCCAATGTTTAGAAGTAATTCGTTATCTGCACGCGGCCGGTTTACAATTGGCGATTCTTTCCTCCGATACCACAGCACGAGTTGAGCAATTTGTCAAGGAAAATCACCTATTAAATTATATTAAAATTGCCCGGGGATGCGATCGAGGTTTAAGTAAACCCGATCCCCTATTATTGCAAGAAACCTGTCAAGCTTTGGGGACCGCAGTGGACAAAACCCTGATGGTGGGGGACACTAGGGCCGATTGGGAAATGGCTAAACAGGCAAAATCAGCGGCGGCGATCGCAATTAGTTGGCAACCGGAAACCCATCAAGATTTACAATTAGCTGATGTGGTCATTAGAGAACTTACTGCCATCTCGGTTATCAGCTTCTGAAGGCAAGAGGCAACAGGCACTCATGCAACAGCAAGAATCTGGCAATTCTCCTACCTAAAAAGATGGATAGTTATCAGTTATGATTTTAGCTGTCGGGAGACTCCGAGACAGGTTTTAGGTGTTGGGGTTTTGGCGTTTTGGGGTTTTAGTTCAATTTCCCCACTACCCAATTCATAATTCATAATTCATAATTCATAATTCCCTCTATGCTAACAATTGCCTTACCGAAGGGTGCTTTACTAAACGAAAGTATCCAAATATTTCAGAAAATTGGCTTAGATTTTAGTGCCTTTCTTGACTCAAAAAATCGCCAATTACAGATTACCGACCCCACTAACCAAGCGAAAGCCTTATTAGTCAGAGCCACAGATGTCCCCGTTTATGTAGAATACGGTCAGGCACAATTAGGCATCGCCGGTTATGATGTTTTATTGGAAAAATCTCCCGATGTGGCTAATTTAATTGACTTAAAATTTGGTTACTGTCGGATGTCGGTAGCTGTCCCTGCTGATAGTCCCTATCAAAGTCCCTTAGATATTCCCCATCACGGTAAAGTCGCCTCAAAATTTGTCAATTGTGCTAAGGATTATTTTCGTCGTTTAGATATTCCGGTCGAGATTATACCTCTCTACGGTTCCGTAGAATTAGGCCCGATTACGGGGATGTCAGAAGCGATAGTTGACCTAGTTTCCACCGGTCGAACTTTACGCGAAAATGGTTTAGTAGAAATTGCCGAATTATTTGCTAGTAGCGCTCGATTAATCGCCCATCCCCTCAGCTATCGACTAAATCGCGATCAGATTTATAACTGGGTAGAAAAGCTCAGTTTAACAAATCAGCACCCCCCTTATTAAGGGGGGATCAAGGGTAGGGTTGATTCATGAATCAACCCTACCTTGAATCAACCCTACCTTGAATCAACCCTACCTTAAATCAACCCTACTTTAAATCAACCCTACTTTAAATCAACCCTACTTTAAATCAACCCTACTTTAAATCAACCCTACTTTAAATCAACCCTACCTTGAATCAACCCTACCTTAAATCAACCCTACCTTGAATCAACCCTAGGGATCAAGGGGGGAGCAAAGGCAAAATCTATTTAATTATAACCATTTACTTATTTCCCCCTAACCTAATTGTTTCAATAGCAAACCAATAAGCGCACCAGCAAGAATTAACCAAGTAGAATTAACCTGAAAACGTAGTAAAAGAATAGCGGAGATAAGAGATAGAATGATAGCCAATAAATTAAAAGGTAAATTACCGTAGGGTTGTAACCAAGTAGCCAGGGATAAATTAAAAATTACTGCCACCATTAAAGCCACGGCACTAGCATTAATCGCGTCTAAAAAAGCCCCTGCCCAAGCCGATTCTCTCAATTTAGGAATAAGAGGATTAAGTAATAAAACAAAGATAAAAGAAGGAAAAAAAATCGCTAGAGTTGCCACAATTGCCCCCGATACTCCTAATATTTGATAACCGATAAAAGTGGCTGTAGATAACACTGGACCGGGGGTAAATTGACCCACAGCAATAGCATCTAATAATTGTTGCTGGGTTAACCATCCTCTCCCCTGCACTAAATCCCCCTCTAAAAAGGCAACTAACACATAACCACTACCAAATAAAACACTACCCACCTTGAGGAAAAATAGCCCTAATCCTGTTAATGTCGGTGGGATATTGCTAGGAGTAGCAACCGCCGTCGCACCGCCTATTCCTGCCACAATCAGGGGAAAAGTAGCGAATTTTTTTAGGATAAACATCCCGATAATTCCGCCTAACAGTAAAGCGATAATTTCATTTAAACCTAAAATTAATAATCCGATAACTCCCAATCCGATGAAGAGTAATTGACGGGTTTTCAGTGCCTTTTTGCCTAAGCGCCAGAGTGCCTGAAAAATCACCGCAATTACTACCGGTTTAATGCCGGCAAAAATCGGGGCCACATCGGGTAAAGTCCCGTAGGTAGTATAAATCCAAGCTAGAAAACCCGTAATTAACACCGCAGGAGTAATAAAACAAACCCCCGTGATTATTAAACCCGCTAAACCACCAAAAATATAACCGATATGAATAGCCATTTCCGTGGAATTAGGACCAGGAATCAGATTAGTGGCCCCCACCAAATCGAGAAATCGCTCCTTAGTCATCCAACCGCGACGCTTAACCACTTCTTCCTCCATTAAAGCGATATGGGCAGCCGGACCACCAAAACCGATAATGCCGATTTTGAGAAATAAAAGGGCAAGTTGCGAGAGATTGGGAGGCGATGAAGTCAGCATTTTCTGATTACCAATAGTTTTTCCAGAATCAAGTTTATATCCAAAAGAATAAGCTTAAGCTAAATTCTTGGCTAGATCTGGTCAATTCCATAATTGCAAAAGTGTTTTACACAAACTCAATCATAAGTATTTAATGCTCCCGTTCAAGTAAATTTGATACAAAAAAAGTTAAGAAAACTTTACAAGTAATATTGATTAGTTTGTTTATAATGAACCCCATTAATACCAACTGAAACCCATCACCACCCCCCTTATTAAGGGGGGCAAGGGGGGCAAGGGGGGATTAATTAGAACCCCTTAGTCAACAAATCATAAACAATAATCAATTATCACCATCGACTCTAATCTATAGCCAAAAAAACTCTATGGACAGCTTGCCGCCCAAGACTAACCAGTTTTCAGATACTCAAGAGCCAGCAGCGAGTCCAACTCAGCGCCAAGCGGTGCCGGTCAATTATGAGTACAGCCTCAATCTGCCGGAATTACTCAACCAGCTTGACTTGTCGGTGTTGATTTCCACCTACCAAGCGGGAAGAGTGGCCAGCATTGGCACTTATCAAGGACAAATGCGGGTGAGTTTCGCCCATTTTGACCAAGCGATGGGTTTAACCCGAACTGCTACCGGAATTGCTGTGGGCGCTCGTCAGGCAATTTGGCATTTACCCGCTAATCGAGAGATTGCCCCCCAGATTAAACCAGAAGGAGAACAGGATATCGCTTTTTTAGCTCGTTCCTCTCACCTCACCGGCCCGATTATGGGTCATGATTTGGCCTTTGGCAGTAATCGCCTTTGGGTGGTCAATACCTTATTTAACTGTCTGGCAACCATCGAAGGAAATTGGAGTTTTCTCCCCCAGTGGAAACCGCCTTTTATTACCGAGTTAGTCCCCGGAGACCGATGTCACCTCAATGGCTTGGCTATGGCTGAAAATAGCGGCACTCCCGTATATGTGACGGCATTGGGGGAAACCAACGAGGAAAGCCTCTGGCGAGAGAATAAAGCTCAAGGGGGATGCTTAATTGATGTGCCGAGGGGAGAGGTGATTCTCCGGGGTTTAGCCATGCCCCATTCTCCCCGTCTTTACCAGGGTAATCTCTATTTCCTCAATTCCGGTTATGGAACCTTGAACCGTTGGCATCCCCAAACTGGCAGCACGGAAATCGTGGCGGAATTGCCCGGTTTTACCCGGGGTTTGGACTGTTGGGAAGGTCACGCCTTTGTCGGGTTGTCCCAAATTCGGGAAACGGCAATTTTTGGCGGTTTACCCCTGGATGAGCGACGCAATCAATTGCGGTGCGGGTTGGCTATTATCAATCTAGCTACCGGTCAACTGGTGGCAACTTTTTGGTTTAATAGCGGCGTGGAGGAGGTTTTCGCCGTCTCCGTCCTCCCGGGCTACCGCAACCCAGCGCTAATTGGACCAGATACCGACCTCGACGGCACTCAATCGGTGTGGATGGTGCCTTCTTTGCCAGCTTAAGTACCTAATGGGACTTAAACGCTCAACAAAGGTTTAATCGAGTATAATCGTTACAGAATAAGCACTTTACGTTGAAAAATCAGCGATGAAAGAGACAACCCCAGCCGCGATGCCCCCGTGCTTTGACCGATGGTGTCGGCGGTTTGACAATTGCTTCAAAAACGAAGCGCAAAAAAACGGCTTCAGACAATATTTAGGAGGATTATTAGGGGAAAGTGAGAGGAAAAACCTGACTCAAATGGCCAATAATGCCGTCGGAGTAGTTTATAACCGATTACATCACTTTTTGACCGAATCGCCCTGGTCAGACCGTCAGGTAAATGAATGTCGCTTGCAAGTGATGAACCAATGCCGCCAGACGCAAATCCCCCGAGGATTTACGCTGATTGTCGATGACTCAGGACATCGAAAAAGTGGCAATCTGACCGCCGGAGTTGGGAGGCAGTACTCGGGAGAAATTGGCAAGACAGACAACGGAATAGTCGCCGTCACTACTCATCTCTACGACGGCAAAAAAAGTGTCCCCCTAGACATTGAAATTTATCAACCGGCTAGTTCCTTAGCCGAGGGGAAAGAAGACAAAGAATTTAAGAAGAAACCAGAGATAGCGATAGATTTAATTGACCGGAGCTTAACCAGAGGCTATCGACCGAAAATCGGGTTAATAGATGCTGGTTATGGCAATAACACGAGTTTTCTAAAAGCCCTGGAAGAAAGAAAGCTAAAATACTTAGGAGGAGTAGCCAAAAATCGAAAAGTAATTATTGAAAAAGAAGGGGGTGTGGAAGAAACAATCCAGCTTGAGCAACTAGCAAAAAGCTTATCAGAAGGGGATTTTGAGAAAATAACTATTCAGCTAGAGCGAGAAAAAACGGTTTGGGTAGCAGTATTCAGTGCGAAAATATCTAGCCGAGAAGGAGAAAGGAACTTTGCTATCGTCATCAAGGCAAGTTCAATTGAAAAAGCTACAGAGGTGGACTATTTCATGACCAATGTAGTTGAGGCAGATACAGTAACAGCGTCGTGGATAGTGAGGACTTACACCGAAAGAAATTGGGTGGAAGTATTCTACCGAGAAGCCAAAGGATGGTTAGGGTTAAGAGAATATCAAGTCAGGGATAAACGAAGCTTACTTCGTCATTTTATCTTGGGGTTTTGTGCCTATACATTTATCTTGTGGCATAAGTTAACTGGGGGATTGCAAAGGCGGTGGGCGAATCGACCTTTAAACACTTTTGTGGAAGCCTTGGAAGCTTTTCGGACAGCGATGTCTTTCCGTTTCTTTGAGTGGCTGACCGAGAATCGGGATGTGTTTGCCGCTTACAAAGCCAGTTTAGGCTTTGTTTGGGCTTGAAATTTGTTTAAGTCCCACTAAGCAAAATTAATTACACAAATCTAACCCCCCCCTTGCCTCTTGCCTCTTGCATGAGTGCCTTTCTTCACTAGGAAATTTATTTTGCACGACTACTTAACTGTTTAATTTTCACCCTTTATTGAGGAAAAAATCATGTCAACTCCTTTTTTAGTTAAGGATATCTTCCCCGGTTTCTATAGCTCCTTCCCCCAAAATCTAACGGCGGTGGGCAATACCCTGTTCTTCAATGCCTTTGACGGCGTGAACGGTCTTGAATTATGGAAAAGCGACGGCACGGCGGCCGGTAGGGTTCTGGTGGCCGACATCCGCTTCGGCGCCTCTGGCTCCTACCCCCGCAATCTGACGGTGGTGGACAGCACCCTGTACTTCCGGGCCAATGACGGCGTGAACAATGATGAATTGTGGGCCTTAAATGTGAGTACGCTCGCAATTCCCACCCTCGCCATTGCCGCCACCAGTGCCAACCAAACCGAGGGCAACAGTGGCAGTAAAGCCTTCACCTTCACCGTCACTCGTGCGGTTAATACCACCGGAAGCAATAACGTCAACTGGGCAGTTACCGGCAGCGGAACCAATCCCGCCAATGCCACTGATTTTGTCGGGTCCGTGTTACCCAGTGGGGTAGTGAGTTTTGCGGCGGGGGAAACCTCAAAAGTAATTACCGTTAACGTCCAGGGAGATACAACGGTAGAACTGAACGAAACCTTTACTGTCACCCTCTCTAATCCCACCAACGGCGCTACTATTACCACCGCTACTGCTACGGGAACTATTCAAAATGATGATGTAGCAATTCCCACCCTCGCCATTGCCGCCACCAGTGCCAACCAAACCGAGGGCAACAGTGGCAGTAAAGCCTTCACCTTCACCGTCACTCGTGCGGTTAATACCACCGGAAGCAATAACGTCAACTGGGCAGTTACCGGCAGCGGAACCAATCCCGCCAATGCCACTGATTTTGTCGGGTCCGTGTTACCCAGTGGGGTAGTGAGTTTTGCGGCGGGGGAAACCTCAAAAGTAATTACCGTTAACGTCCAGGGAGATACAACGGTAGAACTGAACGAAACCTTTACTGTCACCCTCTCTAATCCCACCAACGGCGCTACTCTCGGCACTCCATCTACGGCAACCGTGACTATTGTTGACGACGACTCCGTTCCTTTTTTAGTTAAAGATATCTTCCCCGGTTTATCTGGTTCCTCCCCCGGCTATCTAACGGTGGTGGGCAACACCCTGTTCTTTCGGGCCAATGACGGCGTTAACGGCACTGAACTGTGGAAGAGCGACGGCACGGCGGCGGGTACGGTTTTGGTCAAAGACATCCGCCTCGGTTCGGGGGGCTCCGACCCCGGCTTTCTGACGGCAGTGGGCAACACCCTGTTCTTCCGGTCCTTGGACGGCGTGAACGGTCAGGAATTATGGAAGAGCGACGGCACGGCGGCGGGTACGGTTTTGGTCAAAGACATCCGCCTCGGTTCGGGGGGCTCCAGCCCCTACTATCTAACGGCGGTGGGCAACACCCTGTTCTTCCGGTCCTTGGACGGCTTTAACGGTCAGGAATTATGGAAGAGCGACGGCACGGCGGCCGGTACGGTTCTGGTCAAAGATATCCGCCCCGGTTCGGGGGGCTCCGACCCCGGCTTTCTGACGGCAGTGGGCAACACCCTGTTCTTCCGGTCCTTGGACGGCGTGAACGGTCAGGAATTATGGAAGAGCGACGGCACGGCGGCCGGTACGGTTCTGGTCAAAGATATCCGCCCCGGTTCGGGGGGCTCCTACCCCCGCTATCTAACGGCAGTGGGCAACACCCTGTTCTTCCGGTCCTTGGACGGCGTTAACGGCACTGAACTGTGGAAGAGCGACGGCACGGCGGCCGGTACGGTTCTGGTCAAAGATATCCGCCCCGGTTCGGGGGGCTCCTACCCCCGCTATCTAACGGCAGCGGGCAACACCCTCTTCTTCCGGGCCAATGACGGCGTGAACGGTTATGAATTGTGGAAAAGCGACGGCACGGCGGCCGGTACGGTTCTGGTCAAAGATATCCGCCCCGGTGCCTCTAGCTCCAACCTCCGCAATCTGACGGCGGTGGGCAACACCCTGTACTTCACTGCCGATGACGGCGTGAACGGTTATGAATTGTGGAAAAGCGACGGCACGGCGGCCGGTACGGTTCTGGTCAAAGATATCCGCCCCGGTGCCTCTAGCTCCAACCCCCAAAACCTGAGAGTAGTGGGCAGCACCCTGTACTTCACTGCCGATGACGGCGTGAACGGTGAGGAATTGTGGAAGAGCGACGGCACGGCGGCCGGTACGGTTCTGGTCAAAGATATCCGCCCCGGTGCCTCTAGCTCCAACCCCCAAAACCTGAGAGTAGTGGGCAGCACCCTGTACTTCACTGCCGATGACGGCGTGAACGGTCGGGAGTTATGGGCCGTGAGTACCCCCGCAATCCCCACCCTCGCCATTGCCGCCACCAATGCCAACCAAACCGAGGGCAACAGTGGCAGTAAAGCCTTCACCTTCACCGTCACTCGTGCGGATAACACCACCGGAAGCAATAACGTCAACTGGGCAGTTACCGGCAGCGGAACCAATCCCGCCAATGCCACTGATTTTGTCGGAGGAGTGTTACCATCAGGAACCGTGAGTTTTGCAGCGGGGGAAACCTCAAAAGTAATTACTGTTAACGTTCAGGGAGATACAACGGTAGAACTGAACGAAACCTTTACTGTCACCCTCTCCAATGCCACCAACGGCGCTACTATTACCACCGCTACTGCTACGGGAACTATCAATAATGATGACTTTATCGGTATTTCTGGTCCGGACACCCTTGCGGGAACCTCTGGAGCAGATGCCCTGACTGGATTAGATGGTAACGATACTTATACGGTAAATGATGCCGGGGATTTGGTCATTGAAGCTCTCAACCAGGGAACCGATACCGTGCAAGCTTCCATTTCCTATACCCTTCCTGACAACGTGGAAAATCTCCTTCTCACTGGTACTGGTAATTTTAATGGCACGGGTAATGGCTTAAATAACCAGATTACAGGGAATAGTGGCAATAATAGCCTCAATGGTGCTGCTGGAATCGATACTTTAACCGGTGGGGTGGGGACAGACATCTTCATCTTCCAATTTAGTCAGTCCACCTCGACAGCCCTAGACCGAGTTACGGATTTTGCCATTGGTACTGATAAAATTGACCTGCTTAGTCAAGCTGGTGCGGCCATTAATGCCCCGGTCGCTTTTACCCGGGCCGCAGATAGCACCACGACCAATATTAACACCATTGTTACTAACGTCTTTACCGATGCTAATGGGGCAACAGCCGGAAATCAAGCTCTCGGAATTAACAGTGCTGTTTTAGTGCGGGACAATAGTTCTTCTACTTACCTAATTATCAACGACGGTACGGCGGGTTTCCAAAGTGCTAATGATTTGGTGATTAATCTGACTGGGTTAACGGGTACTTTCCCGGCGCTCGGCACTATTGCGGTCAATAGTTTCTTTGTCTAAATTAATGGGGGGGGATTAATTCTCCCCTTTTAATATTTTTCTCTGTTTAGAACAGAAAAATTGGCTATACTGGTGATGAGAGTATTTATCGTCTGAATTTTTGTGTCTGCAAGAGATATTTACCACGACACTGTAAAACTTGCTTTAGAGAAGGACGGGTGGGCAATCACTCACGATCCTTTTCCACTTCAAATTGGCAAGAAGCGTTTATCCGCTGATTTGGGAGCAGAACGCTTAATCAGTGCGGAGAAAGAATTGCGGAAAATTGTCGTTGAAGTGAAAAGCTTTGTAGGACAGTCTGACGTAAAGGATTTACAGCAAGCTTTAGGGCAGTACGTCTTGTATCGTCAAATCCTTAACGAGATGAAGGTTGAGCGAGTTCTTTATCTGGCCATATCTCAGCCAACTTTTAACAGTGTTTTTAGTATAGAATTAGGGCAGGTATTGCTAAAGAACCAGATTGTGAAACTAATTGTCTTTGATGATGAAAGTGAGGTAATCATGCAATGGATACCCGATTAAAATATCAAGGTATTATTAAGACTGTTCTCCAGAATCATGCTAACTATCGTGCTACCTTACCTGATGGCTACACTTCTCAGGTTATATTTGATGATGAACGAGGACATTATCTAGTTTTAGATTTCGGTTGGAGTGGTAATAAGTATCTCCATGCAACACCAATTCACCTTAGCTTGGTTGTCGATAAAGTCTGGATTCAATGTGATGAAACGGAGGAAGGTATAGCTACTGATTTGATGGAGGCAGGTATTCCCAAAGAAGATATAGTACTCGGCTTTCGTTATCCTAAAGTACGCAAATATACGGGATTTGCTGTGGCTTAGTGACCAGAAATGTTGAATCTGTACATAAAACTTTATACACAAGCTGAAATTGCAAAAGTGGTTTAGACAAACTCAATTATAAACAAAGTAATTCAATTGATAATTTAATTGACCTTATACTATTTTTAGCCCTGAAATATATGATAGCGATGATAGTTTTTAAAATCCAAATCTGGTGAAAAGCGAGCGGGAACATTTAAAGTTTTACCGCGATAGTTGATAAAATTTAGTTCTAACGTCTCGCTACCTTGATCCTGAGCCTTTTTTTCGATCTCATGGCCAATAATTAATCTTAAATCCTCATCGAAACTAATTAAACCTCGATCGAAAGCAGTATCATGAGTACGAGCTAGGCACAAGCCATTATGAGGGTTTAAACGCTGTTCAGGAAATTGACTCCAGGGTAATATATGACTAGCTGTTAGTAAGAGAGGAATGGGATTTCCTGTAATACAGCAACGATAGTTATATAGGGCTAAAATTGTCTTTCTAAAAAAGTTTTGTCCGATTCTAACTTTTCTGATTGCCTCAGTTTCTGTTTTGATCTTTTCCGAAAAATCAAGTCTAGTAAAATCCTCTTGCTGCTCGTTGATAACTCCTAAAATAACCTGTAATTTTTCCTGACTTTACAGTTTAAAAAAGTCCCTAACAAAATCTACTAATTCTGATAAAGGACTAATAAAATCTTGGGATTTTTGTCTGTTTAAATCTGTCTCTTTTTCATTATCTAGTTTTTTGGCCAAAAATGCTTTATCAAAAAATTTTAACATTCCTCGTTGCTGAGGATTGTTAATTTCGTTGTAAAAATTAACTGTAACAAAACAGATAAGAGGAATTTCTGGAACATTATAGTTAATGCCGTATTTTTCCTTAATTTTAGAGCCATGATCATTAGCTATTTCTAACAAAAGTTTCCATTTATAGGTTTGCGATGCTCTTTCTCGCAAAGAAGTTTTTAAGGATAAAATTATACATTTAGGATAGGGTATTTCTTGATTATTACCATCACTTATCTTTGCAGAAGTATGGTAAGAATAAATGATCAAATCACAATCTGGTTTTTGTTGTTCTCCATCACCCAATTTAATAGTGGATATATTTTCAAATCCTCGAACAGCAGATTTTTTATTAGTTATATAAATATGTTGATCAATATTATTAATTTCCTTATTTTTGAGAAAAATATAGATAACCGCATAGGGAAATATGTTTCCTACCACAGCTTTGGCAGTTTGTTTTTCATCTTTTATCAATCCCTGAAGCTTTCTTTGTTTAATAATTTTTTCTACTTCATCTTTTGAGCCTTGAATAACTTCATAGAGATAATTGAAAGCATTTTGATATATCTCTACATCTTGAATTGCTAAAATAGCGTCTATTTTCGAGATCACCGGTTGCATATAATAAGCATTCTTAATTGTCTCGATTAATTCATTTTCCTGAGCATTAAAACTATAGATATCACTCATAAATCTTTAGGACTAAAAAACTAGGGCAAGTTCTAATTGTTTGATCATTGGATTTTTGCGAGATGAATCAAGCAAATTTTTCTGATCTAAAATAGGATTATTCAGACTTAGCAATATCTCCCTTCCTATTGCCTCTACTACAGGAGGTACAACCGCATTACCAAACTGTTTATAAGCTTGATTATCAGATACAGGAATAATGAATTTTTCAGGAAATCCCATCAATCTTGCACATTCTCTTGGTGTTAGACGACGGGGATTTTTTCCCTGTTGAGGGATCAAAATTTCGGAACCATCTTTATAATATCTAGCACTCAAAGTTCTGGCAATACCCTCTAAATTAACCAATCCATAACCGAAACCATTCCCTTTTTCTTTATGTTTATCAGCATACTTCTGTAAGTAATCCCAGAGATGATCTGTTAAAGTATATTTACTATCAACTTCCCCTTCAAGAATATCTTTAATTTTAGGATGAATATCTGGTATTTCTGGAAACATAAATCGGCTAGGTTTCTCAAACCCAACAATAAAAATTCTTTTTCTGTTCTGGGGAACAAGAGAACGAGCATCTATGACCTGATAATAAATATGATAATTTAAATCCTCTGATAGGGTATTTTTAATCACTTCAAATGTTTTACCCTTGTCATGACTCTGTAAATTTTTGACATTTTCTAAAATGAATGCTTTCGGTCTTTTTTCTCGAATAATTCTGACAACCTCGAAAAAAAGTGTTCCTTGAGTGGGATGATCAAATCCATGGCGAGTACCTAACGCATTGTGTTTAGTTACTCCAGCTATGCTAAAAGGCTGACAGGGAAACCCAGCCGTCAATATATCATGATCTGGTATTGTTAAAGCGGGAATTAAAGTAATATCTCCTTCGGGACTATCGTTAAAATTAGCTTCATAGGTTTTTTGAGAAAATTTATTCCACTCCGATGAAAAAACACACTGACAACCCAGATTTTCAAAAGCTATTCTAAAGCCTCCAATGCCGGCAAATAAATCGATAAATTTGACCATTTTACCTTAATATTTTCCTAGGGATGATATTCCCTGATTATAACCAACAAGATAGCTAAAGTACAAGTGAATTAACCACCTTAATCCTGTTTTAATTGTTAAGATAGATACGACTGATTTTCCTAGCAGCCCAAAATAATTCAGTCGCACCTTTTTGACATTCAAATCAAATCGGGAAAAACTTCGCGCACTGCTGGATGAATTAACCGATGATTGGCGACATTTAACCCCTTAGCGAGGGAAACATCTTGATCCAAGGCTTTTAACCCATGGTCGGCTAATTTAATAACGTAGGGTAGGGTACTATTATTTAAAGCTTGGGTTGCCGTCCAGGGTACTGCTCCAGGCATATTAGGCACTCCATAATGTACTACTCCCGACTCCAGGTAAGTCGGTTGACTGTGGGAAGTGGCCCGCAGAGTTTCCACGCAGCCCCCTTGGTCCACTGCCACATCGACAATTACGGAACCAGGGTTCATTTTGGCGACTAAAGAGCGAGAAACTAGAGTTGGCGCTCGTTTTCCTAAGACTAACACCGCTCCAATCAATAAATCGGCCTTAGGAACCACATTTTCTAATTGTGCCGGGCTACTATAAAGCAATTCTACCCGCGAACCGAATAAAGTTTCTAAATAGGCCAAGCGCTCGACGTTAATATCTAAAATAGTTACTTTTGCCCCCATACCGATGGCAATTCTGGCCGCTTCCGTACCCACCACACCACCGCCAAGGATAACCACTTGTCCAGGACTCACCCCGGGGAAACCCCCCAGTAAAACTCCCCTACCTCCCTGTTGTTTTTCCAGATAGCGGGCCCCAAATTGCACCGAAAGACGACCGGCAATAACACTCATGGGAGTTAAGAGAGGCAAGCGACCATCGGCAAGCTCGACCGTTTCATAAGCGATCGCAGTTGTTCCCGACTCGATTAATGCTTCCGTTAAATAGCGCTCGGCCGCTAGGTGTAAATAGGTGAATAGGAGAGCTTCCTTGTTTAAAAAGCCGTATTCTGCCTTAAGCGGCTCTTTTACCTTAACAATTAGCGGTTTATCCCAAACTTGGGCCGCTTTTTCCACAATTTTGCCCCCGGCTTTTTGGTAATCCTCATCGCTGAATCCGGCGCCCAACCCGGCGGCCGTTTCCACAAATACCCTATGACCGCGATCATTGAGTACACGCACACTACTAGGACTCAAACCGACGCGAAACTCCTGATCTTTAATCTCTTTGGGGACACCTATTTCCATGGTTTGCTTCTGGGGGACTATTTCTAATACCATTTTTCTTTATTCTTGGCAGGTATCTTCTACCCTTGCCCCCCGATGTCGGGGGGTTGGGGGGGTGGGGGGTTAGGGGTGAGGGCGATTAACCATCTCTGCCATTACTTATGAAAAATGGTATAACTACTTTAGCCTGTTAGTCCTAGTCTGCGAGTTATCAGGCATAGTATTGGGGAATTTTAGCGACTTTTTTGGTATTCTTCCAGCAAATCGATTAAATCTATCTGACATTTGCTGGGTAACAAATCCGCTAGAGAAACTTGCAGATGACCTCCTCCGAGGGTGACTTTAATCTCCCGCAGGATAGACATGACTGCATTCTCGCTTAAGCTGTCGTTTTCGAGCAAAGGGAAGACTTTTTCGGCAACGACGCTGTGTAAATGTGCTTCCCGGAGATAGAGATGCCATTTAGCCACGTCAATGTAGATATTGTCGCCGATTTGGGCCGCCAGATTTTCGATGTCCTGAGTTGTGTTAGCCATGGGATGTTACCGAGTAGTTAGCGATCGCCGCTATATAAATCAAATGTCCCACCAATAGAATAGCCCAAATTCCCGTGAACAGATTTAACCAAGTCCAATCGGAAAATTTAATGATATGAAAAAACCACAACCCTGAATTAATCGCTAAAAAACCCGCTACATGAACGGCGAAATTCATGCGATCATCTAAACGTCGGAAAGCGGGATCGTTTTTGCGATCGGGTTGACGGGGCCAACGGGGAGGCATAAGCAGTGATCAGTTGTCAATTATCAGTTATCAGTGTACCGTTTTTTTTGGCTAAGTTTAAGTTGCCAGAGTGCCTATCCTCACCAAGAAGTTAATTTTGTCCTATCACTTATCTACTGGTGGCGATTTCCACTTCGGGTAAGATTTCTAAAGATAAACGGGTTCTGACAGTGCCGGAAAGACGTTTAAGCAGTTGTGGGCGTAAATCGCGCAGAATATAGATTAATTCGTCTCCTGTGCGCCATTCTTCCCTTTCTGTGACTACCTGTAGGGAATTATCGCGACGCAATAGTAGGGGCAGCAGTTCGCCATTTTCAATTAATTTAGTCAATCTGGTTTGTTGTTCGCTCAAATCATCGGCTTTAAAGATAGTTTTACCCAATTTAATCTGATTATCGTCTAAATACTGATTCCATTCCTTGACCGAAAAACTAGGGAGAAAAACCTGATTAACCTTATTTTTATCTGGGTTAGGGGTTCCCGCAAAGGCAGCCAACAACCGGGGAGGATGAAATTCCTCGCTGGCTCTTTGGGCTAAAACCAGATTAACCTCGCTATTATTAGTCAAAACCAGAAAAGTCCCCATGGATTCGATGCCCGCTTCTTGCAGTATTTTTGTATCAAGTGCGCTACTCTGCAGCACCGTCAAACCGTCTTCTTTTGCTTGCTGACAGGCCCTGGCATCCGTATCGATTAAAACCACGTTTTCTCCTTGTTCTTGGAATAAACAGCCGATTAAGCGACCTAGGGGATTACAACCGACGATTACTGCCCCTGTTGCCGCAGAAGAAGTGATTTTTAGCCCTTTTGCCACCCACCGCGCCGTTAATCCCTGAATAAAAACGGTCATTAAAATTGTTAAAAAGACTAAAGCTTTGATCGCTTCACCGCCATTAATACCGGCACGGGTGAGTAAAATGGCAAATAAAGAAGCTACGGAGGCAGAGACGATTCCTCTAGGGGCAACCCAAGCGATAAATAGCTTATGTCGCCAATTTAGGTCACTTTTTAGGGTACACAGAGCCACACTCAGGGGACGTACCACCAGCATCAAGACTAACACCGTCAGGACGCTGCCCCAACCCAAAGCGATCACACTGGCGATCGAAAGATCCGCCGCTAGTAAAATAAACAGTACCGACACGCAAAGAGTCGTTAATTGACCCTTAAAACGTCTTAATAACCGCTCATCGGGAACTGCCGCCGCTTTTAGCACAATTCCCGCCATTACCACCGCCATTAACCCCGATTCACTGCGACTAAATTGCGATAAACCAAATAACCCCCAGACTCCCGCTAAAACCACGAGATTCTTTAACTCAAAAGTCAAAAAATTGCAAGTTTTTATAATAAAACTTAACAATCCGCCTCCAGCAATGCCGATCGCCGCCCCGATGCCTAAACGTAGGGTTAAACCGGTGATAATTTCCATGGGGCGGGCATGACTATCAATAATCGTATTTAGCACCACTACGGCTAAAATTGCGCCCACAGGGTCGATTAATACCCCTTCCCCTTCCAGAAGCGTCGCCACCCGTCGATCTACGGCGACTTGCTTCAGCAAAGGCCCGATCACCGTCGGACCGGTTACTACCACTAAAGAAGCGTAAAGAAAAGCGATCGGCCAGGGAAATTCCCCCAACCAGTGGGCTGCCATACCGCCACCGATGAGAGTGATGGAAGTACCGAGGGTGACAAGATTGCGTAAACTGCCAGAAACTCGCCCTAATTCTCGTCCGCTTAAGCTTAAACCGCCTTCAAATAGGATAATCGCCACAGAGAGAGCAACAAGGACTTCTAAGCCAATTCCCAGACTTTGGGGCTGTAAAATTTCCCAACCATCGGACCCTAAAGCAATCCCAAAAATGAGCAGGAAAACAATACTGGGAACTTTCAGGTATTCGGCGATGACTTGGGCTGTAATCCCCGCCACCACAGTGATGACAATTTGCAGAGTAAGGGCGAAAGATGGATCCATGTTTAGCGATCGGTTATCGGCTATCGAGGCGGGGTTATGGTTGGGGTTTAATGATTCTAATTATAGTTTTGATTCCCGCTCCGGCCCGGTCGGGAGGAAATACCCGCTCAATCTTGTAGAGTATTGACATCCTCACCGCGCTCTCTGCGGCGGTGATTCCGGGTAGATCAAACAAGCTATAATCATTTCAAATAAGTATGATACAAGTAAAAAATAGGGTAAAATAAGGAGAAACAAGCAACCCATACAGAAAAATGTCCTATAGCCTAGACTTGAGAAAAAAAAGTAATTGATTATGTAGAGAATGGAGGAAGCATAACCAAAGCCGCCGCTCTATTTAATATAGGAAGAGCCACAATATATAGATGGCGTTCGTAGCGAAAAACTGGAAGCAACAAAGGTAAAACACCGTCAGAGAAAGCTGGACTGGAAAGCACTGTCAAAAGATGTCCAAGAAAATCCCGATGCAAGATTAAGAGACAGAGCCGAGAAGTTTGGAGTCAGACCAAGGGCTATTTGCTAGGCCTTAAAGAAAATGAAAGTCACCAGAAAAAAGAAGTAACTTCGTTATAGAGAAAGAAACTGAGAAGAAAGAATAAAATACTACAGATTGCTGAGGAAATTGATTAAAATATATGGAAGTGAAAGCCTTGTATTTATTGATGAGTCAGGGTTTGAAGGATTTCAAGCCTGTTTTTATGCCCGATGCACAAAAATGGAAGAAAGTCTGGGGAGATAGACAAGGAAAACGAGGAAAAAGAGAGAACCTTGTCGCTGGGAGAAGAAAGGGAAAAAAAGACTTTATTGCACCGATGGTATTGACGAGAAGCCTGAATGCCGAAGGTTTTGAAGGGTGGTTATCTTTATATTTATTGCCCTCTCGCGCCCATAACATCAGTATTAATTATGGATAAGGCACCAATTCATCGGAAGACAGTCATTAGACAACGGCTCGGCTGATCTCGCCGAACGCCTGGTAGAGGAAGCAGGTCATCAGGTAGTGTTTTTGCCAAAATATTCTCCTGATTTAAATGATATCGAACATGATTTTAGTGCATTAAAGAGAGCCAGAATCTATGCTCCTTTGGGTACACCCCTTGATGAAATTATTCGTACTTATTGTGTTACTTAGTGTCTCGTTCTTATTTGAAATAACTAGATCAAGATCTGGGGGCAGATTATTACGAACAACAGTATCGTCAACGGCTAATCAACAATCTCTCGAACAAGGCGCAAGCTCTTGGTTTTCAACTGGTTGAGGCTTCCTCAGCCTGAGTTTAGATTCGGTTGAGTTATCAGTGAGGGATTGGTTGGAGAGATGGGTGTTAGGGGTTAGGGGTTGGGGGTTGGGGTTGGGGAGAAGGGAGAGGGGAGAAAAAAGCGTTCGACAAAAGCTCACGCCGAAGTCTGACGGCTAAAAAGCTGATAACTGATAACCCACGAGAAAATATAATTGTAGCTACCTACCCATTCCTGATTAATTCCTATGGCAGAAGAAACCACCACCCCCGCAACTCCAGCAGCAGCAAAACCGGCTCAACCTGCGGCTGCTAAAAAACCCAAGGAGCCTACCGTCGAGGAAAAACCCTTTGCTGAATTTATTGAGCAGCATTTTCAGCCGGCACTGGCGGCAGCTTTGCAAAAGCTGGGTATAACTGATATAAAGCTGTCCTTTAAACAGGATAAAATTTCCGTGCAGGGCTTTTCTAGCTCTCCCTGTTGGCAGTTAACTGGCAATTGGCTCGATGGAATGCGTCAATTTAGCATTTATTTTTGGGAAGAAGACATCAATGGTAAAAAGGCTTTTTCGCAAGCTGAGGGCGGCGCTCAACCTAGTACCCTTGAATCATTTATGATCGATGAAAGGAAAGTTAGTCTTGATTTACTGTTGTTTTACACCCTGCAACGGCTTAACGGTCAAAAGTGGTTGACGAGAAACTAAAATTGCTGAGGATTAGCGATCGAGAAGGGGGGTAAAATGAGTATAGACGACCACCGCTTATCGATCGCTAATAGTAATTATGCGTGTATTTGTACTACTTTTTAACGCAGGCACAGAAAACGAAGGTATCCACACGATTCAAATGGGAGCTATCAATAAGGTGTTGATGTTTGAATCAGAAGATGATGCCACCCGCTATGCGCTGCTGTTAGAGGCACAGGATTTTCCGACTCCCACGGTAGAGAAAATTGATTCCGAGGAAGTGGCAGAATTTTGTCGCGGAGCCGGCTATCAAGCGGAAATGATTGAAGCGGGTATGTTGGTAATTCCCCCCGAAAGCAATGCCGAGGAGTTGGATTGGCAAAAAGAGGAGTTTTCCGAGATTCCCGATGCGGAGTTAGACAGCATCCGTCGTCGTCTAGAAGGACTTTTGTAATCCAGTGATTCAGTGAACAGTAATCAGTAGTTTGGAGTCAGAAGACAGGATAGTAAATCAATATTGTTCACTGATAACTGATAACTGAATATGACAACCGTGGGGGAATTGGGCGAAAATTTGGTGGCGGATTGGTTGCAATTACAGCAATGGCATATCCTCCAGCGTCGTTGGCGTAGTGCTGGCGGTGAAATCGATTTAATCGTCTTGTCTAAATCCCAAGCGACTCTCGCTTTCGTCGAGGTGAAAACCCGCAGTGCTGGCAATTGGGATTTAGGGGGCAAATTAGCGATCGATGACCGTAAACAAGGGAAAATTTACGGAGCTGCCCAGATATTTCTCGCCTTTTATCCCCAATGGTCTGATTTAAGCTGTCGCTTCGATGTGGCGTTAGTTAGTTGTCAAAAAAGTTCTCTATTAGCTTTACCTGAGTTTTCCCTTGATTATCCCTGTCAGCTACGGGCAGGTTATCAATTGCAGTTACAGGAATATCTCGTGGCGGTTTTCTAAAAACACAATAGGCCCGCCTAGGGAGGCGGGCTTCATCTTGTACAAACGATATGGACTCCTAAAAAATTAACGGACTCAATATAATAGAGGTTTACGGAACCCACAACAGTCTATCTGTCAACTATCAAGATTTCTCAGTTTACCGACTCAGGTGCTGATTACGGATCACTCCATCTGTCCTATATCGAGCAACAGAGGCGAAACCATACTTTACTTTACAAACTTCGAGAATCTGCGTCCGATTTAGCTGTTGCGTTGAGCTAGAGCAGGTGGCACAGGCTCTAGGTCTTTTTGCCTGAAAGGAAGTTGAGTCGCTTCCCTTGTGCCTTATGTTTTTAATATAACACCTTTGTCGGGACTCGATCGAGCTTGTGATTAAAGTTTACACTTATTGATTTTTAGTAAAAATTGCCGTTACAAAACTATGGGGTGTGGGGTGTGATTACTGATTACTGATTAGGGACTGAATTTCCTCTTTGTAGGCAAAAGGAGCGCGACTGAGAGCATCTTGAAAGAGGGGTTGAGCCTCTTGATTTTTACCCTGTTCTTTCAGTACGATCGCCGCCGCTAAAATCGGTCGGAAATCGTTCACATCCATCTGTTGAGCTTGTTTATAGGCTTTTAAAGCTTCCGGATAATTTTGCTGCTCGAAATAGATTTTGCCTAAAAGTAACTGAACGGAAACGATATCGATTAAACTAGCAGGATTATTAGGATCGGCAGCAGCTTTTAAAGCGCGATCAATCGTGTCTTTGACCAGACTAATCGCCTCGATATGGCGGTTTTGGCTGAGAAATAAATTAGTTAATCCAGTTAAGGCCCGTAGATCTTGGGGATGGGAGGCTAAAAGGGCGCGATAACTGCCCGTGGCTCCTGAATAATCCTCTATTTGCTGTTTCGCTTCTGCCAAAAGTAGTAGATAATCGGATTGTTGGGGGTTAAGTTGCGCTAATTTTTCTAAAGGTTCGATCGCTTGCTTTAAATCGCCCTGCTGTAAGCGAGTATCTAATAATCCCCGCAAAGCCGTCTGATTATCGGGTTCACGCTCTAAAACCATCTGATAACCCAGGGCTTGACTGGCTAATTTCTCTTGTTCCACTGCGGACAGATGACTCTGGTCCGAGGAGTGCTGACTCTGGAGAATAGAAGTCAATAGCGGCATGATCGAGAAAGACAGCAAAGCAAATAACATCAGGACGAGACCGATGGACAGCCAACGACGTTGAGAGAGAGAAGCTTTCATAGACTGGGGTGCGAGGGGACAGACAGGAAAATGTTATGGAAATCTAGAGATTTGATTAGGGGATCGATCGAATTCGCCGCTCTTTATTGAGTACAATGGGCAAACAGTCAAGACTCAAAAGGGTTTTGACTAGGTTGACAGTCAAAAGATCATGGTTCTTAATATATTAGATGCCAGTAGAGTCGCCCTAGAGGGTTATTGTAACCCCCCAGATCGCGCTTTTGACTTGCTTGATTACTAATTTACTATGTGTCTCCGCCGCTAGGAGTGTGATATGAATCGTACTGGGAATCGGTTTACCGAATCACCGAAAACCCCCCCGACTCCTGAAGTGGAAATTCAGGAAGTCCCCCTTGAATCCCCCCATACTGAGGCTGATTTAGCCGTAGAGTCAGCCACCCCCGCAGAAGTCAAACGTCAACAACCGATCCCCCCTCCCAGTCATCTGCGGCAGTATCGGGCGATCGGTCTCGTCTATGGCCATTATCAGCGATCGGAGGAACAATTAACTAAAGGCAATATTTTAACTGCCGATGGTACTCTGATCGATTCTGTGATTCTCGGTCGGGTGATCAGTTTGGTCAAAAATCATCTCGATCTGGAAAAACCCCATCTGTGGGTGGTTTATCCGCGCACCCGTCAGGAAAATGATGCCCTTCATGTTCAGATTGTCGGTGTTTGGGAGCCAGCAACCCTGAAAAAAGAGGATGATCGAGAGATAGAACCTCTCCTCGCTTCTACCCCAGGTTATTTCTCGATTCGAGGCGAAGTCATCTTTACCGAACGGGAAAATCAAGCGGTAGTGGTCAAAATCCGACAAATGCCTAAAACTGAAGCGGAAAAACCCAAGTTTTTTAAACTAAAATTGCGCGGTACTTTACCCAGTAAACCGGTCAGTCGTTTTTGGGATTTTCAGGTACAACTTAAAGGGGATGCCTTAACTATTTTGGAAGGTTTAGACCTAGGTTTTGCCAGCAAGAAAAAACCGACGGGTAAGGGAGGTTTTAAAAAGCCTTTTGATAAAAATCGTCGTCCCTCGGCCGATAGATATTCTCGACCGGAAGGGGAAGGAGAAAAGCGACCTTTTCCCCCCGGACAATCCCCTATCCCTCGGCCTTCCCGACCCAAACCCGTATCGGAAAACTAATTTTTTTCTAAGGATGGGTGAGAAACCCATCCCTAGTCTAGGACTTGGTTTTGGGAGTTACTTGATAGTTAGTATTGGGAATATAAGCGCGAATGTTATAACTATAATCTGTTCCCAAAATCTCGGCGATAAAAACCGCTAACTCAGTGCCTAAAATCGCTTCATCGGCAGAATTGAAAGATTTATAATCTTCTATTAACCATTCTTGACCACCATTAACTAAAGTACATCTAAATGTACCAAGAGATTCGGCAATTTCTGGATTTTCTGTATAGTTTCTCGTTTTTACTTTCCCCGCACTATCTGCCCTCAAACACAATTGATTAAGTTCTGCATAAAATTTGGCAGGAATTTTGTCTAAATCACCCCCTTTAGTCACCCAACGCATAAAAAGATGGAAAGACCAAGGAAGATTGAGGTAAACTAGATAAGATAAATAAGATAAACCCAGAATAATTGTTAAATATAAGGAGGAAATCAGGAATTTATTATATTTCTTTTTTTGGTAGCGATTTAAATGTTTAGCTAAATCTAGCTTTGATTTTCTCATGAATTTTAATTAGGGTTTGCTGAAAAAGTTTGTTGGTGGGGTTAGGAGTCAGGCTTCGGCCGTGAGACTTCGGACGTTCGGCGAGACTTCGGACGTTCGGCGAGCTCAGTCGAGCCGCGTGAGCTTTTGTCGAACGCTCAGTCGAGCGGACGGTGAGGCTTCGACGGTGAGACTTCGGACGTTCGGCGAGCTCAGTCGAGCCGCGTGAGCTTTTGTCGAACGCTCAGGCTTCGACGGTGAGACTTCGGACGTTCGGCGAGCTCAGTCGAGCCGCGTGAGCTTTTGTCGAACGCTCAGGCTTCGACGGTGAGATCAGCCGAACCGCCGAACCGCCGAACCGCCTGTCGAACCGCCGCGTGAGCTTTTGTCGGGCGCTCAGGCGAACGGGGTCGGTCGTCAGGAGTCGGTCGTCAGGAGGGGAAGTCAGAATAACAGAATGGCCTCGCGCACTGGTATCTGGAAAGTGCAAGGGTTTTGAGTCTCTATTTCGATTTCTCAACGTTTGTTTCTTGCACTTTTTGGGCTAAAAAAGTCCCAAAACCGTTTTCTATTAAGGCTTCCAGTAATTTTCAGTCAGAAGTAATTCGTCAAGAATAAGATGTATAAAAAAATCCTGCGTTTTGCTCCGATTGTCCTGTCCTTGAGTTTGTTTATTCTAGCGGTCTGGGCAATTAGTCAAGAATTTAAACACTACACTTTTGCCCAACTGTTGGCTAGTTTAAATCATCTTACCACAAGTCATAAGCTAGAAGCTATTTTTTGGATGGCTTTGGGTTATTTGTCGATGACGGGTTATGATCGCCTAGGTTTTTATTATATCAATCATCTCTTAGCTTTAGGCACTATTATCCGCATTTCTATTAACCATTCTTGACCACCATTAATCAATGTACATTTAAATGGACCAAGAGATTCAGCAATTTCTGTATGGTTTCTCGTTTTTACGTCCCCCGCACTATCAGCCACCAAACATAATTGATTAAGTTCTGAATAAAATGTGGCAGGAATTTTGTCTATGTCCACATCACCCCCTTTAGTCACCCAAGGGATAAAAAGACGGAAAGTCCAAGGAAGATTGGTGTAAACTAGATAAGATAAACCCAGAATAATTGTTAAAGATAAGGAGGGGATCAGGAATTTATTATATTTTCTTTTTGGGGATCGGTTTAAATGTTTAGCTAAATCTAGTTTTGATTTTCTCATTAATTTTAATTAGTCAGAAGTAATTCGTAAAAAGTAAGATGTATAAAAAAATCTGGCGTTTTGTTCCGATTATCCTGTCCTTGAGTTTATTTATTCTAGCGGTCTGGGCAATTAGTCAAGAATTTAAACACTACACTTTTGCCCAACTCTTGGCTAGTTTGGATCATATTACCACAAGTCGTAAGCTAGAAGCTATTTTTTGGATGGCTTTGGGTTATTTGTCGATGACGGGTTATGATCGCCTAGGTTTTTATTATATCAAGCATCCCTTAGCTTTAGGCACTATTATCCGCACTGCTTTTATCAGTTATGCCCTTGGTAATACCATTGGTTTAACCTTATTTTCTGGGACGGCGATCCGTTATCGTTTCTATACTCCTGCGGGGGTGGGGGTGGTGGACATTGCCAAAGTTATTACTTTTACCCATTTATAGCGGTAAGCGCTTGAGTGAGATACAGACCAAGCTTTGCCTAGCATGGTTTATAGCTTGTGACACTGTACCTAATACGACTGCACACCGCTATAAGCTAGTGAGGTACACATATTTTTCTTCCCTTTTGACTTTTGCCTCTTGCCTTTTGCCTAAAACCCATAACTTTTGTACCTCAGCAGACTGAAAAACGCTATAAGCTTTTGGTTAGGAATGTTAGGGATTGGTGGTTTAAGTTTCCTCCTCGATCCCCAAAGGATTCCTCAACTGTTAAAATTACCTTTTTTAAGTACCAAACCTTTAGGAGTAATTTTTTTATTGCTGGTTACGGGATATTTTTTGTTGACTATCACCTATAAAAAATCCATAAGAATCGGCAAAGAAAATATCTATTTACCCAGAAGTGTTGAACGTTGAGAAAAGTCAGAAAAAAAATGCTATTATAGATAGAATCTAGACAACTTATTCCCCTCACAATAGGGAGTTTGCCCTGATGACGAATTTTTCAAAACTCATAAAAGAGCTTCTCAAACCACTGCCTAAAAATGACTACCCCGCTTTAGATACTTTTACATTTTTGTCCTGTTGGATTGGTTTTGCTTTAGATAAAAGCATCGTCAGTATGAGGGACTTATGCAGTAGAATGGTACTTCAAGGAATTAATGTAAATTTATCCACATTTTCTAAGGCAAGCAAAATTAGAGAAACAAGTCCATTTGAGAAAGTCATTGTCGAATTAAATAAGCGTTTAGTTGCCAAAAAAGGAATAGAGAATGCGCGAGCTTTATTTCCTATTGACTCAACAATAATTAGCTTAACCAGTAAATTACTATGGTCCCAGGGATGGCATCAAGTAAAACTATTCTCTGGTCTTAATAGTATCACAACAGAGGTGGTCGGAATACTCATCCATTTTGGTCAAGGTCATGACTCAAAAGAAGGAGGAAAAACGATAGAAGCAATTCCTGTAAATGGAGTTGGAGCAATGGATAGAGGATTTGCGTCTAATCAAAGAATCACCGAATTATTAGAGAGTAGTGACAAGCATTTTGTCTTGAGAGTGAAAAATAATATTAGCCTAGAGATGCTCGAAAATGGCAAGTGTAAACTCGGAAAAGATAAAAGACAAATAGAAGTAAGAGTAGTCGCTTTTTGCGACCTAGAAAGTCAAACAGAATTTCGGCTGGCGACAGATTTACCTCTAGAAGGAGAAGGAGCAGTTAGTAATGAAGAAGTTGCCGAAATTTACATCCAAAGATGGCAAATAGAACTGCTGTGGAAATTTTTAAAAATGCATCTAAAGTTGGATAATCTAATCACTAAAAACGAGAACGGAATCCGCCTACAGATCTATAGTTGCATTATCGCTTATCTGATTCTACAGCTAATAGATATTGAAGAAGGATTTGGGAAAAGCTTATTAGACAAACTGCGCTATTTACAGAGTTTCATGTGTCAACATATTAGCTATGTACACTGGTTCCGGAGGATTGTCTATTCAATTTAAAATTTGATGTTATAGGGGTATTATGCTTGTCAATGTAAAGTTTTATTACAGGATTCAACGTTTCTGCTATTTACCCTCTTGTAATCTTTCTCTAGCTTTGATTTTGTTGACTTTTATTGATTGGATATTAGCCGCTAGAGTTCTATATCTTCTTCTCCCGGGCAGCTACAATACTTCGTTTTTAGGATTTTTCGGTCTCTATGTATTTGCCATGACGGCAGGGGTATTAAGCAACGTGCCGGGGGGAATAGGTGTTTTTGAGTTTATCATGCTGAGATTGCGCCCCGAATATGTATCTAATGCCGAGCTTTTAGGTTCTTTAATCGCCTATCGAGCTATTTATTATTTGCTGCCTTTAATTGTCGCTTTTGTCTGGTTGTTGGGTTACGAGGCGCGCAGAAAATAATGCCCGCAAATTAGCTTAAACGGACAAAAAAAAGTCCCCATGCCGTCATAGCTGGGGAGCATCAATCTAGTAGGCTAAAGTTTCTAAAGTTTCCCGTAGATAGGAACAAATGCGAGCATCAGCATCGTCTCTATTTTTACCTGATTCTAGTTGTTCTTGCTGCCAACGCCGAAAACCGGAACTAGCGGCGATGGCTTGTTTTAAATGCTCCCAAGTGTGATGATCTTTGTGAAGTGGGGTGTCAGAAAATGTGGTGGAGTTGCCCATCTTTACCTCTGGTGGTAGGGTTGCACTTTTTAACATAACTTAAAAATGGCTGGAAATTCTGATAACTGGGACACAATTAGGCAGAAAAAGGTGTTGCCTAGCGGGAAAGCTGCGGGGATGCCAACACCTTTTTTGAGGAAATATAGCCGATTTTTAGGAGATTTTGCTGGTTTCTGCCGCTTCTTCCGCCTCCACTTCCGCATTTAAAGCTGCGGGGGGAATGGGGATAGGAAATACCGACGGCAGCTTAGCGGCGGCATCTTCAGGAGGCTGCCCGGAGTGAAAACGACGGTAGCTTAAAACACCAGCTACGGTGATTGCTCCTGTAGCGGCGGCAACCCCTAAAATAAGTTTGTTAGCATCGACAGGGAAGGTGGTATTGCTGCCAAAAATGCCTTTAGCTTTAGCGAAAGCACAAGCGGAGGCACTGCCAGCATCAAGAGTACCTAAAACAATACCACTGACGAGGGTGGCACTAACGGCGATGGAGGTGAAAAAAGTTTTCTTCATAATTGCCTTGGGGATAGGTTGTCAATAGCGATTATCCTTGCATTATAGATATCTCCATCACAATTGTCTATTTTATTTCCGTTGGTGACATTGAAATAATTTTGTTTAAGGATAATGAATTATCAATATCGTGTTGGGGGTAGTCTTGCCTATAACCATCCTACCTATATCGAGAGAAATGCCGATCGAGAACTGTTAACGGCGTTAAAAAATGGTCAATTTTGCTACGTTTTTAACTGTCGTCAGATGGGCAAATCCAGTTTAAGGGTACGAGTGACCCATATTTTACAGCAATCGGGCATGGATTGTGCGGCGGTAGATATAACCAGTATTGGTAGTAATGATAATTTATCCCAATGGTATAACGGCGTGATCACCCGTTTGTTTTTAGGATTTAATCTGACGGGAAAAATTAATCTTAAATCCTGGTTGCGCGAGCGAGAGGATTTACCCCCCGTGCAGCGTTTGGGACAATTTATTGAGGAAGTTTTATTAGTTTATTGTCGGGGAGAGAAAATATATATTTTTATCGACGAGATCGATAAAATTCTCAGTTTACAGTTTTCTCTAGATGACTTTTTTTCCCTGATTCGTTATTGTTATAACCAAAGGGCGGAAAATTCCCAGTATGAAAGAATTACTTTCGCTTTATTCGGTGTTGCTACCCCAGCAGATTTAATTCGCGAAAAGACCCAAACATCTTTTAATATCGGCCAAGCGATCGAATTAACAGGATTTAATCTTGCAGAAATTGCTCCTTTAGCCGCGGGATTATCCGGTCAAAGTAATTATCAACCCGACTGGTTAGAAAAAGTTATTTTTTGGACGGGAGGACAGCCATTTTTAACCCAGAAAATTTGTCAGCTATTGCGGGAAACTAATTTAGATATTGAGACGCTGATCAAAGAGAAAATTATTAATAATTGGGAATCTCAAGATGAACCAGTTCATCTGCGAACTATTGCCGATCGCTTGTTAAGAAATCAAGACAAAGCGGGTCGTTTGTTAGGTATCTATCAACAAATTTTAGAAAAGGGGGCAATCGCGTACGATGATAGCCCAGAACAAAGGGAATTAAGGTTATCGGGGTTAGTGGTTAAAAAGGATAATCAATTAGTAGTTTATAATCCTATTTATCGAGAAATATTTAATTTTAATTGGGTGGAAAAACAATTAGAGCAATTGCGTCCCTACTCAGAAGCGATCGCCGCATGGCAACAGTCTAATTATACCGATGAATCGCGGCTTTTACGCGGAAAAGCTTTAAATAATGCCCTCGATTGGTCTCAGGGGAAAAGCTTAAGTAATCTTGATTATCAGTTTTTAACTGCTAGTCAAAATCTCGATAAAAGAGAGGCGGAAATTAGCCTAGAAACCCAGAGGCAAGCTAATAAAATTCTAGCAATCGCTCACCAAAAAGCCACCAAGAGAATTCAAATTGGCTCGGTAATTTTAATTGCTTCTCTTTTGGGTTCTCTCTTAGCTTTTATTCAGGTAAAACAAGCGTGGCAGCAAGTAGAAACCGCTCAATTGGGTATTCAACTACAGCGCAATGGTGACAGTTATTGGCAACAATTTCAATTTGAAGAACTAGAATCTTTAATTGCGGCCATGCAAGCAGTAAATAGTTTAAAAAATATCGTTACTGATGGGCAAATCTTGGGTAAATATCCTGCTACCAGTCCAATTATTACCCTACAACAAATTTTAGATCGCATTCAAGAAAAAAACCAACTGCAAGGACACCGGGGAACTATTTATAGTGTTAGTTTTAGTCCAGATGGTCAAAAAATCGCCACTGCTTCTCAGGATGGGACGGTAAAAATTTGGAATAAAAAAGGTGAGAATATTCAAACTTTGACAGGTCATCAAGGGGCAGTTTATAGTGTTAGTTTTAGTCCAGATGGTCAAAAAATCGCCACCGCTTCCGAAGATAAAACCGCCAAAATTTGGAACTTGCAAGGGCAAAATTTAGTCACCTATTCTGACCATCAAGAATCAGTTTATAGTGTTAGTTTTAGTCCCGATGGTCAAAAAATTGTGACTACTTCCAGGGATAAAACCGCTAGATTATGGAATTTATCAGGTCAAACTTTACAGGTATTTAAGGGACATAAAAGATCGATAGATGCAGCTAGTTTTAG
The DNA here is from genome assembly GCF_032027425.1 of Microcystis wesenbergii NRERC-220. Taxonomy (NCBI): domain Bacteria; kingdom Bacillati; phylum Cyanobacteriota; class Cyanophyceae; order Chroococcales; family Microcystaceae; genus Microcystis; species Microcystis wesenbergii. The sequence goes on along the minus strand of NZ_JAVSJA010000001.1, from coordinate 3,215,935 downwards.
TCCCGATGGTCAAAAAATTGCCACCGCTTCCCGGGATGGTACGATTAAAATCTGGGATTTATCAGGTCAAATTATCTTGAGTTTGGGTAAAGAAAATATTGAGGCTTTTTATAGTGTTAATTTTAGTCCTGACGGTAAAAAATTTGCCGGAGCAGCGGCAGATAAAACTGCTAAAATCTGGGATTTACAGGGAAATTTAATAGCTAGTTTACAGGGACATCAAGATTTTGTCAACAGTGTTAATTTTAGCCCTGATGGCCAGTTTATAATTACCGCATCTAGTGACGGTAGTGCTAAAATTTGGGGAATGCAAGGGGAAGAAATAACCACTCTTAGAGGACATCAAGAATCAGTTTTTACTGCTGTATTTAGTCAAGATGGAAAAGAGGTGGTAACTGGATCGAGTGATGAAACGGCTAAAATTTGGCAGCTGAACAATTTAAATCAAGCTAAGGCCGATAATACCAGTGTTAGCATTAATTCTCAGGGCAATATTATCGCTATTGCTAACAAAGATGGTCAGATTACTTTACTCAATTACCAGGGGAAAAAAATTAGAGAATTTGCCACAAAAATGCGCTCAATCTATAGTATAGCTTTTCATCCCGATGGTAATCAGATGGCGATTACAGGAAGAAATGGAAAAGTCCAAATCTGGAGTCAAAAAGGAACAATGCTTCAAGAATTTACTGCCAGTCAAGTACCGATTTATAGTCTTGCTTTTAATGGAGAGGGAACAGCAATAATCACGGGAACAAGCGAGGGAAAAGTTCAATACTGGCATTTAAGTAATTATCGGCCTCAATTAATTAATTCCTGGAGAGCCGATGATAATATTATCTATGATTTGGTGTTTTCTCCCGATCAACAAAAAATTGCTACGGCTGCCCGGGGAAAGATTAAAATTTGGGATTTGCAGGGTAATATTTTAAAGGAGATTAAAACCGATTCTTTTCCCGTTTATGGAGTTAGTTTTAGTCCCGATGGTGAAAAAATCGCCGCTATTTCAAGGGATGGTACAGCTAGACGCTGGGACATGGACGGAAATTTGCGCTCGGAGTTTAAAATAGAAGAAGATATCGTCTATGGGATCGCTTTTAGTCCTGATGGTCGAGAGATTGTGATTATTGCTAGGGATGGTCAAAAGCATCGATGGCCTTTAGAAACGGAATATAATTATTTACAAAAATTGCTCGATCAAGGTTGTCTTTGGTTAGGAGATTATCTCGAAAATCGTCCCGAAAAACGAGAAGCTTTATCCCTGTGTACTAGGAAAATAAAACCATCGAATTAAATTAATTCTTCGAGTCATATTGTCAACTTGGTTTGACTGGGTGGGGGGGCAAAGGTTAAATTAATTAGTTAATTTCTTCGGTAATTATTGCCTAACCCACCCGCTAAATAATCTTAACTTTTAATCCGATGGGGGGGGATTTTCTGCGCTTGGCGAGCGAGTTTCTGGGGGAGTATCTTTTTCGATAGTTTCTTCTGGGGGCAAATCTTCCTCGGTAACTTCAATAATCACCGTTTCGCTAACAGCAATAGTTTCGACGTCAACAGTTGCGACAGGTTCAGTCGGGGGAATTTCTGGGGCATTTTCGGAAGAGTTGATCTCTTCCGTTGCCAAATCAAAATCATCGAAATCATCGAAATCATCGAAAGTTTCCCCATCATCAATAATTTCTGCGGCTTTTTCCCCAATTTCTGTCACTGATTCTGTAATAGTTTCCCCGATAGCTGCCGCTTTTTCGGCAACGGGGGCAACCGTTTCTTGAGCTTTTTCCCCAATTTCTGTGACCGATTCTGTAGTAGTTTCCCCGATAGCTGCCGCTGTTTCGGCAACGGGGGCAACCGTTTCTTTAACCGTTTCTTTGACTTTTGCTGCTACTTTCTCAGCTTTAGCTTTAGTTTTGGGGGATTGAGAGGAAGTAACTTTCCCCAGACGATTGCCTAACCAACCGACAATAGTAAATAATTTAACCGGTTTGTCGGGATAAAAAAGTGCTTGTCTGAGTTTGAGAGTTTGCCAAGCGAAAGCAATAAATAAAATGGCTGCGGCAGCTTGTCCGAGGAGGATAGCGCCTGTAATCCTTCCCGCGCACAACCAGAGGACAAGAGCATAGAATAATCCTACCGCACTCCAGAGAAAATCATCTTGACGGTGGCGATCGGGGGCGATAAAAGCGGTGGTGAGGAGGTACAGACTACTCAATCCCACAACGACCGCTAGGATATAGGGCAACATTTGCGATTCTCCTTTGACATTTCCTTTTTTATTGTGCGTTATTTGGGGTCGATCGAGTCTATTTTTTGATTAATTTTGGAAATTCTCAAGTCAGATCGTCTTTACCTGTGTTTATGAATAGTCATCGTTAATATTAGGAAATTCTGGGTTTATCCTCTAAACAAGCTTTCGTAGCAAACAATTAAGTTTTGAGATTTAACAAGCAAAGAGGAATTAGGAACCCTTGATCAACCCACAGACAAACTGCTATCTTTAGTAATTAGTGCCGATGAGAAATATTTGATTATTGTTAGGGCTGACAAAACTATAAAAATCTGGCAGAATAAAGCGTTTCTCCCCTAGATGAGCTGCGTTTTTGCGACTGAAATCCTTACTGGGGCAAATTTTTATTTATACTTCACCTTGACGAGAAACGCTGAAACTAGGATAAAATAGGAAAATTAAGACAAGTATTCCGAGGATTCTGCCTAATTTATTTAATCCTAACTAACGTTTTTTAATTAAACTCAATCCCGCAGCAATTAAGCCTAAACCCAATAATCCCCAAGTGCTACTAGGTTCGGGAATTCCTAAGGCTTTCAGTGCCAATTGACCGATTAATTGATGACTGCGGGTGGTGGGATGAATATTATCCCAAAAAAGGTATTCATTCGGATTAGGACAAACTTGGATAGGTTGCACGGGAATTCCGTCTTGAATGGTACTTAAACAAGCTTGATCAACATTAGTAAATCCGTACTCAATGGGACGATTGCGAGCATCGGCAAACAGGGAAAAAATGTCAAGGGAAGTAATTTCAATACTGGGGAGATTTTGCGATAAACTACTCAAAGTGAAGGCCAGTAAGCCGTTATGAGATTGGGTGATTAGACTAAGATTGCTGGAGTTAGGAGTTGATAAGGTGGCGGGTAATTGCCCTAAATCTGGTAAATTGGGAATGAGAAAATTTCTAGCACCAGCATTGTAAAGATCAATAATATAATCGCCGATATTGTCAACGGAATCACTCACATTGATTGGCTGATTACCAAGATAATCATTCGCACCACCAAAGACAATATACAAAGCATCAGAGTCCACGGCTGGATTTGTCAACAAGAAACCGCCTACTTGTTGTTCAATGCCGGGCAAGCCGGGATCTACTGTGTTAGCATTGCCAGTAGTGGCACCAGCGATAGCAAAATTTGTCTGTAGAGTGGGGGTGAGTCCTAGGGATGTTTGCAGATATTCTACCCAAACTATACCATTAGAAAATCTTTGGTCGTAGGGAGGCTGGGGGGCAATTCCTCCAGAGGCAATAAAAAATCGCCCAGCATCGGAGAGACTATCCCCAAAAACAAATGCCTGGCTAAAGGCATTGGCTGCGGTGGGGACGCAAAAGGAAAGAATGACAAAACCTGTAACAGACAGAGATTTTTTCAGGTGGTTATTGAACATAAAATAGATGGGATTCTACCCTAGATCAATTAGCGTGTTCTGCACAAATTAACATATTTTGGCTCAAAAAGCTTTTTTTGTAAGATATTTTTAACAAATCCGCTCAAGGGTTTTTAAAGTTAAGAATTTAACTTTTGCTATGATTGACTTAACCCCGACAGCTAGTTGATAGCAGAACAGTAGCTGGGGGTCTAGAGATGAGGCCAAATCCCGTCACACTTCCTCTTGATGAGCAACGTTGTCTTAAATTATCAAAATCGAAACTTATGCCGACAATATTTTATTGGGGAGAAGATGAATTTGCTATTAACCAAGCAGTGAAAAATCTGCAAGTAAAACTTCTCGATCCCAATTGGATACAGTTTAATTATGATAAAATCAACGGCGATCGCCATGAAGCAATTATCGAGGCCTTCAATCAAGCGATGACTCCAGTTTTCGGCATGGGAAATCGTTTAGTTTGGTTAGCGGATACGGTTATTTGTCAACAATGTTCCGAGGATATTCTCAAGGAATTACAGCGCACTTTGCCCAATTTACCCGAAAATTCCTATCTGTTATTAACCAGTACCAAAAAACCCGACTCCCGCTTAAAATCGAGCAAGTTTATCCAAAATCAGGCAGAGGTTAAAGAATTTGAACTAATTCCACCTTGGAAAGTCGAGGAAATTGCCCAAAGAGTTAGGGAAATTGCCAAAGAAGTGGGAGTAAAATTAACTCCCGATGCGATCGAACTCTTAGCAGAAGCGGTGGGAAATAACAGCCGCTTGCTGTGGATGGAGTTAGAAAAACTGCGTTTATTTAAAAATAATTCGGCGGGAACTATTGACAAAAAGGACATTTTAAGCTTAGTCAATGCCAGCAATCAAAGCAGCCTACAGTTAGCCAGTGCGATTTTAAAACGGGAGACAGGCAAGTCCCTAGAATTAGTCAATGAATTATTAAATCGTAACGAGAACCCCTTGGCTATCACCGCCACCCTAGGGGGTCAATTTCGCACTTGGGCAATAGTGAAATTAAAAATTGAAGAAGGAGAAAAAGACGAGAAAAATATCGCCGCCGCCGCCGAAATTGCCAACCCCAAGCGACTATATTTCATTCGCAAAGAGATACAATCCTTTTCTTCTAAACAACTTCTCGCCACCTTGCCCATACTTCTCGAATTAGAATATCGTCTCAAGCGGGGTGCAGAACCTTTGGCGACTTTGCAAACCAAAATTATCGAACTTTGTTGTTTATTGGTGACTTAATACTCTTCCTTGCTTTTCAGAAATCCTCTAGAATAGGATTATATAGACTTCTAAATAACCACAATGACCGATGATGCCATCCCTAGTCTAAACTTAGCGATCTCTAGTTTAGCCACGAGTAATCATTTCGCCCGTTGGGTGACGAAAGCACCCCTACCGGGGGGATATGTGCATCATGACTGTGAATGGACCGAGAGTCTAACCACGGAATGGATGGCATGGCAGGAAATGTTCTGTCTGGAAAAAATGCCGACCTTGCCGATGTTAGAGCAATTAGAAGGAAATTATCGACCTAAACTGACTCTTTCGGGAGAAGGCGGCAGTTATAGCGGTCAATTAATGCAGAAACTAGGTATTAGTCTCTGGGAATGGTTATTTCAAGCATCAATCAGTCAAAGTTTCGCCCAAAGTCAGGGAATCGCCCTCGGCAAAAATCAGCCCCTGCGAATTCGCTTGGAATGTCGCAATCCCTATTTAATTCTGCTGCCCTGGGAAATTATGCAGCAAGCGGGTAAACAGGCCATATCTCTACATCCGAATATACTCTTTAGCCGGACCACCAGCGATGTGGACCCACTGCCACCGATAAAAACGAGTAATAGTCTCAATATTCTCTTAGTTATCGGCGAAAAACAGATTAAAACCGCCGCTAGTTCCCTCAACCTCACCGCCATTAATACGGGTGGAGAAACTAATTCCGACCAGGCACTGGAATCCGAGGCCGCCAATCTTATCCGGGCCATCTCCCCTGGGGGCAGTGGTTCCCTCCCTCAGAATTGGGGAGTGAAAGTCAAAGTCAATACCCTAATTCGACCGGGGTCCGAAGAACTGACCAGGTCCTTGGATACGGGTAAATATCAAGCTTTTTTCTACGCTGGTCACGGAATGGCCGCCCCCAATGGCGGTTCCCTATTTCTGCGGACAGGGGAACAGGTAAACGGGACGGAGTTAGCCCAAGCTTTGGTCAGAAATCAGGTCATTTTAACGGTTTTTAATGCCTGTTGGGGTGCTTATCCCGCTAAATCGGGTCAGGAGATGATTCCCCGCAGCAGTCTGGCGGAAGTCTTGATTCACCACGGCGTTCCCGCAGTTTTGGCCATGCGAGATGCGATCGCCGATCGAGAGGCCTTGAGTTTTATCGAAGTTTTTACCCGCACCCTCTTCGGGTTCAAAGACAAAGAAGCGCAGATGTCCAACTTGTTTCCCGGTCCGAGAGTCCCTATCGATCAGGCCGTTCGCATCGCCAGGCAGCAGTTATTAACCCTCTACAAGTACAATCAGCCCGCTTGGACTTTGCCGATTCTCTATATGCACCCGGAATTCGACGGGCAATTGCTGCAAACCCTTGATGAGACTCAATCACCGACGGTTATGCCCAATATCTCCAGAACCATGCCCGCCGCTTTCTTATACTATCTCGATCGTCCCGAAAGAAAATGGTCAATCCGTGGTGGTGGCATGAATATAGGACGGGACATGGAAAATGATCTACAGATTACTGAAAAATGGGTTAGTAAAAACCATTGTCGGATAATTTGCCGTAAAAATGCCGATCATCCAGACTATCAATACTTTCTCGAAGATTTCTCCCGTTTTGGTACTTTTATCTACCAAGATGGCCACTGGAAGCAGGTACATAACCAAGAAGTTCCCCTAGAGTCCGGTTTACAGATTCGCTTCGGCAGTTACCAAGGCCAAATCCTCGCATTTGTGGTGGAATAATTAGGGTTTGCTGAAAAAGTTTGTCGTCGGGGTGGGGTGTGGGGTGTGGGGTGTGGGGTGTGGGGTGTGGGGTGTGGGGTGTGGGGTGTGGGGTGTGGGGTGATGGGAAGTGGGGTGTGGGGTGTGGGGTGTGGGGTGTGGGGTGTGGGGTGTGGGGAAGTGGGGTGTGGGGTGTGGGGAGAACAAATAAAATAATCTCCTGTCTCCTGTCTCCTGTCTCCTGTCTCCTGTCTCCTGTCGACCGCCTTCGTTAACTAAGTTTTTGCTTCCTCTTTCAGGGAATAAATTGGTTTAAACCAACCTTTGCGCCAGAAGTAGAAAATCAAGCCTCCCGCTACGGCTAACATAACTAACCAGACCAGGAAATAACTCCATTCTCCTTTTAATTCTGGCATATTCTCGAAGTTCATGCCATAGACACCAACGATAAAAGTTAAGGGAATAAAAATCGTCGAAATTACGGTTAAAAACTTCATAATTTCGTTTAATTTATTGCCCATAGTGGACATATAAACATCCATCAAACTCGCCGCTAATTCTCGATAAGCTTCGATAATTTCCAGAATTTGAATGACGTGGTCGTAGGAATCCCGAAAATAAATTTGTACCTCATCGCTGACTATACCATGATGGTCACGCATCAGTAAATGTAGGACATTTCGCATCGGCCAAATTAAGCGACGCAGTGCCAATAATTCCCGACGGACATCATAGATTTCCTGCATTGTATCTCGATCGGGATTACTAATAATCGCATCTTCCAACGCTTCAATCCGATCTTCGTAGTGTTCTACCACGGGAAAATAACCATCGATAATCGTATCTAATAATAAATAGGTTAAATAATCCGCCCCCGATTTCCGTACTCGTCCCTGGGAAGCGCGAATTCGATCTCTGACTATCTCAAAACAGTCCTGTAATTCCTCCTCTTGAAAACTTAAAAGATAGCGTTTTCCCAAGACAAAACTCACCTGTTCCGTATCAAAACCGCTTTCATCTTCTTTCAGTCGCACCATCTGAGAAATCACTAACAATTGATTGTTATAATCTTCTAACTTGGGTCGCTGCGGCACATTAACCACATCTTCTAATAATAAAGGATGCAGATTAAAAATTTCCCCTACTTGTTTTAAAACCGTCTCACTACCTAACCCTTGAATATCCATCCAAGACACGGTATTTGTGCCAATATAGGGGGCGCAAGCATTGGGGGTAATATCCACCTTGCGAATGGCGTTATCTTCATCGTAGTCGATTAAAATAATCCGCGAGGGTTTGGCATCCGGTTCGATAATTAATGTCCCCGGTTCACTACCCGGTTCATCATAAAAATAATCGAAGTAGTCTTCTTCCTCGTCTCCATCGGTATCGGGACGATTGTTGACGAATATATCGGGTTGTAGTTGGGTCATAAGCTTACAACAATCTGGCTAGTTTGGGCAATAAGAAAACAGAAAAGTTAAAAAATTTAATTTGCCTAAAGTTACTATCTATCGCCATGAGATTACATTGACATACTCCCACCGTCAAGCTACGCTGTGACGGGGGATTCTTTCCACATCGCTGTTAGAAATTCCTTGTTCAACGAGACAACTTAGATTCTCAATGTCTCCACTGAAAACCCAGAGGTCGGACTCTCCCAAGGCGTTTGGGTCGGTTTCTGTTTGCCCAACAGTACCGTTGACACTTCGACTTCGCTCAGTGTCAATGCCGAGCGAAGTCGAGGCATTGAGATGATTTCCCAAATATTGCAACCCTTTTTTAAGAATATTTATTGCTGCATTATGATCCCTATCTAAGACTGTTTTACAATTGGGACATTGATGAGTTCTAGTGCTTAAGGTTTTTTGAACTCTCGTCCCACAAACTGAACAATCTTGGCTAGTGAAATGAGGAGGAACAGCAACACAAACAATCCGATAAATCTTGGCAAAATAATTCAACCATTCAGTGAATTGATACCAAGAAGCATCACTAATCGACTTGGCAAGTTTACGGTTTTTGACTAAGTTTCTTACCTTTAAAGCCTCATAGACTACCAGATCATTAGACTGGACCAACGCCAAAGCATCTTTAATTGCTTTGTCTTTACGTTGTCTTGACACTTTAAGGTGAAGCTTGGTAACCTTTACCCGTTGCTTGTGATAGTTTTTAGACTGTTTTTTTCCTTGACGAAACTTTTTGGATAACCGTCTTTGTGCTTTTTTAAGTCTTTTTTCTGACTTGCTTAAATAACGTGGATTCTCTACAGTATTCCCTTGAGCATCGGTATAAAATTCCTTTAACCCTAAGTCAATTCCTGTTATTTGTCCCGTTGGTTTATGGTATTCTTGCCGTTCTACGTCAATCAAAAACTGGCAATAATAACCATCGGCACGTCTAACAACTCTTACCCGTTTAATCTGTTGCTCTGAATAATAAACTAAGGTTTTTTGATTACACCATAAATCAAATTCTCCTGCTTTAAAACCATCGGTAAATTTAATTTTACGTCGATCATCAGATAGTTTGTAGCCTGTTAGTTTATACTCAACCGAACGGCTATGCTTTTTAAACCGAGGAAAACCCTTTTTCCCCGGTATCTTAGCATGACAATTCTGGTAAAACCTATTAATTGATTGCCAGGCTCTATCAGCAGCCGATTGACGAGCTTGAGAGTTTAATTTATTAACCCATGGTGTCTCTTTATTGTTAGCTAGTACCGCACAAAGCTTTTGAAGATCATTCCGGGTTGTCCCCTTATTGTCCATCCAATAACGAACACAAGAGTTACGCACAAACTGAGATGTTCTAATTGCTTCATCAAGCCGGTGATATTGTTCTGGTGTCCCGTTTTTTAGCTTGGCTTCTACGACTAGCATTGATTAATCCTCGACCCTGGATCAATTAAGTATAACACAGTTTACCTACAAATGGTAGAATTAAAATCGTGCTTCGCAGTCAATATCCTGGTCGGATTTCATCCCCCGCAAAGGTTGATGTCTTGTCGAAAAATTTAGCGGGGGCATTCATCCGACATTTTAGGTAAACTGAAGATTGTTTACTGATTTATTCCCTCCTGATAATTGTCAACGATGAGATTAATCGGGAGAATTAGCAATATTGACGGCCAAAATTTATGGAATCCGCCTCTTTTATTCCCCGTCTAGTTATCCCCGTCGGTGATCCCGCCGGAATCGGCCCTGAAGTGGTGTTAAAAGCGATCGCCGATTACCCAATCTCGTCCGGTTGTCAGATTACTCTAATCGGCACCAGAACGCTTCTCGAAAAAGCCTATCACGATCCCCATCCTCTCGAGCGCTTTTCTCTGATCGATTTGCCCTACAATCAAGAAAAAATCGTTTGCGGGCGTGGGGATGCCCATAGTGGTGAAATTAGCTTTCTTTACCTGCAAGAAGCCATAAAACGCACCCTCAAGGGCGAATTTGACGGTATTGTCACCGGTCCGATCGCTAAATCCTGTTGGCAGTTGGCCGGTTATGATTTCCCCGGTCAAACCGAGGTTTTAGCTACCATGGCAGGAATTAACCGTTATGGGATGCTATTCGTCGCTAAATCCCCTCACACCGGCTATAACTTACGCACTCTCCTCGCCACTACCCATATCCCCCTGCGAGAAGTTCCCGATACTCTTAACCCCGATCTGATGACCCGAAAACTAGACCTATTGATCGAGTCTTTAAAGCTAGATTTTGGCATCGATCGCCCAAAAATCGCCATATCTGGCCTTAATCCCCACAGTGGCGAAGCGGGAAAACTGGGAAGGGAAGAAAAGGACTGGTTACAGCCTTGGCTGCAGTCAATGGGACAAAAATACCCGCAAACCCAATTAATCGGCCTTGTCCCCCCCGATACCCTTTGGGTGGAACCGGGACGCGCTTGGTTTAGCGGTGCAGGGCAAACCGCCGACGCATATCTGGCATTATACCACGATCAGGGCCTAATTCCCGTCAAATTAATGGCTTTTGACTGTGCTGTTAACACTACCATCGGTTTACCTTTTGTTCGCACCTCTCCAGACCACGGGACGGCTTTTGATATCGCCGGTCTTGGCATCGCTAGGGCCCAGAGTATGCAAGCGGCAATCCAATTAGCGATCGAATTATGTCAGCAGCGGTACAACCAGAGAACTAAACTAGAGATATAGCGCTCGATAGGAGACAATTGGGATATGGGTATCGCTTCAGTTAACCCTGCCACGGGAGAAATTCTCAAGACTTTTACCCCTCTAACCTCGGAGGAATTGGCGACGAAATTGGCCCTAGCTGAGGCAACTTTTCAGCAGTATCGCCACACCGCCATCAGTCAACGGGGACAGTGGTTACGGCAAGCGGCGGATATTTTGGAACGGGATCAAGTAGCATTGGCTACAACCATGACTTTAGAAATGGGGAAACCGATCAAGTCAGCGATCGCAGAAGTTCTCAAATGTGCCTTGGTTTGTCGTTTTTATGCCGATAATGCCGCCGGTTATCTGGAAGATGTGCTGATTGCCACCGATGCTAGTCGCAGTTTTGTCCGTTATCAACCTTTAGGGGTAATTTTAGCGGTTATGCCCTGGAATTTCCCCTTATGGCAAGTATTTCGCTTTGCTGCTCCCGCTTTAATGGCGGGAAATGTCGGCCTACTCAAACACGCTTCTAATGTTCCCCAATCAGCTTTAGCGGTGGAAAGAATTTTATTAGAAGCCGGTTTTCCCGATGGCACTTTTCAAACTCTTTTGATCGGGGCCGATCGCGTTAGTGATTTAATTAACGATGAACGGGTAAAAGCCGCCACTTTAACTGGTAGTGAACCGGCGGGGATCAGTTTAGCAGCCGCCGCAGGAAAACAGATCAAAAAAGTGGTTTTGGAGTTGGGAGGTAGTGATCCTTTTATCGTTTTAGATACTGCCGATATCGAGGTGGCAGCGGCTACGGCAGTGACGGCAAGATTGTTAAATAATGGTCAGACTTGTATCGCCGCTAAACGGTTTATTGTTATGGAAACTGTCGCCGATCAATTTGAACAGTTATTAGTGGCCAAATTCCAAGCTTTAAAAGTTGGTGATCCCCTCGATGAAACTGTTGATATTGGTCCTTTGGCCACGGCATCGATCGTCTCGGAAATTGCCGCTCAAGTGGAAAAAACCGTCGCTATGGGTGGTAAAGTCCTTGTGGGGGGTCAACGTTTAGAGGGAAAAGGTAACTTCTATCTACCAACGATTTTAACCGATATTCCTGCTGGTTCTCCGGGGGAAAAAGAGGAATTTTTTGGACCGGTGGCTTTACTATTTCGAGTCAAAAATATCGAGGAAGCGATCGCTTTAGCTAATGATAGTCCCTTTGGTTTGGGTTCTAGTGCTTGGACGAATAACCCCGCAGAAATTGAGCGTTTAATTACCGAAATTGAGGCCGGTTGTGTGTTTATTAACGGTATGGTTAAATCCGATCCTCGTTTACCCTTTGGGGGGATTAAACGTTCCGGTTTTGGACGGGAATTAAGTGTGGAAGGTATTCGCGAATTTGTCAACGTTAAAACTATTTGGATTAAGTAAGTAAATTCAGTTATCAGTTATCAGTTATCAGTTATCAGTTATCAGTTATCAGTTAGAAAAGCCTTATATTAACTTAATCTTTTTATAAAAATATGCCGCGTATTATTGATAATATTGAGTCCCATTTATTGCCAATTTTACGCGAAAGTTTATTGTTGGCCCAACGCGCTGATTTTTGCGTGGGTTATTTTAATTTGCGCGGTTGGCAGTCCATTGATACCTATATTGATCACTTTCTCGGTGGTGATTTGTCCTGTTGTCGTCTGCTGATTGGTATGCAGCAAGCACCCCAGGAATTACTACAGCAATCCCTGTCTTTATTGAAGCGCTCAAATGATATAGATAAGGCTACTTCTGCTCGTTTAAGAAAACAAATTGTTCAGGATTTTTGCCAACAATTAACTTGGGGGAATCCTAGCAATCGAGATCAGGCAGCTTTGCAACGGTTGGGAAAACAAATTCAATCGGGTAAGTTAGTAATTCGCTTATTTTTGGGCTATAATCTCCATGCTAAATTATACCTTATTCATCGACAGGATGTCAATAACCCAACGGTGGGATTTTTGGGTAGTAGTAATCTAACTTTTGCGGGATTACAACAGCAGGGAGAATTAAATATTGATGTCCTTGACCACGATGCTTGTGCCAAATTACAAAAGTGGTTTAATGATCGTTGGTTGGATGCTTGGTGTTGGGATATATCCTCGGATATTGTCAATGTGATTAACGAAAGTTGGGCCCGGGAAAGTCTTATTCCCCCCTATCATATCTATTTAAAAATAGCCTACCATCTTTCCTTTGAAGCCAGGGCCGGTTTAGCGGAATACAAAATTCCCCGACAGTTTGACCAAGACTTACTAGATTTTCAGAAATCGGCCATTAAAATTGCCGCTCGTTATGTGCAAAGACGCGGTGGGGTCTTAATTGGCGACGTGGTGGGGTTAGGAAAAACGCGCATCGCTTCCATTCTAGCATATATTTTGCAGGAAGACTACGATTTAGAAATCTTAATTATTTGTCCGAAAAATCTCCTAACCATGTGGGAGGATTACAGCTATAAATACAAATTAAGAGCGAAAATTATCCCCTTAAGTCAGGTTATGCAGGAATTACCCAATCTGCGGCGCTATCGGGTAGTAATTATCGATGAAAGTCATAACCTGCGTAATCGGGAGGGTAAACGTTATCGGGTAATACAGGAGTACATTAACACCAATGAAAGTCGCTGTATTCTCTTGACTGCGACTCCCTACAATAAAAACTATCTTGACCTGTCCAATCAACTGCGTTTATTCATTCAAGAGGATACTAATCTCGGAATTCGTCCCGAAAGACTACTAGAATCTCTGGGAGGAGAAATCGAATTTAATCGCAGATACCAATCTCCGGTCAGGTCCCTAGCAGCCTTTGAAAAAAGTGACTCTCCCGACGACTGGAGAGACTTAATGCGTCTCTATATGATTAGACGGACTCGCGGTTTTATTAAAAATAATTATGCTACAGAAGACGAACAGGGTCGTCGGTATCTAAAATTTGCTGATGGGTCGAGGGTTTATCTTCCCCAACGACAACTAAAGACAATCAAGTTTGACCTACAAGACTCGGTTTATGCGCGTTTATATTCGGAAGCAGTGGTGATAACTCTCAACGGATTGAAGTTACCCCGTTACGGATTGGGAAATTATCTAATTAAAGGATGCAAAGGGACAGGAGAGGAAGAAACCATCTTAAAAAGTCTATCCCGTGCGGGTAAAAGATTAATGGGTTTTTGTCGGACGAATTTATTTAAACGTTTGGAGAGTGGAGGGTATGCTTTCCTGCAATCCCTTGACCGTCATATTCTCCGTAACTATATTTTCCTTCATGCCATGGCCAAGAATTTACCCCTTCCCATCGGGAGTCAGGATCCAGCTTTGTTAGACACTCGTTATCTGGATGAGGATTTAGTCACTCAGGGAGAAGATGAAAGTATAGAAACCGAGGAGACTGGGGGGATAACCGGGTTAGAAAAAGAGTATCAAAAAAGAGCCGAACAAGTGTATCAAAAGTATAGCGGTGATTATCGCAAGCGCTTTCAGTGGATTAACCCCGAGGTGTTTAAACCCGCATTGAAAAAAGACCTAAAATCCGATGCCTTGGCTTTAATAGCATTGTTGCAAACCTGTGGGACCTGGCAGCCGGAGACCGACGAAAAGCTAGAGAAGTTATGGCAGCTGTTAGAGGAGAATCATCCCAGAGAAAAGGTGTTAATTTTTAGCCAATTTGCCGATACAGTCAGTTATTTAGTCACTCAGTTGCAAAATCGGGGAGTGGATAAGATTGCGGGAGTGACGGGAAACTCTGCTAATCCTGCGGAAATTGTCCATCGTTTTAGTCCCCGCAGTAATTCTCAGCAAGTGGGGGAAGAAATACGAGTCTTGGTTGCGACGGATATCTTGAGTGAAGGGTTAAATTTACAGGATTGTGCCATTATCGTTAATTATGACCTACCCTGGGCAATTATTCGCCTGATTCAACGGGCCGGAAGGGTAGATAGAATCGGTCAAAAAGCAAGTCAGATTCTCTGTTATTCCTTTTTACCTGCGGAGGGAGTGGAGAGAATTATTAAACTGCGGACGAGACTATCTCAAAGACTGCGAGAGAATGCGGACGTGGTGGGGACCGATGAGATATTTTTTGAGGAGGAGATGGATAACCAGACTTTATTGAATCTGTATCATGAAAAATCTGAGGTTATCGATGAAGAGGAGGATCAAGAAGTGGATTTAACCTCGGAAGCGTATCAAATTTGGAAAAATGCGATCGAAGTTGACCCTAGTTTAAAACATACCATAGAGACTCTGCCGCCGGTGGTTTATTCTACCCGTTGCCATAGTGGGACAGCAACCCATCCGGAGGGAGTCATGGTTTATCTAAAAACTGCCGGGGGGAATGATGCTTTAGCATGGATTGATAAGCAGGGAAATAGTGTGACTCAATCCCAATTAACTATTTTACGGTCCGCTGCCTGTCATCCCCAAACCCCGGCCATTCCCCCCCATCCCCAACACCATCAGTTAGTACAAAAAGGTACAGAATTAATCGCGGAGGAGGAAAACAACTCCGGATCTAAATTGGGACGATTGACGGGAGCAAAATTTAAGACATACGAGCGCTTAAAAAGGTATTCTCAAGATAGTAAGGATGATCTATTTGCTCATGAGGATTTATGCAAGGCTCTCGACCAATTGTATCATTATCCCCTTAGACAGTCGGCTCTCGATCGCTTAAATCGTTGTTTAAGAACCGGCATCAGTGACCAACAATTGGCAGATTTACTGGTATCTTTATATCAAGATGACCGTCTCTGTATTGTTCACCCACAAGAATCCACCCAAGAACCTCAGATTATTTGTTCCTTGGGTCTATTTCAACCATAGTAGCTTGATTCATGAATCAAGCTACAAAGCACGATGTTATCCTCTTGTGTAACCCATCGGGAAAAGGAGGGAGATCCTCCCTTATCTCGTTCCAAGGTTCTACCTTGAATAAGGTAGGGTTGATTCATGAATCAACCCTACCCTTGATAAGGGGGGTGTCTGATAATTTTTAACGCTTACCTACTTAACTGATAACTGATAACTGACTCCTAACCCTAACAACAATTTTTAATTTTTCCAAGAGGTCTAATATGTCCCTCAACTTCTCCCGGACTCGTGACTTATTATCTAACTTCCAATTTGGGGAACTGTTTATCGAGGAATTGGGATGGTCTCATCCTCGCGCAAAAAAAACTGTTAGTATCACCGTTGACAATCAAGAATATCCCTGTCAACGAATTGCGGAGGTGTCCGGAGTAGCAGTATTAGAGGTGACAACTACCGATATACCCGATGCGAAACTTCGTCGGGACATTCACCAGCAAGTTATCGAAAGAATTGCCGAAAATCTGCTAATTTTCGTCGATGGGGGACGGACGCGCAGTTTATGGTACTGGGTAAAAAGAGAGGGAAGTAAAAGTTATATCCGTGACCATCTTTATATAAAAGGACAACCGGGAGATTTATTTCTCGGTAAACTAGCGGAATTAGTCCTCGATATCACCGATTTTGAAGATGGGGAACCCTCCGTGGTGGAGGTGGCCCATCGCTTACAAAAAGGTTTCGATATCGAAAAGATTACCAAGAAATTTTATCAGGAATTTCAGCGAGAGCATTTACAGTTCCTCCCCTTTATCCAAGGAATCGATCGAGAAAGCGATCGAAAATGGTACACTTCCGTTATTCTCAATCGTTTAATGTTCGTCTATTTCCTGCAGCGCAAGGGATTTATCGATAACGACTTCAACTATCTGCAAAACCAATTACAAGCAAGTCAACGACGCGGGAAAAATTTATTTTATCGTCAGTTTCTGCAAACCCTCTTTTTCCAAGCATTCGCTAAACCGGAATCCCAACGAGATGAGACAGTAACTGCATTGGTGGGAAAAGTCAAATATCTTAACGGAGGATTATTTCTCCAACATCCCCTCGAAAATCTTTATCAAAACATTTGTATTGATGACCAAGCATTTGAGAATATCCTCGATTTATTCTCCCGTTACTCCTGGAATCTTGACGACACTCCGGGGGGAAGCGATGACGAAATTAACCCCGATGTTTTGGGATATATCTTTGAAAAGTATATCAACCAAAAAGCTTTCGGTGCTTACTATACCCGTCCGGAGATTACCGAATATCTCTGTGATAGGACGATTAATAAATGGATTGTCGAGAGAAGTAATCAACATTATCCCCGCAAACAATTTGCCAGTATTTCTGAACTACTAATTAATCTCGATTCTCCCCTCTGTCAGCTTCTGATTGAAGATATTCTTCCCCAGCTTTCTATTTTAGACCCTGCCTGTGGTTCCGGTGCTTTTTTAGTGGCTGCGATGAAGACATTAATCGGAATTTATAGCGCGGTGATTGGGACAATTGAACTACGGGGAGACAGTAAATTAAAACAGTGGTTAACAGAGGTAAGAAAATCCCATCCCTCTCTCGGATATTACATCAAAAAAAGAATTATTTCCGATAATCTCTATGGTGTCGATATCATGGAGGAAGCAACGGAAATCGCGAAACTGCGTTTATTTCTCGCTTTAGTTGCTGCCGCACAATCGGTGACAGAATTGGAACCCTTACCGAATATTGATTTTAATATCATGTCGGGAAATTCCCTCATCGGTTTAATTCGCGTGGACGAAAAAAGTTTTAATCTCATGGGAGAGGAAAACATTCTGCAAACCCTCACCGCGCAAAATTATCAGACAATTCTCGCGGAAAAAAACCGCAGTATTGAATTATACAAAGAACACGCTTTTCGGTTGGGAGAAGTAGAGGGAACCCCCCAAGAAAACCGTCTCCAGATGTTACGCAATCACATCGAGGATGTCAACCGCGAATCGGTGCAGAAATTAAACCAAATTCTCTTAGATGAGTTTAGCGGTAAGTTGTCAATTAAGTACGAATCCGCACAATTAACGGGAAAAGCAAAGAAACGTTTATTAACTCTCTCTGATATGCAGTCCCTGAAACCCTTTCACTGGGGTTATCACTTCGATAAACTGATTACAGAAAAAGGTGGTTTTGATGTGATTATCACCAATCCCCCTTGGGAAGTCTTTAAACCGCAAGCGAAAGAATTTTTTTCTCAGCATAGCGACTTGGTGACTAAAAATAAAATGGACATCAAGACGTTTGAAAAGGAACAAAAAAAACTGTTAACTAATCCCGAAATCGCTCAAGCATGGTTAGAATATCAAAGTCAATACCCCCACGTTAGTCTCTATTTTCGTTCCTCGGAACAATATAAAAATCAAATCTCTATTGTCAATGGTAAAAAGCAAGGGACGGATATTAATCTCTATAAGCTTTTTGTTGAACAATGTTTTAATCTTCTCCATCCCCAGGGAGAATGTGGAATAGTTATTCCCAGTGGAATTTATACCGATTTAGGAACCAAGCAACTGCGGGAAATGTTATTTTCTCAGACAAACGTGACAGGATTATTTTGTTTTGAAAATCGTAAAGAAATTTTTGAAAATGTCCATAGAAGTTTTAAGATTGCTATCTTAACTTTTGAGAAAAATAAACAAACTCTTTCCTTTCCTGTAGAGTTTATGCGTCACGATGTTGAGGAATTACAACGTTTTCCCCATAAAGATAGTTTAGTAATTAGCGTCGATTTAATCCGCAAACTATCCCCCGATTCCCTCTCGGTAATGGAATTTAAACAAGATATAGATATTCATATCGCTGAAAAAATGTCTCGTTTTCCCCTGCTAGGGGAAACCCTTCCCGATACATGGAATCTCAAGTTAACTCGCGAATTTGATATGACTAATGATAGTCATTTATTTAAAACTGAACCCGCAAAGGGAAGACTACCCCTCTACGAAGGAAAAATGATTCATCAATTCACCCATCGGTATGCTTTACCGAAATACTGGTTAGATGAAAAGGAAGCAAGACAAGCTTTATTAAAACGCGGTGAAGTCGATAAAGGTCAAATCTTGGACTATCAAACCTATCGTTTAGGATTTCGGTCAATTGCTAGAAATACTGATATTAGAACATTAATAGTAGGGACAATTCCTAAAAATGTTTTCTGTGGCAATTCTATTTTAGTATCTTCAGACATTTCGTCTAACACCGAATTAATATTTTTAGAAGCAATTTTAAATTCACTAATTATTGATTTTTGTGCTAGACAAAAAGTATCTGCTAATATTAATATGTTCTACATCTACCAGCTACCTATCCCCCGACTAAAAGAGGGAGATAAATACTTTCAGGAGATAGTAGAAAATGCAGCAAAATTGATTTGTACTACAGAAGAATTTGAGCAATTAGCGAAAGAAGTGGGGATAGGTTCCCATAAAAATGGAGTAACAGAAGAAGCAGAAAGAATGGCAATTAGAGCGAAATTAGATGCAATAGTCGCCCACTTGTATGAATTAACCTTAACAGAATTTCAACATATATTAACTACCTTTCCCCTCGTCCCCGAAAGCGTCAAAACTGCCACCCTCAAAGCTTATCAAACCCTGTAGGGGAATTAGGAAGTGGGGAAATTGAACTAAAACCCCAAAACCCCCAACGGGTAGGGTTGATTCATGAATTAACCCTACAATGAATCAACTCCATATATTAACTACCTTTCCCCTCGTCCCCGAAAGCGTTAAAATTGCCCCCCTCAAAGCTTATCAAACCCTGTAGGGGAATTAGGAAGTGGGGAAATTGAACTAAAACCCCATAAACCCCCAACGGGTAGGGTTGATTCATGAATCAACCCTACAATGAATCAACTCCATATATTAACTACCTTTCCCCTCGTCCCCGAAAGCGTTAAAATTGCCCCCCTGAAAGCTTATCAAACCCTCTAAGGGAATTAGGAAGTGGGGAAATTGAACTAAAACCCCAAAACCCCCAACGGGTAGGGTTGATTCATGAATCAACCCTACAATGAATCAACTCTCTCCGAGAAACCCGTTTTCTGTACGTTACTCAAAAAACCCACTCCCCTATACTTTTTAAACAGGATTTGTTATAATTAGTTTATAATTTTTAGAGATGTTTAATAAACTGAAAAATACCATCTAATAACTAATATAGCGTTTCCTAAGCTAGTGAGGTACACCTATTTTTCTTCCCTTTTGCCTTTTGCCTCTTGCCTTTTGCCTAAAACCCATAACTTTTGTACCTCAGCAGACTGAAAAACGCTATAACTGATTATGTTAATTGGTAAATATTTAACCCTAGAGGAATTATCTACCTGTTCCCAAACCTATCAAAAGTATGCATCCCAAATCGATCCCTATCCAAAAAATCCTGAAACGATAACCGCGTGGCAGAATCTCGCTCACTTTATTATCGATCCAATTATTGATAATTTTGGTCGAGAAAGATTCCAATTAACCTATGGATTTTGTTCTAATGATCTGAGAAAACTTCTCCAAAAAAAAGACCCGATCACCGGCTTAAAAAACGGGAGAATCGATCCCAGTCGCGATCAACATTGCGGCCACGAAATTAATCAAAAAAGTCAATATTATTGTCAGCGATTGGGGGCAGCCTGTGATTTTCGGATTATCGACTTAACTAGCGATCGCCTGATAGATTGGATTTTAAACCAAAAATTACCCTTTGACTCTCTCTATTTTTACGGAATTAATCGCCCGATTCATATCAGCTACGGACCGCAACATAAACGAGATTTATGGACTTTTACCCCTAAAGGAACACCGACCAAAAAAGGTTTACAATCATGGTTAGAAGCGGCGAAATCTATCGATTCTGAAACAAAAAAATCCCCCGAAATAGGGGGATAACCAAGACCTAAAACCCTCTTCTTTTAGATTTCTGGTTCCTGTTCGTCCTCATCGTCCTCATCGGCCGGTTCCGTGGGGAAAGGAACCGAACCCATATCTAATTTATCCCGCAATAACTTCTCAATTTCCGCCGCTACTTCTGACTTTTCTTCGAGATATTTAACGGCATTATCGCGACCCTGGGCAATATTTTCGCCATTATAGCTATACCATGCCCCTTTACGAGTAACCACGTTAGTTTGTTCGGCCATATCCAGCATACAACCCACTTGGGAAATGCCTTTACCGAAGATAATATCAAATTCAGCAATCCGGAAAGGAGGCGCGACTTTATTTTTAGCCACCTTAACTTTAGCCCGAATTCCGTATTCTCCTTCCGTGCCTTTTTTCAAAGTTTGAATGCGACGGATATCTAAACGTACCGAGGCATAAAATTTTAAGGCCGTTCCTCCGGTGGTCACTTCAGGATTGCCGTAGGTGACACCGATTTTTTGCCGCAGTTGGTTGAGGAAAATCACCACACAACCGGATTTACCAATATTACCGGCAATTTTTCGCAGGGCTTTACTCATCAAACGGGCCTGTAAACCCACCTGATTATCCCCCATTTCCCCTTCAATTTCCGCCCGCGGCACTAAAGCGGCCACCGAGTCGATGACGACGATATCCACGGCCGAAGAACGCACTAACTGGTCAACTATTTCTAAGGCAGCCTCCCCCGTATCCGGTTGTGCCACCAGTAAATTATTGATATCTACCCCTAAATCTTCCGAATAGGTGGGATCTAAAGCGTGTTCCGCATCGACAAAGGCCGCCACTCCCCCAGCTTTCTGCACTTCTGCGATCGCATGGAGGGCTAAAGTGGTTTTGCCGGAACTTTCCGGCCCGTAAATTTCGACGATGCGGCCCTTCGGTAAACCGCCACCCAAAGCCATATCTAGGGTTAAAGCACCACTAGGCACGGTTTCCACCCGCATGCGGGTGGCGTCTCCCAAACGCATGATCGAACCCTTGCCAAAGTTGCGTTCGATTTGATTTAAGACTAAACCCAAGGCTTTATCTCGATCGGGATTACTTGTCATTGTCGCCATTAATTTTGTCCCCAGTTTTCTTAAGTAGTACAGGAGTATGCAAAGATTGTAGCCTGTTTTGATCTTGATCCCCAAGAAGTTAGAGACTTTTTCCAGAATGGTGATCAAAAATCAAAACTGTTGATTTTTACAGCCAAGGCCGGCTCATCTGTTCTAATTGCGTCACCTCTTGCGCTTCTAAACTCCATCCTAAGGCCCCGGCATTTTCGATCGCTTGGTCGGCAGTTTTGGCCCCCGGAATGGGAATCACATCTCCTTGGGCGATTAACCAATTGAGGGCGACTTGTGCGGGGGTTTTTTGGTATTTTGCGCCCAATTCTTGCAGTACCCTTAAAATTGGGGCTATTTTCTCCAAACCTTCTTTTTTGAACCGCGAGTCATTTTTCCTGGCTCCATCGGGCAAATTCTGGCTTTCTGGGCTATATTTACCCGTCAGTAGTCCTTGAGCGAGGGGGCTGTAGGCGAGGATGGTGACACCCAATTCCTTGGCCGTGGCTAAAATTGCCTTAGTTTCTATTTTGCGATACAAAAGCGAATACTGCACCTGATTGACCGCTAAGGGAACCTCTTTTTTCGCCAAAATCTGGCTTGCTTGACGCATTTGCTCGGCGGAATAATTACTTACGCCCACGGAACCAATGCGGCCGCGTTTTACTTCTTCCCCTAGGGCATTGATCAGGGTTTCTTGGCTAATCAGGAAGGTGAAGGGCCAATGTACCTGATAAAGAGCCATTTTATCGGTTTTTAGACGGTTTAAGCTGTCGGTAATGGCATTATGCACCGCATTCGCCCCAAAACGCCACGGTACGGGGGCAAACTTGCTGGCAATATCGATGGGAATATCTGTCTCTTGGGTAAATTTTCCTAAGAGTCGTTCCGATTCTCCTAGTCCATAGACTTCGGCAGTGTCAAAAAAGGTGATTCCTGCCTCTACTGCCGCTTTAAAGGCCGCTTCTACCTGATTAGCTCCGTATTCCTTGCCATAGTTCCAGAATATTTTATCTCCCCATGCCCATGTCCCGATGCCCAAGGCACTGACGGCAATTCCTGTTTGTCCGAGATTAGCGGTTTGTCTAGTCATATTCTCTATAAAGGTGACAATTTTCCAGTTTTTTGATGATCTTATCCCATTTTTCTTTATTCGTAGCCCTCACCCCCCCTTTGCCTCATCTCCACCAGCAATTTAAGTAGGGAGGCACAATTATTTGTAGGATGGGTTAGCGGTAGCGTAACATGAGCGGGCGTTGGGTTTCATGCTTCAACCCAACCTACGTTCATCTTATATTTAATTCCACCCACCCACTTAAATACGCGGGCAGCTGATTTAAAATAGCTTAATTAAGAAAATATAAAAAAATATAATTAATAATTGTCTATGGATTATGAATTACATTAATCACTCAACCCCAAAACACATCTCCGTAATTTCTATGAGAGCAAGTGAGATACTAGATTTATATGCCAAGGGCAAACGCAATTTTACAGGAGTAAACTTAAAAGGACAGTGTTTTCGCAGAAAGGATTTATCGGGGGCTAATTTTAGTGAAGCGGATATCCGTGGCACTAATTTTCAAGGGGCTATTTTAGAGGGAACTAAATTTACACAGGCCAAAGCAGGATTACAAAAACGCGGCCATCTACAATTAATCTTAATTTCTTGGTTAATAGCGGCTATCTGCGGTTTTTTCTGGGGATTAGTGGGTTATTATCTAGCTTTAATGCTGGTGACAAATGTAACCGGATTTAAAATCATTGCTGCGCTGATCATCACGATTTTATCACTAATTTACGGAATATTTTATCGTCAGCGAGTTGGGGGATTGCCCTTAGTCTTATCCTTGATTTCTGGTCAAACAATCAGTTTTATCCTAGCAATTTTAATCAGCTTAACTTTAAGTTTATTAACAGTAATTATCTTGGTTTTTCAAGCAGCATTCGCAGCGGTAGCTGTAGTTAATTTAACTTTGCCTATAGCTTTAATTGTTGGTATTTTTGGAACTTGTTTCACCGCTTATCTGGCCTGGTTATCCCTAGAAGAATCGAGAGAAACGATCACGAAATCCCTGGCCATTGCTTTTTTAGCCAGTAAAGGCACAAATTTTGGGGGGGCAAATCTCAAAGAAGCTGATTTCACGGCAGCGCAGTTAAAAGCCACTGATTTAAGGGCAAAAGATTTCACTAGAACTCGATTTTATCTGGTATCGGGCATCGAGCGAGCGCGCTGGGAAAAGACAATTCTGGCCGATACTGCTACCCGAAATCTTCTCGTTACCGGTCAAGGGGAAAATAAAACTTATATTGGCTATAATTTTCGCGGACTAAATCTTTACAGAGTTAACCTCAAAAATGCCAACCTCACCAGAGCAAATTTCAGCGAGGCAAATTTAGCCCAGGCTAATCTAGAAGGGGCGAATTTAGCCCATACTAACGTGATGAGAGCCAATTTACAGGGAGCCACCCTAACGGGCGCTTGTATCGAAGCTTGGAAAATCGCCGAAAATACCAATTTAGAAGGGGTTGATTGTGATTATATCTATTTGGTCGAGTCCGAGCGAGAGCGACGTCCTTGCCAGGGCAAATTTGCGGCAGGGGAATTCCGGCAATTGGCGCTGGAGCAGCGAAAATTGTATATTAACGAAACCTAGTAATTTTGACCGGAGATTTCCCTAATATTACTGATTCTTTACCTAAAATGTCGGATGAATGCCCCCGTTATCCTTGTCGCCACTTTTTACCCGTGATTCCCAAAACTTACTTAAACAATAGCTTAATTTTCTTGGCTATCTTGTTAACATCGCTAACTTTTACGGATTTAGCGATCGCTATTGACCAGCATCCCCAAGGATTTGCTTGGGAAAAATCGCTGCTGCTATCTATTCATCAAACCGCTAATTTAAACCTAAATTTTTTGGCCATAAAACTAACGGGATTAGGCACTTATTGGGGAGTGGCTCCGATACTAACAATTTCACTGCTGATTTTTGCCCTAAAAAAATACTGGTATGGGTTCGCTTATCTCCTTGTAACCATGGCGGGAGGTTGGGCTATTAGTTATAATCTCAAGATTCTTTTTCATCGGAATCGCCCGCAATTTTGGCAGTTATTTTATCCCTTACCCGATGATTTTGCCTTCCCTAGCGGTCATGCTCTATTTAGTTCCCTGTTAGTGGTTTCTTTACTGATCCTATCTTGGAGAAAGCGCTGGTTTTTAGGGGTAGTTTTACTGGGGATTCCCTTCCTCTTGGTTATTGCTTGGACCCGTCTTTATTTAGGAGTTCACTTTCCTAGTGATATCCTTGCCTCTTGGCTTTTAGCGAGTGCTTGGTCCCTCCTAGTTCATCTCTGGTGGCAACAGTTATTAAAGACACCCAAGGCGATCAACACCCAAGAGGAAATTAATAATTAGTTGATCGACTTGCTGCCAAAAAAAATATCACGTTATACCTAAATTTTTGGAGAAAGCTAATCAAAGCCCTATAGTGATTATCGTTTGATATTCGTCGCTGACACTGAATCATGAAACCAAAACTGCGTCAAGGGAAGGGTCTATCCCTGGGACGGTTTCAAAGCCGTCCCCTTACTTTTTTCACTTTAGTTCTTCTGTGCATTTTAACCTTTACCTTAGCACCGTCATCGCCCCTGATGGCCACGTCTAAATCTGAGACTAAGATAGACTTTGTATCGCCGGCGTGGGTAGCACAAAATCTCAACGATCCGAAGTTAAAAATTCTCGATGTGCGGATTAATCCTTTGGAATATATCACCGGTCATTTACCGAAAGCGGTGAATATAGCCGATAATAATTTTCGTGGTCCAAACGGATTTTTACCGGTTCAATATTGGCAAGAGGATAAAATTGGCAGTCTCTTTGCCGCCGCGGGAATCACTAATGGCGATCGAGTGGTAGTATATTCCGATGGTCGCGATGTCTTGGGGGCAACCATGGTCGCCTATTTACTAGAGCGATCAGGTTTCCGAGATGTTGCCGTCTTAGATGGGGGTTTTAAGGGTTATAAGGGTTCCGAACAGAAGGTAACTAAAGAATTCCCTAAATATCAACCCGGGAGCTTTACTGTCCGTGATAATCCCTCGATTCGGGTAAATTTAGCAGAAGTAGAGAAATTGATCGGCAAACCGGATGTGGTTTTTATCGATCCTAGACCGGAAGAACTTTTTCAGGGGAAACAGGATATCTGGCTGAGAAATGGTCATATTCCGGGGGCGAAAAATATACCCTGGCCGACCTTTACGGAGGCGAATAATCCGGATGAATCCCTGAAAAATCCCCATAAATTGAAATCTTTAGACGAAATCAGGAAGATTCTTGCCCAACGCAACATCAAGCCCTCGGATAATATTATCGTCAGTTGCAGTACCGGACGGGAAGCGACTTTACAGTATGTTGTCCTCAAACATCTGCTCGGTTATCCCAAGGTGCGAATTTACGAAGGTTCTTGGACAGAGTACAGTACCACAGAGCTGCCCGTCGCTACCGGGCCAGAAAAAGCGGTCTAAAATCAAGTTTCTCGGTCTATACTCGTTGTGTTTAACCATCTTGCCCAAGATGGTTTTTTTGTTAGGGTCGGTTCCCGACGACGACCAAGTTAGGGTTTGCTGAATAAATCTAAAAATCTTGTTGGATAAGGTTTTTAGACTTTTTTTCTCTCAAAAATTGCCGACCATTGGAGTGATTGGGGGGAAAATTCAGGTACTTTTTCCCTGAAAATTAGGTAGTTGACCACCTGAAAATCGATAAAACCCCACACCCCACACCCCACACCCCACACCCTGCCACCACCGAAAAACTTTTTCAGCAAGCCCTAAGTTAGACGGACGCAAAAAAACCTCGGCGCTCATCCCGAGGTGAATTTAGGAGATTTGAGCTTATGTTGACGTGAAGTTGACGGGAATTAGCTAAGGGCGTTGATCACATAGTCAATGTAGGAATTAGCTTCTACAGCAGCATCCCCACTTAATCCGTGATTGGTTTTGATGTATTTTAAGGCTTCGATATACCAACTAGGAGATAGTTCAAAGGCACTATTAATTTCACTCAAACCGGCGACTAGATATTCATCGATCGGGCCTGTACCCCCTACCACGAGGGCATAGGTGATAATTCGGATATAGTAGCCGATATCGCGAACGCACTTGGATTTCCCCCGCTCATCGTAGGCATAGTTCGGCCCCTGGAGTTGGGTGGTGTAGGGAAATTTTTGATAGACAGCGTTGGCTGCTTCTTGGGCTAAACTGGGGGCTTTTTGGGCGAGGATTTTTACCGCTTCTAGGGTGATGGCGGCTTGACGGAAACGACCGAAGGCTACTTGTAATTCTGCACTGCTGAGAAAACGGCCTTGGGAATCGGCAGTAGCCACCGCTTCGGTTAAAGGTGTTTTGGTCATCGATGGAATTGCTCCTACAAAAGTTTAATCGGATTGAGATAAGAAAGTCACAGCATCAGGAAACTGCCGCCGCCGCTCGATCGAAGTAAGAAGCGACTTCTGCTAGTAAAGAACTGCAATCCCCGCGAGTGATCCCGTTGGGATCGGCCGCTAGGGCAAGGGAAGCGTCTTTGAGCTTGAGAATTCCAGCCGCAACAGAAGCCCCCGGAACTCCCAGGGCGACGTAGGTTTCCCGGAGACCGTTCAAGGCGCGATCATCGAGGATGCTGGCATCGCCGGTGAAGGTGGCATAGGTAACGTAGCGCAGGATAATTTCCAAATCCCGCAAGCAGGCGGCGGCACGACGGTTTGTATAGGCGTTGCCACCGGGGGCAACTAAAACGGGCTGTTCTGAAAACAAACTACGCGCGGCATCGGTAACGATCGCAGAAGAATTACTGGAAAGACGATTGACCACATCGACCCGTTTATTACCATCTTTGACGAAGGCAATTAGGGCATTGACTTGATTCTCGCTCAGGTATTCCCCCCGGGTATCGGCCTGGGAAACGACTTTGGCAAAGGCATCTAACACCATAGTTTTCATCTCCTATAATGATGATTGGTTTCGGCAAAATATCGAGGTTGATTTCTCTGGCTTTTCTTTATTTTTTCCGATAAAGTATCTAGGAGTTTTTTTCTTGGGACTATACTATCGTCCTTGAAAAAAGTTTTACTCTCCCTTGGCCAGATTTTTTTGTATATCGAGGAACAATTCTTGTTAATTGAATTTAGCGTTGATAGGCGCTTCCAGACATACTTCGTTTTTGCCATGAATTATTTTATAGAGCATATTTACACCTTTATTTATTAAAAATTGTTTCCTAAAAAAACAGCAAAAAAATAATTTTTTAGGATAAATCTCAGAAAACTTTATTAAATGTGTAAACCTATACCAAGAAAAAGTATCGCTCTTTTCATCTCTCTAATAATTCCTTTAAGTTATTTAAAGAGATGTGCTTTTATATACTAATAATAGTTAACTAAATTAAGAGAAATTTCCCAAGATGATTTTATCGATTGTGCTTCGATATACCAAAAAAACTAGCAAGGCAAAAAAATCGACAGGGATAATCCCCGCCGACGTTGTGATCAGAGGTGCCAACACCAGCATTTCGCAGTGTACTCCGACCTAAAAAGTATTGTAAAACATTTAAAATACATATATAATCAAAAATAGCCAACAAGTATAAAGCAAGTGGGATTATGCCGATCGCAAGAGACATCACCCAATTGGTAGGACGGACTCCCCTAGTCCAACTGAATCGAATCCCAGTGGCAGAGGGAGTAAAAGCCCGCATCGTCGTCAAACTGGAAAGTATGAACCCCGCCGCCTCGGTTAAAGATCGCATCGGGGTCAGTATGGTGGAGGACGCGGAAGCCGCCGGACTAATTCACCCCGATAAAACAATTCTGGTGGAACCCACTTCCGGCAATACCGGCATCGCCCTGGCCATGGTGGCGGCGGCCAAAGGCTATCGCCTAGTCCTGACTATGCCCGAAACCATGAGTTTAGAACGACGGGCGATGTTAAAAGCTTACGGGGCGCAATTAGAATTAACCCCGGGTAGCCAAGGCATGAAAGGAGCGATCGCCCGGGCCGAGGAAATAGTCGAAAACATCCCCAACGCCTATAGTTTGCAACAGTTCCGCAACCCGGCCAACCCGAAAATTCACCGAGAAACCACTGCCGAAGAAATCTGGACCGATACCGATGGTCTGGTAGATATCGTTATCGGTGGCGTGGGAACTGGGGGAACCATTACCGGTATTGCCGAAACCATTAAACCCCGTCGTCCCCAATTTCAAGCGATCGCAGTTGAACCCTCTAATAGTCCCGTCTTATCGGGAGGACCCCCAGGACCGCACAAAATCCAAGGCATCGGGGCCGGTTTTATCCCAGCCATTTTCCGACCGGAATTAATCGATGAGGTGATTATCGTCGATGATACAGACGCTTTCGCCTACGCGCGACGGTTAGCTCGTCAGGAGGGACTACTATCGGGCATCTCGGCCGGGGCCGCTTTATGGGCGGCGATTCAGGTGGGCAAAAGACCCGAAAACGAAGATAAATTAATCGTCATGATTCAGCCTAGTTTTGGGGAACGTTACCTCAGCACGGCCCTGTTTAAAGACCTCGAAGATATCGACTAATAGGACAATAAATTGATGGAATTTGCAACGAGGGCGATTCATGGGGGACAAGAACCAGACTCTAGCCATGGGGCGGTAACGGTTCCCATTGATCTCACTTCCACCTATAACACCAGCTTTACTACGATTATCGATCGGGATCGAGAATAGGAACGATTTAAAGCGGCATCTGGAAAAGGCCTTGATTGGTTAGGCGAAGTTTTTATCTCATTTGTTAGGTTAAGCAATGTTTTTTGACTCGGAAGATTGGCAAACGATTATTTTTCGGCTGAGTATGGCTATGGCCGTCGGCTGTCTGATTGGTTATAACCGACAGCGAGGCGGTCGTCCTGCTGGATTGAGAACTTTTATGATCGTTAGTCTCGGAGCTGCCATGTTTGTCATGATTCCCCTACAAGCGGAGGGAGATGTGGGTTATGCGTCTTCTAATGCTCTCAGTCGTACTATTCAAGGGATCGCTTCTGGTGTCGGTTTTTTAGGCGCGGGAATCATCCTACAACAATCCCATCGGGAACTAAATAAGATACAAGTAAAAGGCTTGACTTCGGCGGCGACTATCTGGTTAGCGGCAGGATTAGGCGCGGCTTCTGGCTGCGGTTTATGGCAGATGGTTCTCGTGGGAACTTTTTTTACTCTCTGCACTTTAAGTGGCATTAAACGACTGAAGAAAAAACAACCTTTAGCCAAATATATTAAAGGTCGGAAGAAAATATCTCGGATCAATCAAGAAATAGACTCATCGGATAATTCAGCATCTCATTAATAAAAAAGCGATAAAAATTAATTTTTATCAAAAGAGCAAAAGCTTTTCTATAATAGTTTTTAGCTCAAAAAGCTTCTATTTTGCCTGCAATTTATTGGTTAAAAAATATAATAAATTTTTTATAAAATTTTTTGTAAATAAATAACAAATAAATATTTTATGTGATAGCATTTAGATGAAGTAACCACTTTTTTGAATATGGAAGAAAATCCGAATATGATCAACCGAAATAAGAGCTTTCAAAGCCTCAAAAATCAAGTTTTCCGGCTGCTGATTTTCCTCTTAACTGTCACTTTGCTCCTCGGGGGAAGGGGAAATGCGATCGCCTTGCCCCTTCTCCCTGAACAGTTGGCCGTCATCGACCGTGCCACGGCAACGGGTGGCACCGTGGTGGAACCAGTTAAGAAAAAAAATGAGGTTTCTAGCCCAAAAATTCTGGAAGATGCCCAAATTGCCTATGAAAAAGCCATCCAAGCGACAAAATCGGCTATCGATGACCTAAAGGCTCAACTAGCCGCTCCTTCTCTCGACAAGAAGATTATCGAAGCTCAACAGGATAACCTAGAGGACTTAGCGGATAATATTGACGATCTAGGGGAAAAAGTGAGTAAATTGACGAAAAAATTGACCAAATCCGGGGCTAAACTCAGTGAAACCCTGCAAAACAACCTTATTACCCTAGAAAATAGCCTTGTTAATACCTCCGAGACGATCGATATCTTAGCCGACGACACCGAACGACTCAAAGACAGTGCTTCCCCTTTCCTGAAAACTCGCGTGGAAAAGACCATCGACGCGGTTAAACAGACTCTACAGGAAAGCGATCGAGCTTGGCAAGAACTGATCTCCTCGGCCACAACGGAACTGGAGAAGACTAACACCCCGAAATAAATAGGGCTTGCAATGCCATAAAATCGGTCTTTTTTGGGGTAATTATCGTTTTTACCCCAAAATTCTCAAATCCGATCCCTAATCGCTGTATCCCGTCTCCTGTCTCCTGTCTCGGAGTCTCGACTAGGAAATTAATTTTGCACGACTACTTACCAATCATGACGCTTACCTATCAACCACCAACCCCCCATCGCTGGCACTTTGATAATCGGGCAATTTTGCCCCTCAGAAACCCTAATTTCTGGAAAATCGAGAGTGGAGTCGTAAAAACCTCCACCTGGTTAGAAGATGGAACCCTGATCGTCTTGGGATTGTGGGGACCTGGCAATTTTGTTGGCAAAACCCTAGAGAGAGTCAATCCCTATCAAGTTGAGTGCATCACTCCTGTGCAAGCAGTTTCCTTTTCCACAGTTGAGAGTTATCAAATGGCAGAAATTCTGCTGTCTCATCTTCAGCAAGCACAAGAACTAAGTATTATTCGTAGCTACAAACGTACTGATATTATGGTTGTGAAATTACTGGCATGGTTAGGCAATCAATTTGGTAAACAAACCGGTACCGGACAATTAATTGATGTGCGTCTAACTCATCAGGATATCGCTGACTTATTAGGAACCACTAGAGTCACAATTACCCGCGCACTTAATCATCTTGAACAACAGGGGGCCGTGGAACGTCTTCCCGTCCATCGTCTTCTTTTACGAGAGGAGGAAATCTGGCACTACGAGATTTAGAATGGGAAGGATTATCTCTTTTTTCAATCTATGAATTGGTTAGTAGCCCTTTTAATTACTAGCGTGACGAGTTTTGTAGCCACAAATCTTGATGATCTGATGGTGCTAATGTTGTTTTTCTCGCGACTTAATGCTAATTTTCGACCTCGACACCTGATTGTTGGTCAATACCTCGGTTTCACCCTCATTCTCCTAGCTAGTTCCCTCGGTTTACTATTTGGGTTACTGGTTTCTAAAGAATGGATTGGTCTATTAGGATTTATTCCTTTGATTATCGGCATTAAACAACTTTTGTCAAGGGAAAATGAGGATTACATTCAAGAAGTAAGAGAAGATGTTAATTATTCTAAAAATCGCTCCTTTCTTCCTCGTTTTCCCTCCCAAACCTATTACGTTGCCGCCGTGACCGTGGCTAATGGTGGTGATAATATTGGTATCTATACCTCTCTTTTTGCCAATAATTCCCCGATGCACGTCTTAATTATCATGATAGTTTTTTATCTCATGATGGGGATTTGGTGCGTCCTAGCCTATTTTTTGATTACCCATCCCAGGATAGCTAAAGTGGTTACAAACTACGGACATAAAATTAGTCCTTTTATCTATATTGTTCTAGGGATTTATATCTTAATTGACAGCCGATCCTATCGTTTATTTTTAATGTCTTAAGCAAGAATGCCTAAAAATCGCCTTTTATCTAGACCCAGTAATATCTTTTTTTTGTTATTAATCTTGGCGATTATTTTTAATCCTTTCGTGATTGTCAATGCAGGAGAAAGAGGAGTTTTAATGGTCTTTGGTCAAGTACAGGAGAAAATACTTAATGAGGGCATTCACGGGATTATTCCCGTTGTTAACACGGTGAAAAAACTAAGTGTGAGAATCCAAAAACAACAGATAGCGGCCGAAGCTTCCTCCAAAGACCTACAGGAAGTATTTACAGATGTGGCCCTGAATTGGCATATTTTAGCATCAGAAGTTAATAATATTTTTCAACAAATTGGCGATGAAGCGGCTGTCATTGAACGAGTGATCGATCCAGCAGTGGAGGAAATTCTCAAGGCAGTTATGGCTAAATATACCGCCGAAGAATTAATTACTAAACGGGAGGAGGTGAAAGGAGAAGTAGATATTCGTTTGAGCGAAAGACTGAAAAATTATCATATCGGTGTCGATGATATTTCTTTGGTTCATGTCAACTTCTCCGATCGCTTTACCGATGCGGTGGAAGCCAAACAAATTGCCGAACAGGAGGCCAAAAAAGCCGGTTTTATGGTGCTGAAAGCTCTGAAAGAATCGGAAGTAAAAATCAATCTGGCTAAGGGAGAGGCGGCAGCTCATCGCATTCTCCAAGATTCCTTAAGTCCAGAAGTTTTACAGAACAAAGCGATCGAAAGATGGGACGGTAAACTTCCCCTATTTATGGATGATAATCTGCTTAAGTCCCTTGAATTGGTTAAAGATAAGCGAAAAACTAGATGATAAAAACAATTTATTAAAACCATAAGAAAGAATACTTGATTTTATTGAACTTCCCAGCGAGGAACTCCTCTATGCTGTTTAAATCCCGAAAGACAAAGCAGAAATTTAACCCCGATTACTGGCGAGATCATTCGGCCAACGAACGCACCTATCTGTCTTGGATGCGCGCTTCCATCGCTTTGATGGGTTTTGGTCTGGTCATTTTGCGTTTACGGACAGTATCTTCGCCATCTCTAGGACTGGGTTGGTTGTTGGGTTTTGTCTTCGCTATGGTGGGATTATTAACCGTTGTCATCGCCACGCGCCGGTATTTTCTCATCCGGCGAGCGATCGATAGTAATAGCTACGAACCTGCTCAAGTCTGGATTATTTGCTTTAGTATAGCGATCGCTGGTCTCGGATCAGGAATTCTCTATTTTGTCGCCACCAGTCCCGATAGCGGTGGAGTGGAAAGTATCGGTTTCGATTAAAACCCCATCCCGCTCCGGCCGCGGATGGGGAGAAAATTGCTCGATACAGGCGGTAAAATCCAGATAAGTAGCTGGTTATAATTAAATTAAAAATGGATTTTGCCTTTAATCCCCCCTTGATCCCCCCTTGATAAGGTAGGGTTGATTCATGAATCAACCCTACCCTTGATAAGGGGGGTGTCTGATAATTTTTAACGCCTACCTACTTAACTACTTAGAATTACCCATTTTCCGACCTTTCCCACGAAGGGGCAAAAGGTGGACAAATTAAAGGACAAGCGCGCCAATGACTGTGAACAGGGACTCCCAAGCGTTGACAATAGCCATTTCCTCTCCCCTGAAACCTATAAAACCGACAGTAACGACAGGTGGAGGAACAACTGACAACTTTGGGGAGAGGATTTCCCGTGGTTTCGATCGCTGTTAGTTTTGGGGATAGGGTGGAAATGGTGTCTAGCAAGGAAGTCTCCAAGGCTAACGGGGTTCACTAGCGACTTTTACCGTACCTAGTCACAAATTATGTCACAGTCGCCCGTCGTCTGGGAGTATAACGATTGACACGCTCCTAAAAAATTGAGAAAATCCCTTGCTGCCAGACCTATTCCACCACAACACGCTTAGAAAAGCACCAACTCATACCAAATTTCAAAAACTATGGCCTACTTATAGAAAAGATGATTAAGTGGATAAATTGGCGATGCCGGTCGTACCCAAAATTGATATTGTTGAGTCAGTAGAAGATTTAAAAGAATTAATGAAACAACAAAAAAGTAGTTTAGCCTACGCTAAAGTACAGTCCTTATATTTTTTGAAGATGGGGGAGGTAGAGACGGTTCGCCATTTAGCGGTATTAATGGGACGAGGGGAAAGAACAATCCATCCCTGGTTAAGTTTATACCGAAAAGGAGGAATCGAGCGATTATTATCCCAAGGAAACCCCCCAGGAAGACCGAAAAAGATTTCGGTAGAAGAAGTGGCTCTTTGACAAAACGAATTAAAAGACCCAGTGGGTTTTACCAGCTATAAAGAGATTTATTTTTGGCTCTCGGTCGTTCGAGAAATTTCCGTTAGCTATACAACAGTTTATCGTCTCGTTAGACAGGAATTAGGAAGCTCAATTAAAAGTACCTAGACCACGAAATTCGAGACAATTACCCGGCGAAGTAGATGAGTTTAAAGCGAACTTATCTAAACGACTAAAAGCTCTACTAGAAAGGGAAAGCGAGAAAGTAAAGCGTTACGAGAAAGTAAGTTTTTGCTGCGAGGATGAAAGGAGATTTGGTGGTCACACTATGGCTCGGAATAAAATAACTCTTTTCGGAGTTAAGCCCATTGGTAATTTTCAAGATAACTTCCAATGCTTTTGGCTGTCCGGGGCTGTAGAGCCTCGACAGGGCAGAAGCTTCTTCTCTGAATTCTCCCATTTAGAGGGCGATTGTTTCGGAGAATATCTATGACAACGCAAGCTTTTCCCAATGAATTACATATTTTACAAGTAGATAACGCTCCTGCACATATTGCGGGACACTTAGAAATTCCCGACAATATTATCTGGTTTTATCAACCTTCTTGTTGTCCTGAAGTTAACCCCGCAACAGAGAGTTTGGCTGTACCTGAAAAATTCTCTGGCATGGGAAACTTTTGAATCTCTTGATGCTTTAAGAGATAAACTCGATGCTCTTTTAAATCGTTTATCCAATGACACTATCGGTTATTTAACGGGTTGGTCTTGGATTTTAGAAGCTCTATAAACCTCTTGCAAAAGTCAAAAAGTAATCAATCCTGATGCTGAAAGCATCTATTCTTCTTTCTGTTGCCTGTTGCCTGTTGCCTGTTGCCTGACTTCTGCAAGAAGTCTTATGTCTGTCAGGAATTTAGAAATTTGGTATTAGGATATGGAGCGCGGCGCGGGTTTGTCCATGTTGATATGAGGAACGGTTCGGGATGGCGAAGCGGTGGCGAAAAAGGACCAAGATGGAATTATTAGGGTCGTTGTCAGTTAAAAATATTTGATCGCTCCGATAGTGAGCGATCGTTTTTTGTTTGGGGTATCTTTCAACAGGAATACGATCATCTGGAAGGAATCCTCTTTCTCGATCGCCTTGCTTCTCCGGCGGATTTATACTCGGAGGAAGAATACCAGAAAATCAGTAATATTGCCGAATATAAGCGATAAAATCGCAAAATATCTCTAAATCTTCAAAATAAGTTAAATAACTTAACGGGACTATTTTATCTGGCGACAAAATTTTTGTTAAAATGATAACGATTATCATTCCAGAGAGGACAAATTTGCAAACAAATGAACTACTTGACAAAATAAATTAATCATGCAGTAGAACTCTGCCCTCAATTAACTAGGGAGATACTCAAGACTTTTTCGGTGACTAGGAAAATCAATTTTTCCAGATTTCCGCACGGAGATAACCCCAAAGACGAAGGAATAACCCGATAGCTTTCATTAGTTATCGTCTAGATGTCCAGAAAAATAAATACTCTAGCAAAGGGTATTTATTAACATTGGTAAAATCAGAAAACTTGGCCGATTAATTAACTATTGGAGTCCGTAAAAATATCTATGACCTTAGCTAAGTCCAAAGCAATTTTCGATAATGATGACTACAATCACTTTCCCGAAGTGATTACCGAACCTCAATCGCCGGTATCGGAAGCGGAGATGATGCAAGCGGTACGAACACTGCTGTTAGGATTAGGAGAAGATCCCGATCGCGAAGGTTTACGAGACACTCCCAAACGAGTAGTAAAAGCCCTAAAATTTCTCACTTCTGGTTATCAGCAATCCCTTGATGAATTGCTGAATGGGGCAGTTTTTCATGAGGAGGCTAACGAGATGGTTTTAATCCGAGACATCGATATTTTTAGCTCCTGTGAACACCATATTTTACCAATTATCGGCCGCGCTCATGTTGCCTATATTCCTAATGGGAAAGTGATCGGTTTATCGAAAATTGCCCGCATCTGTGAAATGTACGCCAGACGACTGCAAGTACAGGAACGTTTAACCGCACAAATTGCCGATGCTTTGCAGGGATTACTGCAACCTCAAGGGGTAGCTGTGGTGATTGAAGCGACTCATATGTGTATGGTAATGCGCGGGGTTGAAAAACCCGGTTCTTGGACTTCTACGAGTGCCATGCGCGGTATTTTTGCCGATTCTGCTAAGACTCGTCAAGAGTTTATGAGTTTGATTCGTCATAGTCCCGATTTTCACTAATTAGTCAGGGGGATCGGGATTATTTGATCGTCCTATCCCCAGTTTTTTCCTAAGCAAAAAACCAGAGCCAAGCCAGCTATTTACTGTTTACTTTTTATTTTTAACTCGCTGTTATCATGCTGATTCGTCCCCGTCGTCTTCGTTATACTCCAGCGATTCGCCGTCTTGTTCGTGAAACTGAATTAACCGTTAATGACTTGATTTATCCCCTCTTTATCATGGAGGGAGAAAATCAAAAGGTGGCTATTCCTTCTATGCCCGATTGTTATCGTTATTCCCTCGATTTATTGCTCAAAGAAGTAGTTAATGCTTATAATTTAGGCATTAATGCCATCGCTCTTTTCCCCCTGATTGCCGAAGATAAAAAAGATAATTGCGGCAGAGAAAGTTATAATCCCGATGGTTTAGTGCCAAGGGCGGTGAAAGCGATCAAAAAAGAAGTTCCTGAAATAATTATTATTACCGATGTTGCCCTCGATCCTTTTTCGATTTATGGTCATGATGGTATTGTGGAGGACGGGAAAATTCTCAACGATGAAACCCTAGAAGTTTTAGTGAAAATGTCGCTCTCGCAAGCGGCGGCCGGGGCTAATTTCGTCGCTCCTTCCGATATGATGGATGGTAGGGTTGGGGCGATCCGTCGAGCTTTAGATGCGGCTGGCTATTTAGATGTGGGAATTCTCGCTTATACGGCTAAATATGCCTCTGCTTATTATGGTCCCTTCCGAGATGCTTTAGAATCAGCGCCAAAATTTGGTGATAAGAAAACCTATCAAATGGATGGGGCTAATAGTCGGGAAGCGTTACGGGAAGCCAGTTTAGACATAACAGAAGGGGCAGATATTATTATGGTTAAGCCCGCTCTGGCCTACCTCGATATTATCCGTCGTCTGCGCGATAGTAGCCATCTTCCCGTCGCCGCTTACAACGTCAGTGGTGAATACGCAATGATTAAAGCGGCGGCAAAACAGGGCTGGATTGACGAAAAAAGCCTGATTTTGGAAACTTTAACCAGTATGAAACGAGCGGGGGCCGATTTGATTTTGACCTATTTTGCTCTCGATGTGGCATTAATGAAACAGGAAAGCCGATTTTAGGGTTTTTGCCAGCGAAATTGATAGACATTATCCTGCGCTCCCCATACCTGCTGCCCGCTGCTATCATAACCTCGATCGCTGGTATCCATGCCCTGGGAATGTAGAATAATTGTATTAGTTATTTTCACCGCACCTCTGGCATTAGTGGGACAACCCTGGGGGGGAGTTTCTCCCCGATAACCCTCTGCTATCGGTTTTAAAAACACAGTACACACCGACTCGCCCAAATCTGATACATTTAATTTTCTTTCTGTCAAGTCTTTGTTACAAAAATTAATAAAGTTAGGGGCATTATTTAACTTATAAGCTTTTGATTCCACCGTGGAATTATCGGGGCTAGGTTGAATGACTAAAATTCTTTGACGATAGGGTTGATTTAAGCGATCGATAATTGCCTGTTCCTGATAAAGATAAATATTATCCTGTTTGGGGGAAAAATTCACGGCACAGGTGGTCATTTGCACCTTAGCAATGCGCGGGTTAGTCTGCGCTTGTTGCGTCGTATCCATGACCCCAATTAAATGATTAGCCACCCCTTGCACTTGCGGATTAAGGAGTAAAGATTGAGTGAGAAAAAATCCTAGGGCGATCGAAGTTTTCAGCATGAGCAGAGGCTTGATTCCGGTTAGTCTCTAATTAGCTTAAACTGATAAGCAGCAAGAGCAAAAATTCCCCTTTTCCCATGGCTAATCATCTGGCTGCATCCGAAAGTCTTTACCTGCGAAAACACGCCGAAAACCCGATCGATTGGTGGTATTGGTGTGACAGCGCCCTAGAAATTGCCAGGAGAGAAGATAAACCGATCTTTCTCTCGATCGGTTATTCTAGCTGTCATTGGTGTACGGTTATGGAAGGAGAAGCTTTTTCCGATCAGGCCATTGCCGATTATCTCAATCAGTATTTTTTGCCGATCAAAGTTGATCGCGAGGAAAGACCAGACATCGATAGCATCTATATGCAAGCATTGCAGATGATGGTCGGTCAAGGGGGTTGGCCTTTGAATGTCTTCCTAACACCCGATAGTTTAATTCCCTTCTATGGTGGCACCTATTTTCCCGTGCAACCGCGCTTTAACCGTCCCGGTTTTCTGCAAGTTTTGCAATCGGTACGTCGTTATTATGACGAGGAAAAGGAGAAATTAAGCAAATTCACGGCCGAAATGCTGGGCGCACTGCGTCAATCGGCCATTTTACCGCGAGCAGAGACCAATTTAGCCGATACTTCCCTTTTAGCCACAGGAATCGAGACAAATACGGCGGTGATTCGGGTTAATCCCAATAATTACGGTCGGCCCAGTTTTCCGATGATTCCATATTCTCATCTGGCTTTGCAGGGTAGTCGCTTTGGTGACGATTTTGAGGATTCCCTCCGGCAAGCGGCCTATCAACGGGGGGAAGATCTGGCCCTGGGGGGAATCTATGACCATGTGGGGGGAGGATTCCATCGTTATACGGTGGATTCGACGTGGACGGTTCCCCATTTTGAAAAAATGCTCTACGATAACGGGCAAATTGTCGAATATTTAGCCAATTTGTGGAGTGCGGGTGATCGAGAGGCGGCCTTTGAGAGAGGGATTAAAGGCACGGTTAACTGGCTAAAACGGGAAATGACCGCCCCAGAAGGTTATTTTTATGCGGCCCAAGATGCCGATAGTTTTGAGAAGGCCACGGATGGGGAACCGGAGGAAGGGGCCTTTTATGTCTGGTCGGATCTAGAGTTAAGGGATTATCTCTCGACCGAGGAATTGGGGCTGCTGCAGGCTAATTTTACCGTTACTGCCGAGGGGAATTTTGAGGGTCGTAATGTGCTGCAACGTCGGCAAGGGGGAGAATTAGGGAAGGAGATAGAAAATATGCTCGATAAGTTATTTATTCGGCGTTATGGCAGTTCTCAAGGCCAATTAGCTCTTTTTCCCCCGGCCAGAGACAATCAAGAGGCGAAAAACGTCTCTTGGCCGGGACGGATTCCGGCGGTAACGGATACGAAAATGATCGTCGCTTGGAATAGTTTGATGATTTCCGGTTTAGCCCGGGCTTTTGCCGTCTTTAGCGAACCTTTGTACTGGCAAATGGCTACGGTCGCGGCCGAGTTTATTCTCCAGCATCAGTGGTTAGATGGACGTTTTCAGCGCTTGAATTATCAGGGTCAGGCCTCGGTTTTGGCCCAATCGGAGGATTTTGCCTATTTTATTAAGGCTTTACTGGACTTGCAAACGGCTAATCCCCAAGAAACTCGCTGGTTAGAGGCGGCTATCGATCTACAAGGGGAATTTGATCGCTGGTTTTGGGCCGAGGATGAGGGGGGATATTTTAATACTGCGTCCGATCATAGTCTCGATCTGATCGTGCGAGAACGGGGTTATACGGATAATGCCACCCCTTCGGCCAACGGAATTGCGATCGCTAATTTATTGCGTCTGTCGCGATTGACGGAAAATCTAGAATATCTCGATCGGGCCGAAAAGGCCTTGCAATCTTTTAGTATCATCCTAGAAGAGTCCCCCACCGCTTGCCCCAGTTTATTTGTCGCCCTCGATCACTATCTTCACGGTTTCTGTCTGCGGGCCCCGGAAAGCTCGATCGAGCCGCTGTTAAGTCGCTATTTGCCCACTGCGGTCTATCGAGTCGATGCCAGTTTGCCGCATAGCACATTTGGGTTAATTTGTCAAGGGTTATGCTGCCTTGAACCGGCAGAAAATTTAGAACAGTTAGACCGACAAATTGCCGGGGTGATGGCCGGTCCGTCAATACTGCTCGGTTAGGGATTTTTTCTCTCTCAAGCAGAGAGAAGTGATAAAAAAGCAATTAACGCTTTTTTAATCACCAAGGTTGAGGATTATTGATTATTTTGACCAAAATGGACAGGAATGGAGATAATTTTCTTCTCAATTGTCAAAACGCCCAAACCATCGGTCAAAGCAAGAGAGGCATCGCGGACAGGGTTGTCTCTTTGATCGCCGCCCTCTTAACGTCAAGTGCCGACTCTGTAGCGATTATACTCGATTTGATCTTTATTGAGCGTTTAAGTCCCATTAGTTTTATCTTCAGCAATCTTATGGAGAACAAAAACATTATCTTGCTTTAAAAGCAGCCATCTTGCAAAAGGATAGCGTTTGACTTCTTGATAACCTTCGAGCAATCCAGAAGAAATCATGTAGTCATTACGATTTACCGACCAGTAACTTTTACCCCGCTTCCTCGGATATTTTGGATCGTTTAAATACCAGCTATTAAATTCGTGTCCACCATTAATATATTCAGGAGTAACTCCCTGTTCCATCAAATCATTTAATGCCTGCCACCGAGTTCGATTCCAGGCTAAGTAGTCATGGGTTGCAGCCATAGTAAATCCGCCCCAAATAAAGGTCATTGTCAAGGCAAAAGCAGTTATTTTTTGGCCAATATCTTGCTCGTTAATATAATTATTTGAAATCACTAAAAGCACCATAAATAATGGTAAAAGAAACAAAAGGTAACGATCGAGGGGATAACTTACTCCAAAAAGAAAAATATATATCAATATTGCTGAAAGTATTAGTACTTTTAACCATTTTTCCGATTCTGAAAAAGTTTGAATGATTGCTAAACATAAGTAGTAAAGCAATAAAAGCGCCCCAAGGACACCCATAGCCGTGATTATCAACCAAAATATTTTTAAACCAAGGGAATAGGGGGGATAACTTACCTTCAAGGGATCAGGATATCGAAGTGTGAAAGGACCTAAGCCAAAATAAGCTAGGACATTTCCAATCAATGGCATAGTTTGGCCTCGCCAAATCAATCTACCCATCACGACAACAAAAAAGCTAGATATACTCAAGATCGTTATGGTTTTCTGTCGGCGAGATATTTCTTTTAATTTTTTTACGAAAAAGATCGCTATAATAGGGAAAATAAAACAACCTATGTATATCAGTGAAATCATGATAATGTGGTTGCGAAAATCTAATTGTCGTGTACTTAACACATTCTCTGGTATTACGCGAGTGCGACCGGTAGAATAAAGCCAGTTTTGATAAAATCTATGCAGTAAAATCCCTGAAGAAAATATGACAAAACTAGCAAACAAAAACTTTATTTTAAATCTTTTTTTAAACGAGTATGCCAGGGCAAATGATAAAAGAATCACTATTGCGTACTGGCGAATCAAAATATTGACATAAACTAAGCAAAGACCCAGAATAACTTCACTTATTGATTCCCGCTTCAATCCCCTGATCAGAAAATAGAAAGATAGGATACTTAAAGCCAGAAAAGGAACGTCGGTCATAAAGCTGTTAGCTAATCCAAAGTATAGAGGATTAACCACTACCAGCAAAGCGCCCAACAAAGAGATTTTCTGATTGGCATTAACCTCTCTAAGCAGTCCATAAGTACCAATCGCACCGATTAATCCTAAGGTTAAAGTTGAGAAGCGTAATGCAGTAAATGAAAATCCAAAAGGAAGGCAAAATAAGGCTCCCCAAAAGGCTTGAAAAAATAGGTTAGCATGAGCTGGACTGGGAAAGCTGAAATCACCTTTCTCCAGAATCGATTTTACGGCTAGTCCATAAACCCAGTCATCATTAAGAGGAAAATTACCCAAAGGATTGACGACAATTACCATCACAGTCCATATCGCAATAATTATTAAAATATTGACAATATCAGCTTTTTTGGGATGGCTGAAATAGCTCCAACTTATTACATTGGTTTTGTTCATGGCTCTAATCTTACGAAAGGAAAATAGAAGCGAGCTTCATTTATCTCTGATACGGCCGGGGTTGTCTCTTTCATCGCCG
Organism: Microcystis wesenbergii NRERC-220; assembly: GCF_032027425.1. Lineage (NCBI taxonomy): Bacteria > Bacillati > Cyanobacteriota > Cyanophyceae > Chroococcales > Microcystaceae > Microcystis > Microcystis wesenbergii. The sequence goes on along the minus strand of NZ_JAVSJA010000001.1, from coordinate 3,173,254 downwards.
ATCTCTCAACGTCAAGTGCCGACTCTGTAGGCATTATACTCGATTTGATCTTTATTGAGCCTTTAAGTCCCCATAATTGCCCCTTAGTGGATATTTCTACAAATTTGAGCTGCAACCCAGCCAATCGAGGTGAAAGATTGCTTGATAGATGGGATTATGGACCCGCAGCCGGCCCTTATCTTTGATCACTAACCCCGATAAAAGTAACTCTTTTTCTGGGGGGCTATCCTCGGCAATCACCTCTTTTTCCCTTAAAATCCGTTCATAGAGTCTCAGGAGCAACTGGGAGCGATGACTGTTGAGGAGCCGATCGCGAATAGTCCGCAGATGTTCCGGTTCATCCTGAGCCTCCCAATTGTCAATGATCTTCTTCTGTACCAAGTCCTCAATCCAGAGGGCCTCACCATTGGGGGGAATCGACGAGGTGGCGGTGCGAATTAACTGACAGAGTTTTTGGGTCAGAAAAGGTTGACCGTTTGTCCAAGCAAAGACTTCTTTTAAGACAGTTTGCGGGTTACTAAATTTCTCGGCCAATCCGCGCAGTAAAGGCTGGGCTTCGTGTTCCTTAAAACCCTCCAATTGAATCGAATGACCGATATTAAAAGGGGTGATTTGGTGGTCGGTAATTAAATCGGAGGGGGTGACAACACCGAAGAAAGCGAAGGTCAAACGCCGATAGAGCGGGTTAAAACCACGCTGGTTATAGCAGGAACGAATCAGGGCAAAAAAGTCATTAACCGCGAAATTTAAGCCTAAAACGCTATCGATTTCATCGATAAAAATCGTGATCGGTTTCGGGGGAGAACCTTCTACTATCCCTACTTCCAGCAATAACACCTCTTCGATAAATTCGCCCAAGCGCTGTACTGCCGAGACATCTTCCCGTTCTTGCCACCAAGCTTTGAGATTGACCCTTTTGAGCAGGCCAAAACGTCGTCCTAACTCGAAGGCTATCCCCTTGTACCATTGGTCGGGAGTGACATTTTCGCTGCCGATACGGGTTAAATCAATGGGAGCGCAACAGATGCCCTCGTGTTGGAGGTGATCGATCATGCGTACCATTAAACTAGACTTACCCATTTGACGGGGATTGAGGACATAGCAAAAATCGCCGCGTTTGAGGGCTTTATAGAGATAACGGTCGGCGGCGCGGACCACGTAGGTGGGGGCATCCATGGGTAAACTGCCCCCCACTTGGTAGTCAAAGGTGCTAGATTCTTCGGTACTTCTGAGCAGTTCATTTTCAAACAGTAATTCTGCTTGGGTGGCCTTGAGAATTTCTAGGGTTTGGCTGAGTTCCAGGGTGCGCTCCTGCACTTTCTGTTCTAGGGTGCGGCTATACTCGGCTAATTCTTCGGTAAAGCGAATCCGTTCCGCTTCCGCCTGTTTTCGTTCGCTAATATCGGTAAAAGCGGTGATCGCATAGATAATTTTTCCTTTTTCGTCAAAAACGGGCGTGGCATACACTCCTAGGGGAATAATCTTCTCTCCTTGGCGAATTTCTATATCATCCACCGTGTTTTTTTCCCCCCTTAAAGCTCGAAAAATCGGATGGTATTCTGTGGGATACAATCGTTCGGTTCCAGCTTGATATAACTGATAGGTTTCCCCCAACTGATTAGCCGTGGTGATATTAACTATCTCTTTTCCCAAAATCTCTTGGGCGGTTTGATTGGCATAATAGGGTTGACTGTCGGCATCGAGGACAAATACCCCCACCGGCATGGCTTCTAAAAATTGCGCTAGTTGTCTCTGTTTAGCTTTGATTTCGGCGTAAAGTTTGGCGTTAGTAATTGCGATCGCCGCTTGGCTGGAGAGCAGTTGCAGCACTTCCAATCTTTCTTGGGTAAAGGCCCCGACGGTGAGATTATTTTCTAGATAGACAATTCCCCGCAGTTGTCCTTGGTCGAGGAGGGGCGAACAGAGCAGCGATTTGGTTTGATGGGTTTTTATATAGGGATCGTTGCTAAAATTGCCCTGATGGGCGGCATCGTTATTAAGAACGGTTTGACCGCTCCGGGCCACATAGTTAATAATTGAGACGGGAAGATGTTCTTCGATGACATTAGATTTAAAGACTGTCACCCGATCTTCCTGCACTGAACCGGAGGCTTCAATCAATAGTTGTCCCCCGCTTTCTAGGATAAGATAGCCCAGCTGCGCCCCGGCATTTTCGATGAGAATTTTCATCAGGGTGGCGAGCAATTGATCTAAAACTATCTCGCTAGAAATGGCTTGGGATGCCTTCATAATCGTGGCTAAATCTAACAGTTCTCCCGCATGACTAACTGAATTTTTTCTGGTGGTAGTTCTCGTGGTTTCGGTCAGGGAATTGGAAGCATAATTATTGACCATTAACTGAGGATAGCGGCTTTCTATATCTTTGACTTTAGCTGTTGCTCCCCAAAGAGAATAGAGATAAGCAGCTTCATTGATGTAGGTTTTGGCAATTTTTACTTTACCCCAATCGAGATAGAATTTCGCCGCTAGTTCGTTAGCCAGTGCCTCTTCATTAATGTATTCATTTTCCTTGGCTTTAGCGATGGCTAGATCGTAGTTTTCTATGGCTTCTAGATAGGATTGCTGTACCCGATCCTTTTCCGCTGCCACTAAATAAAATTTATGGAGATAGTTAGGGGGTGCTTGATTAGCCCATTCCCGTAGCTTTTTCTGATTATTCGTCACCCGTTCTAATACTTGCTGTTTTTGGTCATTGTCCAGATGATTATAACTAGCTAAATGGGCGAGGGAATCATAGAAATTATGCAGAAAAATCAAGAAAGTTGCGGTGGCTCCCCCTAGATATTTTTGGGCTTGATTAGCATTTTCAATGGCTTGTTCGTACTGTCCAAATAGATAACAAAGGTATAATTTATTAACAAATAAAGCACAGAGACCGTAGAGATCGTTAGCCTCTAGATGGTACGGTAACATAACAGTTTCTTGATAGTATTGTCCTTCTAAACGACTGGGATTTTCCGAGCGCCCCAGCAGATTTAAAACTGTTTGACCGTAGATTTTTAGATAGTTGCGGGTGTTTTCTTGTTTGAGCTTAACAAAAGCCAGATCGTAGTTAGCTATTTCTCGGGCTAATTCGGTTAATTCCTGTCCGATAAAGGCGGAATGAAAACAGTAAAGATAGGCGCAGGTTGTTCCGTAGTATAGATCCCCCATTTCTAAACCAGTTTGATAGGAAGATTTTAACAAGGACAGGGAATTTTTAATCGGTTCTTTCCAGATACTAATAGTGGTAGAAAAGACGGCAATTATTTTCGGCATCAGGGCTTTAGCATGAAATTTATCGGCAATGTTTAAAGCCAATTTTCCAAATTGATAACCCGTTTCCCAATCTTCCAAAAGACCACAAAGAATTAAGCCATAATTAACATAAGTAAAAGCCGCTAGATAACTATTGCCGTACTGAATTGATAAGTTAACCTGTTTTGATACTAGGATGGGTAAGAGATGCGGGGCGGCAATAAAAACAGGAGAAAATATGGCACTCGCTATCTTCATTATTGCTAATTTTTCTTCCTGATTTATCGGCGGTAAATTAATTAAGTCTTCGATATTTTTACCCGCTAATTTTTGTCGAGTTTTAGTGAGTTCTTCCTGGATAGCTGATGATTGTAAGGATTCAGGAATCTCGAAATCTAAGCTTTTGAGGACAGATAAGCCAATTTGTACCGCTTTTAGTTCGTGATTTTGGGCGTGATAGGCTTCGATGATGACTTCATAAACTTTTACTTTATCTAGGGTGGTTTTTGCCTGTTTTAACACGATATTAGCCCAGCACTGCATCTGCTCAAAATCCCCACTTAAATAGGCGATTTCTGTGGCTTCAGAATAAATATCTAAAGTCAGTTGATAGTTATTCTTCCAGCTTGCTTTTTTGAGAAGTTTTTGAGCGATTTTAATATATTTTAAGGCTCCAGTTTGGGCATTAGCAGCTTTAGCTTTTTGGGCTGCTAGTAAATTCAAGTTAGCCACTAACTCCCGTTCTTTTTTCTCGCTAATTAGTTGATAACCAAGATTGAGATGATCGACTATTTTAAAAATCTTTTCCGATAATTCGTTAACAGAAGTATGGTGCCAAAGTAGGCGACCAATTTTTAAATGAATTAAAGATTTTTGGCTGTCTTCGATGAGAGCGTAAGCTCCTTGTTGAATGCGGTCATGAGCAAATTTATATTCCTGAATTAGTAATTGTTCATCTAATTCTGAGAGGGGAATAATTAAACCGGCTTCGCTACTATAAGTTAAAATTGGGAAAAGTTCTGGGGGTGATTTTTCAGAGATTACTGCCAGAATATTTAAATTAAATTCTGAGCCAAGACAAGCGGCTAAACTTAAGACTTCTTGGGTTTCGGGAGGCAATTTCTGCATTTTACCCATCATAAATTGAATCAGATTATCGGTACTACCAATCCTTTGAATTTGACCGAGATGCCATTGCCAATAGCCCCTATTATTGTCGCTTTTAGTGGTTGTTTCCTGCTCCAGTTGGAAAAATAGCAAATTTTCCCAGTAGATAGTTTTGAGAAATTCATTGACAAAAAAAGGATTACCGTGGGTTTTTTGCCAGACTAAAGCGGCCAAAGATTGCACATATTCGGGTGAATGATTTAAGGTGTCTGCAATTAACTGATTGACCTGTTCAGGCCCCAGAGGTCTTAAAATAACTTGATTGATAATTATGCCCCCCTGCTCTAATTTATCGAGAGTAGCGGTTAGGGGATGGGTGGAATTAATTTCATTACTGCGATAGGAGCCAATTAAAAATAAATAGTCCATATCGCCATCGAGCATAATTAATTCTATCAACTGGAGACTAGCCAAGTCTGCCCATTGTAAATCATCGAGAAAGATGACTAAGGGGTGTTCCGGGGAAGAAAAGACCCGAATAAAATTTTTAAAGACTAAATTAAAGCGATTTTGAGTAGCGATCGCTCCTAATTGTAACACCTCTGGTTGCGGACCGATAATTAATTCTAGTTGGGGAATCACATCAATAATAACCCGTGCATTCGTCCCCAAAGACTTGAGGAGTTTTTGTCGCCATAGTTCCAGTTGTGGCTGACTTTCCCCCAAAAGTTGCTTGACGAGATGAGTCAAAGCGCTAATCACGGCAGCATAGGGAATATCGCGCTGAAACTGGTCAAATTTACCAGAGATAAAAAAGCCGCGTTTTTCAGTAATTGGCTGATAAATTTCCTTAACTAGGGTGGTTTTACCCATGCCAGAATAACCCGTAACTAGCATCAGTTCGGTGTGAGAGGAGTTTTTATCCGCCGTGGCTACCCGTTGAAAAGCAGTGAGAAGAGTGGCGATTTCTGCCTCCCTGCCGTAGAGTTTTTGGGGAATTTGGAACTGATTGGCTAGATCTTGCCTAGCGATGACAAAATCCTCAATTTTACCCGTTGTTTCTAGTTGTCTTAAACATTCTTCTAAATCTGCCCGAATACCGTAGGCACTTTGGTATCGTTCCTCCGGGGTTTTAGCCATCAGTTTCATGATGATTGCCTCCACCACTGGGGGAATTTCCTCCCTGACGAGACTATTAATCTCCAAAGGTTGTTTAGCCAGATGACAGTGAACTAATTCCAACGCATCTTTAGCCCGAAAAGGTAATTGTCCGGTGAGAAGTTCGTAGAAGCTAACGCCCAAAGAATAAAAATCGCTGCGGTAATCGAGACTGCGATTCATCCGTCCGGTTTGTTCGGGAGAAATATAGGCTAAAGTCCCCTCCAGGACGTTGGGATTTTTTAGCCCCGGATTTTCCCGCCGCAGGACGCTGGCAATGCCAAAATCGATGATTTTAATCTGTCCGGTTTCGGGGTTAAGAACTATATTGGCAGGATTAATATCTTTGTGAATAACCTTGGCGTTGTGAATTTTCTCTAAATTAGCCACTATTCGGAGTGCAAGACTTAAAAAGTCCCTTAAGGCTAGAGTTTTTTTGCCCTCTAGCCATTTTTTTAAGGATATACCCCCGAAATCTTCCAAAATAATCACGGGAGTTCTGCGGTAGGTTTCTAAACCATAGGCTTTAATCGCCCCCTGGAAGTTCAGGCCGCAGATGGTTTTATACTCCTGTTTGTAGTGGGTTAGTTCTTGGGTGGTGGGATATTCTTGCTTGAGGATTTTGAGGATAACCGGTTGATTATCGACGGTGCGAATCGCCCGATAGACTTCTGAGTTAACGCTTTCGTAAACCTGGGCAAGAATGTCGTATCCTTTGAGAACAATCATTTTTTTACTTGGCGATTGTAAACGGCTGCGGGTCTCCCCAAGAAAAATTCTACGGGAACCAAGACAAGACTTCGCAAGGCTGACAGGACTCGATTTACCTGTGAGACGGAAGGACGGGGAGAAGGCAGCACCTGCTCGAAATACTCAGAATGCAAGGTAAAACCAAAGTGAACATCTTCTGGCAAACTCAGTTTAGCAATCGGTCCGTCCTTGAGATTGTCAGGGTTAAATAACCAAGCTTCTAATACTTTGGTCGGGGTTAAAACCGTCGTCAATAGATAGCCCTGTTCTTGGGGAATAAACTGAATGCTATCTAAAATATAGCCATCGGGACAAACATAAAAATCCAGTAGTCCCCCACCTAAATGTGATACATGAGTATCACTGGCATTTTTTTCTTGCCTAATCTGTTCAGTTAACTGATTCCAATCTTTATCGAAGGGAACCTTGGCTAATACCGAGGGCAAGTCATGACAGGGAAGTTCGGCATCCCTGAGGATGCGATTACTCTGGTCGCGACAATCCATATACTGACGACGACAGATTAATTCACGCACATAACCGAGATAAATTTGATAAATGGCACTGTATCCCTGTTCCGATTCCCGCGGGTCGGCGGTGTAGAGACTGGTACAGAACCAACCCGGATGGATGAAAGCTTGTTCGCTCATCACCCTGGCATCTTCGATAACCACTTTGCGCAGCACTCCGGGGTCAAAGGAAAACATCCAGGGGATGCCGTGGTATTCGGGGGGATAACTCTGACCGGTAAAATGTTGGATATCGTCTTTTTCGATCGCTTCGGTTAAACTAATAGTGGCATTTTGGATGGCCACAATCTGAATTTCACCGTTGGTACTATGGTAATTACAAAGGAAGTGATAACTGTCGCCATTGAAGGTAATTAATCGCGAGGGAACGGTGGTTTCTTCTTCCTTGAGGTCTTGACGTTTAACCAGATAAATTTGAGTTTTTGGATAGGTTTCTTCAGGCTTAATTCTGATACCTAATAGTTTGGCTACTCCCATCTGAAAAGGCATATCGGGAATCATGATATAATCTTCGGTGACGATGACCGAATGGGGACTACCATCGAGGATAGTTCCCTGTAGTTTCCAGGGTTTAAGTTGTTTTTGTTGATCCCAAAGAACAATATACACGGATTTATCTAAATCTTTTAACATACCTCCTGATACAAGTTTTAGCTTTAATTCACAGGTGATAAATTCTTGGGTCTTTTTGTCGTAGAAGGGGTGAGCGGTATTTTCTAGGACTGGGAAAAAAGATAAAGGCACGGAAACAAGATGTTGGTCAAAATAACCAATCGGAGTGATAGTATCCAGGGAAACGGGGTCCACTTCCCAGTAACGTCCCGCATCGGCAGTGAGAATTAATCTGGTTTCTTCTAGTTGTTTATCTTCGGAAACTTTTTCTAGTTTAACCATAGCAGTATTCGCTATTTCCGAAGAACCTAAAATGCTGACCACGGCGGGAAAAGTGGCTTGACTAATATTAAATATCGGTAAAACTTTTCGCCAAAAACTATCCCAAGTTTTTAGTTTTTTACTGTAAACTTTAACTTGATTATTTTTCCCTTGCAAGTCCCATTTAATAATTACACCTTCACCAGAGAACAAATGACGGTCATTTTTTCTATGAAAAGGACAGACGATAAAAACGTATCCCGACAGATTTTCCGGCCAATGTCCCTCAGTAATTGTGGCGACTGCCTTATATAAATTGTTCTCATCCGGCCGACCGAGTTGCGAGCGACTAAAATTACTAACGTTGACAGTATTTTGGACAGTATCTTTGATTGACATATTCATAAGTAGGGTTTGCGGCAAAAAGTTTGTTGGTGGGGTTAGTAGCCAGTCGTCGGTCGTCAGGAGATAGGAGTCAGGAGATAGGAGCCGGTCGTCAGGAGATTATTTTATTTATTCCCCCCACACCCCACACCCCACACCCTACACCCCCCGATGTCGGGGGGGTTGGGGGGGTCACACCCCACACCCTCACTGATAACTGATAACTGTTTACTGATAACTGATAGAGGATTTCACCTCTAAAAAATAGCGTCGATACAATTCATAGCCTGGTACTACTTTATCTCCCGATTGTTTGAGTAGCCCCATACTGCTGAGTTTGTAAGCGAGAATTGGGTCTAATTGTACTGGTTCCACCGCGCTCATCACCCGATCGAGGGCTTTTGCCAGTTCCGGCTGTTGTTCTAATACCGCCCAATGGCGTCGCAGGTGATGGGCATAAATCCCCGTGACGGAGGTGGCAGTAGTTAATATTTGCGTCATGGTTATTTCCTCCCGACTGAGATAGTAGAGGGCAGTTTGTACCAAAGCTGGGTGTCCTCCCACTAGCTCCATCAATTGTTGGACTTTTTCCTGATTTTCCCAGGTGAGTTGATAACGTTGGGCTAATTGCAATACCTCCTCAAGACTGAAATGACTTAGCTGTGCGGGGAATCCCACGTTAAAGGGGGATTGATTGAGCTGCAGGGGAACATAAATTTCTGTGGAATGGACGACGATAAGACGGAGTTTTTGCCAGATAGGTAGGGTTTTGGATTCTTCGTACCAAGAACGCAGCAGCGGTAAAAAATCCTTGGCCACTTGGGGATGTTCAAAAATCTGATTAAGTTCATCAAGGGCGAGGACAATGGGGGCGGTAATCGATTCAAGCAGATAGTCTTGAATGTAAACCGTACAGCTAATCTTGCTGCCTAAATCCTCATCCCAATACTCATCTAATTGCGGTTTTAACTGTAGTTGACGGGCGGCATTGGCACACAACCAGCGCAAAAATTGGTTTAAATCACTCAAAATCGCCTGGTCCACCTGTTCTAAGTTCAAACTCACCGTGCGGTAGCCTTGCTGTTTGGCAAAATCGAGCATTCTCAAAAGTAGGGAAGTTTTGCCCATTTCTTTCGGGGCTTTTATCCGCACTAAAGCCCCCGGTTTCTTGATTTCCTGCCTTATCTGTTCTTCGAGGGGAAGACGTTCTAAATAAAATGGGGAACCAAGGGGAACTGCCCCATTGGGATAGGGGGGCAATGTGTCCAATTTTTCGCTCTTGGATGGAGAATTAACCGGAATTTTGTCTTGAGGGGGTGCTGTTAGCTGAAAATTCAGGGCGGCGATTTCTTGCCAGTCGAGGGATAATCGACGACAAATTTGTGCAAAAGTGGCTTGTTCTACCGGTTTACCGGTCAGGAAGTTACTGACAATAGCCAGACTAAATTCAGCTTCTTGGGCTAAGGAGCGTTGACTGCTAAAGCCCTGCTTTTTCACGGCTAATTTAACTTGATTGAGGCAGTGTTGTTGTACTCTTAGATAGCCCGATATGGAATCTCTCATAAGAAGTGGGGTGTAGGGTGTGGGGTGTAGGGTATGGGGTGTGGGGTGTAGGGTGTGGGGTGTGGGGAGTTTTCTCAGTGAACTGATAACTGATAACTGATAACTGATAACTGATAACTGATAACTGATAACTGATAACTGACTTCTAACCCAATGGTAGATGTTGGATTTTTGCAGGAGTTGTATTTTTAAAAAAAGATAAGCAAAAATTATATATTGACTCCAAAAACTTGAGAATATTTAAATTAACATTCCGCAATATTTACAAATTCTTAAGAATTAATTGAGAAAGATTTTTATTTAATAACGATTTTACAATGGTTACAGCGATTTGATAGAATTTCATAATGGTTTTTTCTGTGCTTTTTTGAGCAGCAATGGCTAAAACCCTTGCCACACCTACAAGGTGATCCTAATTAAGACTGGTAAATCAGTCAATTTCACCGACAACGATGATCTTTTTTTTGTGTAGTTTTATTGCAAAAAAAAAGTTTTTTTGACAAAAAGCACAAAGTATGATAAGTACCCAACCTATTTCTGGCTGCCAGTAGTTATTGCAGAGTGGGAGTTGGGAAGTATTTTCAGTTATCAGTAAACAGTAAACAGTAATCAGTAATCAGTGAAAAGAAAACGGGAGCATCTCATTTATGCAAGTGAGTAATTAGGGCTGGCTGAATAAATCTAAAAACCTTGCTGGATAAGACTTTTAGACTTTTTTGAAATCCAAAAGTACCAGATATGGGAGTGATCAGGGGGAAATTCAGGGACTTTTTCCCTGAAAATTAGGTAATTTACCCCCTCAAAATCTGTAAAACCCCACACCCCGCACCCTACACCCTACACCCTGCCCCTAGGAAAAACTTTTTCAGCAGACCCTAATTATACTTGTCCCTAAAACTGGTTTCTAGCAAGGCTTTCAAAATAGCTTGACATAAAACCTGATTTAGGGGTTACAAAGGTGAGATGCTCCCAAAGAAAACTCAACTCTGATAACTGATAACTGATAACTGATAACTGATAACTGATAACTGATAACTGATAACTGATTTTAACGGGATAATTTAGTCAACAATGCCAAGAATTTTCGACTATTAGGAGTCAGGAGAGTTCGACGATAGGCATCGGCGGCCTTTTTAATCGCTTCCGCTTGGGTGGGATAGGGATGAATAACAGTAGAGAGTTTACTCAGTCCGATTTTAGCAACCATAGCGGTGGTAATTTGAGAAATCATCTCACCGGCGTGGGCAGCGACGATAGTGGCCCCTAAAATTTGGTCGGAACCTTGTTTGTGAATAATTTTTAAAAAACCTGCTGTTTCGCCATCAGCGATAGCTCGATCGACTATACTCAAAGGAATTTTAATAGTATTAGTGGCCAATCCCTGGGCTTGTGCTTGGGTTTCATCCATGCCCAGATGGGCGATTTCTGGGTCGGTATAAGTGACCCAAGGCATAACTAAATTACTGAGCTTATTGCGTCCGAAACCGAAGGGAGAAAAGAGGGTATTTTTAATCACAATACGGGCGGCTGCATCGGCAGCATGGGTAAATTTCCAATCCATACAGATATCACCAGCCGCATAAATTTTCGGGTTAGTAGTTTGCAGATAATCATTAACTTTGACTCCCCGACGGGTATCGTATTCCACGGCCACCGCTTCTAAATTTAATCCTGACAGATTAGGCTCCCGACCAGCAGCGACTAAAATCTCGTCAACGGCGATAGTTGCTCCTTGACCGTTGCTTGTATATTCAATGGTTTTACCCCGTTCATTTTTTCTCACCCGTTCAATTTGGCAGGAGAGAATTAACTGCATTCCTTCCCGCAGGAAAGTATGCTCAATAATTGCGGATGCTTCTCGGTCTTCTTTATTCAAAAGATGGGAATGATTATGAAATAAAATCACCTGCGTGCCTAACCGTTGAAAAGCTTGGGCTAATTCACAACCAATCGGCCCGCCACCGATAATAGCTAATCGGGGAGGTAATTCTGTTAGGGAAAAAATTGTTTCATTGGTATAAAATCCCACTTCTTTTAGTCCGGGGATATCGGGATGAATGGCCCTAGTACCAGTGGCAATGATGGCTTTTTTATAATCGAGGGTTTTTCCCGCCACTGCCACGGCATTTTGTCCTAAAAAACGAGCGCTACCCAAGAAGACATCGATACCTAGTTTTTGGAAACGTTGCACCGAATCATGATGGCTAATATCGGCGCGAATTTGCCGCATTCTGGTCATGACTCTGGCAAAATCTACCCTAGTATCCCCAATATCAATTCCTAATTTTTTGGCTTTCTCAATTTCCCCGATAATTCTAGAGGAACGAATCAGACATTTAGAAGGAATACAACCGAAATTGAGGCAATCTCCCCCCATTAAGTGTTTTTCCACTAAAGCCACTTTCAAACCTATATCTAAACCCGCCGCCCCCGCCGCCACGACTAAACCCGCAGTACCCGCACCAATGACGACTAAATCATAACAATCTTGGGGTTGTGGATTGACCCAATCGGCAGGATGAACATAATTAATTAATTTTTGATTATGTTCGTCCATGGGGAGAACATTAACTTCCCTAGAGCTATTTTCAAACATATTAGACCTCTTGTAAAAATCAAAAATTGTTGTTAGGGTTAGGAGTCAGTAGCCAGTAGTCAGTAGTCAGGAGAATTAAGAATGAATAATAATCAGTTAAATGGTCTATTTACAGATATTATGCAATTTAATTCTTATTTTTGCCGTTTTTGAACCCTGAAAAATTAATTATGCAAGAGGTTTATTAAAGCAGTTATCTTAATGGTGAGATACGAAGTTTTCGTTTTGGGTAGCCGGTCGCCGGTCGCCGGTCGCCGGTCGTCAGGAGATTATTTTTATTTGTTCTCCCCACACCCTACACCCCACACCCCACACCCCACACCCCATTCCCCCACTTCCCACTTCCCCAACCCCTGGCTGATAACTGATGACTATTCATTGATAACTGATGCCAGGGCCTGACGGGCAATTTTTGTGACGTAGAGGGTGACAGCAACGGTAGCGATAAAACCGCTCAGGCGAATAGTCCATTGTAAAACTGGGTTAGTGGCTGGTGCCGAGGTCCCGATAGTGGCAAGATTGCCCGCTAAAGAGCCAATATAGACATACATTATCGTCCCCGGAATCATGCCCGCGGAACCTAGTAGATAATCTTTCAGGGAAACCCCGGTGACACCATAGGCATAATTGAGCAGATTAAAGGGAAATATGGGAGATAAACGGGTTAAAAGCACTATTTTTAAGCCTTCTCTCCCCACAGCTTCATCGATAGCTTGAAATTTACTATTACCTTGAATTTTTTCCGCCACCCAACCCCTAGCCAGATAACGTCCCACCAGAAAAGCGGCAGTAGCGCCGATAGTTGCCCCGATAAAGACGTAAAAAGAGCCTAAAACCAGGCCAAAAACCACACCAGCCCCTAAAGTCAGGATTGAACCTGGGAAAAAGGCCACAGTAGCTAGAATATAGATAATTATAAACGCGATCGCTCCTACGGCTCCCAAACTATCCACCCAAGTTAAGGCATGGAAAAGAATAGTTTGAGGATTAAAACTGGTGGAGGGACTGGATTCGAGGGCAAAAGCGGGGGGAGTAGTCAGGAAAAAAACAAGGCTAAATGTAGTTAATAACAGTAAATGCCTGATAATCACAGTTTTTCCTAAGGGCAAAAACTTGGAAATAATCATAAAAAGTCCCTATAAGGAATGAAAAAAGAGAGATTGAACTATAAAAGCGAATTAAATAGAACTGGGGGCTATTCTACCCCGATTATCATTGTTTAGACCAGAAAGTCAATCCTGAAAATTCCCAGAAAATCCCTCTCTCTCCCGGAAGATAAGACAAGCAACAGCCCGGTAATTTTTGCTGTTTACTTGATAAGCTAAGACGCATCTTAACCGCCTATCCTTAGATTAGCTGAATCTCCCCCCCCCTTGCCTCTTGCAAGAGTGCCTCATCTCAATAAGCAATTTAAATGCGCGGGCAGCTTATTACACCTTGCCGTCTCTGGGGAAAAAATGTCAGAATTAGAAATAATTAGCATTGGATATAGCAATTAATCTATGAAAATCATCGCCAAGGTCAAAACCCCTACCTTCCTGCAAATGGCACAATGGATCATTAATCCCGTAGCTTTTATGGAAAATGCCGCCCGCAAGCATGGCGATATTTTTAGCACAAAAGTGGGTTTAACTGTAGATAATTTTATCTTTGTCAGCAGTCCTTCGGCCCTACAACAGGTTTTAACTAATGATCGTAAACAATTTTCGGCACCGGGGGAAGCAAATCGGATTATTGCCCCGATTATTGGTGATTATTCCGTCGTCATGTTAGACGGAGACATCCACAAAAAACGCCGTCAGCTTTTATTGCCACCTTTTCACGGGGAAAGAATGCGTTTCTACGGCGATTTAATCCGCGATATTACCCTGAGAGTGATGGCAGAATTGCCCCAAAATCAACCTTTTAAAGCCCGTTCAGCGACCACAGCGATTGCTTTACAAGTAATTATGGAGGCAGTTTTTGGAATTAGTCAAGGGGAACGTTATCAAACCCTGAAAAAAATTCTGGCTGAAATGCTCGATATTTTTAACTCTCCGGTGATGGCTTCTTTGCTATTTTTCCCAATTTTGCGGGCTGATTTGGGTGCTTGGAGTCCCTGGGGAAAATACCGGCGTTCCCAAGAAAAAATTGATGATATTATCTACACAGAAATTGCCGAAAGAAAAGCTAATCCTAACCCCAATCGTACCGATATTTTATCACTACTGATGTCGGCCCAGGATGAAGAAGGCAACCCGATGAGCGATAAGGAATTGCGCGATGAATTAATGACCTTATTATTCGCAGGTCATGAAACCACAGCCACTGCTATGTCTTGGGCGCTCTACTGGACTCATCGCTATCCAGAAATTCAAGCAAAAATTCTCCAAGAAATAGCCACTTTAGGAGATAATCCTAACCCGATTGACATAACTAGATTACCCTATCTTTCGGCGGTTTGTTCGGAAACTTTACGCATTCATCCCGTGGGAATGTTAACTTTTCCGCGAGTAGTGGAAGAACCGGTAGAACTAGATGGTTATCCTTTAGAAAAAGGGACAATTCTTATGGGTTGTATTTATCTAGCTCACCACCGCGAGCAAACTTTCCCCGATTCCCATACTTTTAAACCAGAACGCTTTTTAGAAAAACAATTCACCCCCTACGAATATATGCCTTTTGGTGGTGGGGCGCGTCGTTGTATCGGGGAAGTTTTAGCTATCTACGAGATGAAAATCGCTATCGCCACAATTTTGGCCAATTATCAGTTAACTCTAGTTAATAATACCCCCGAAAAACCCAGTCGCCGCGGTGTCACCCTTGCTCCCTCGCGAGGAGTTCCCATGGTCTTAAAAGGACGACGGGAACCTCTGGTGACTGCCCCCATGCTCGCCGAAATTTCTTAAAAAAACTGACAAACTATTGTACAATCAGAGTTGTGGTATTTTCTATCATAACTCTGTTTTTTTGTCAATAAAATTGGGGATAATTATGGTCTTAATTCGTTTAGCTAAATCCTGGCAAATTTCCGAAAATGAAGTTACTTCCGAAAGTGTTTATTTTAACCGTCGTCGCTTTTTACAGGGGTTAATCGGGGCAGGAATTGCGGGGAGTTCCCTATTATTAACTGCTTGTGGTAAATCCTCCTCCTCGGAAGCTTTAGAAAAAAGTTTGCAATTACCTAAAATTGAAGGGTTCAGCAAAAATCCGCAGTTTTTAACGGTAAATCGCCCCATAGTTGCCGAAACTGTAGCGGGGAGATATAACAATTTTTATGAGTTCGGAGGGGGTAAAAATATCTGGTTAAAAGCGCAGAAATTACCAACGAATCCCTGGACGGTAGAAGTGGGAGGATTGGTGAAAAATCCCCAGACCTACGATATAGATACTATTAAAAAAACCTTTCCTCTCGAAGAAAGAATCTATCGTTTTCGTTGTGTGGAAGCTTGGTCAATGGTCTTACCTTGGCTGGGTTTTCCGATGAGTGCTTTAATCGCGGCAGTGGAACCAAAACCGGAAGCAAAATTCGTCCGTTTCACCTCCTTTTATGATCCCGAAATTACTAAAGGGCCAGGATTACATTTAGGACCCTTACCCTGGCCCTATGCAGAAGGTTTAAGAATTGAAGAAATGGCCAACGAATTAGCTTTCTTTGCCGTGGGAATTTTCGGGCATGATTTGCCCAAACAACACGGCGCACCCTTGCGAATGGTTATCCCTTGGAAATACGGTTTTAAAGGAGCAAAATCGATAGTAAAAATTGAATTTACCGCCAAACAACCCGCCACCTACTGGAACACAATTGACGCTCACGAATACGATTTTGAGGCTAATGTTAACCCCAGTAAACCCCATCCTCGTTGGTCGCAAGCAACGGAGAAATTTATCGGCAGTAGAAGTGATTTATCTTGGGAAATTATCGAAACTCTGCCCTATAATGGCTACGGTGAATATGTGGCTAGTTTATATAGTTAAGTTTGATAATTATCCCCATTTATTCAGTTTAACTAAGTATCTATGGACAATAAAACTCTGTACGAACAAGACTTTTATCTCTGGATTAGAACTACTATTAATCAACTGCAAGCGAGACAGTTTGAGCGGGTAGATTTAGAGAATTTACTGGAGGAGTTAGCAAGTATGGGAAGGAGTGAAAAACGCAAAATCGAAAATCTTTTGATTCAATTGCTGGTACATTTGCTGAAACTAACTTACTGGACAGGAGAAAAATCTAGAAATGAGGGTCACTGGAAAGGGGAAATTATCAACTTTCGCCGACAAATAATCGAAGAAATTAAAGATAGCCCTAGTTTGAAACCCTATATTCTGGAAATCTTTGAGGAATGCTATCAATTTTCTAGAAAAGAGGCTCAAGTTAGAACTCAATTACCCCTCGATACTTTCCCCGCTATTCCCATTGGTTCCCTTGAACAAATTCTCGATCAAGATTGGTTTCCCACTAATAACCACGAGTAATATATAGAGGTAAATTATGGATAATAAAACCATGTACGAACAAGACTTTTATCTCTGGATTAGAACTACTATTAATCAACTGCAAGCCAGACAGTTTGAGCGGGTAGATTTAGAGAATTTACTGGAGGAATTAGCAAGTATGGGAAGGAGTGAAAAGCGCACAATTAAAAGTCTGTTAACCCGATTATTAGAACATTTACTTAAGCTCAAATATTGGGCGGCAGAAAGAGAGAGAAACGAAGGTCACTGGAAGGGAGAGATTAGAACTTTTCGTCTCGATATATTAGATGAACTTAAAGATAGTCCTAGTCTGAAACCTTATCTTTTGGAAATTTTTGATGAATGTTATCTTTCAGCCCGAAAAAATGCCAGTGACCGCTCTCAATTACCCCTCGATACTTTCCCCGTTATTCCCATTGGTTCCCTTGAACAAATTCTCGATGAAGATTGGTTTCCTGCGGGCGATAATCTGGAAATATAGCCATCAGTTAGACTGCTCCCCACTGCTGTAACAAAAAACAACTATACCCCGATAGCGATCGCAAAAGGTCGAATAATTGTAAATTGTTGTCAAGGGGTGCGGTCAGATCGAAGAATCATCGCTAGAATAGGACTAATTGTCAGGAATTTAGTTAAACAAGGTTTTTGGCAATATGCTAATCTGGCTAATAAGCTTTTGGGCGTGATATAGGGAAAAGTTCTGGCAATCGTACCTAAATGGAGTGATATACAGAAAGTTTCCACATATTGTTACTTTCAAGAGTGTTATACGGAAAGTTTCTGTATAATCTCTAGTTATGCGGCTTGGGTTATGGGTAATGGAAGTAAGTCTTGTTCATTATTGGGGAAATCTATTACTATTAGGTAATGTGTCAAAATTCCTGTAATTGAGTTATGCAAAATCTTTATACCCTAATTGACAGTAATACCTCTCATCCGCATTACGGGCGGTTACTACAGCATCGCGATCATAGTGACCCTAGTATTTTTCATTACTCAGTACAACTCAATGATTTGGAGTCTCTAGCGTGGGAGCCTGTTCAGGCTGGGAGTGAAAAGGACACTGGGCGAATAGCAGTTTGGTCTATCGATTGGAATCACTTTCAACCTGATCAATCACGTTGTTTGGAGAGAGCGCAGATTAATAAGGCTTTGCACGTCTCTGTGAAAGAATTTCACGAAAAATGGCATTATGAGCTGTATCGCTTCAATTGTGAACATTGGGCACGGCTAGTATCAACAGGAGATTGTAGATGCTACCAAATCGCCGAGTTCAAAAAGTTGGAACAAATTCCTGTTTTAGGTTTTTTTATTGTGGGGGTTGCTGGGGCGGTAACGGGCGCGTGGGAGCATAACGGATATGCTCAGGAAGTAATTGAAAAGGCTTGTATGAAGCTTGGTTGCAGAATATCCGAAATAGACAATCCAAGTCATTCAGATATTACTCTATCTCATCATAATGCTAGTTTGGAAGTAGCTCAGGAGCCAATTACATTAAATTTAATTAATGAAGTTCAAAATGAACTAGATGAATTAGACTTAGCTTTTTTAGGAAGCTTAGCGTCTTATTTTGAGAAAATGCCTGATGATATCCGTCAGTATCATCGAGATCATCATGCTTCAAAAGAAGAAGCATATGTAATAGCAAATTATTACAATAAGACTGCTAAAGTTATCAGAAGTGTTCGGACATTAGAAGACTTAAATGAATTATTAAAACTCTTGGAAAACCTTAAGAAAAAGATTAGTCGATACCAGCATAATGAAGATAAATATCGATGGTCTACATGTTTAGATAAAGAAGTGCTGACAAAGCTAAAGAAATTTATTGATACCCTCTAGAATTATTTTAGAGAGTTTGTGCCGCAGCATAACACTTCGTTGGAGCGGAACGGAAGCTTACGTGATCGGTTATGATTGAAAGTGCGATCGCCGATCTGGTAGGGTGCGTTCCCTAATGTGGCTCCCACTGCTCCAGCGATCGATTTTGGGGAACGCACCATGCACATTAATTGAAGCTGTGGTCTAAATTTGATCGCCGATCTTGTAGTACGTGGCCTGGTGATGCTCACACAAATGATACTGAATTGCCAGATATTGGAGTTCACTACTGGCTAGATGCAGGAACGAGGCTGAAATACATTTTGAAAGTCTGGGTCGAGGATTAAAGAGCTTGCGAATTAGTAGTCAGGGTGGGCGTTTGCTCACCTTGCTTTTTCATGCGGTAATATGGAATGAGATGGTGAAAGACTGAGACTATAGCTATGACGCTCGCATCTAATGGAAAAACCGCTATCATTCGTACAGAGCGAGGACTGACAATCGCAGGAACCCGCATCACCCTCTATGATGTGATGGATTATGTGACTGCTCAATATCCACCTAAGTTCATTCAGGGATTATTTGATCTGACGGAAGATCAAATTAACACTGCCCTGGCTTATATTGAGGCTCATCGTGCGGATGTAGAAGCTGAGTACCAGCAAGTTCTCAAAGAAGCTGAAGAACTCCGACAATATTATGAAGAGCAAAATCGTGAGCGAGTTGCCCGTATTGCTGCGCAACCACCTAAGCCAGGCTCCGAGGCTGCTTGGGAAAAGCTTCGAGTGGCTAAGGCAAAGCGTGAGTCGAAAGTATGATTTTTTTGATTGATCACAATCTCAAAGGTCATGCCTTGGTTTTCTTGGGTGCGATCGCAACTCAGGGCTGGCTTGATATCGTCCCGATGCAGTTCGTCACCTTTGCAGAGATGGATTTGTCGATCAACAGTGATGACAGGACGGTTTGGCGACTTGCTCAAGAGAATCAGATGATTTTGCTTACCGCTAATCGCAGTATGAAAGGGAAAGATTCCCTAGAGCAGGTCATGCGTGAAGAAAATACCTCAGAATCATTGCCTGTCATCACCGTTAGCAATGCTGATCGGCTTTTGAATGATTCCGAATATCGAGGTCGGTGTGTTGAAAGTCTTGTTGAAATCGTGCTTGATATTGATACCTATCGAGGCGCAAGACGCATTTTTATTCCGTGACGCGCCGAATGCTAGAGCCGT
This sequence comes from Microcystis wesenbergii NRERC-220, assembly GCF_032027425.1. Lineage (NCBI taxonomy): Bacteria > Bacillati > Cyanobacteriota > Cyanophyceae > Chroococcales > Microcystaceae > Microcystis > Microcystis wesenbergii. The sequence continues at coordinate 3,153,525 of NZ_JAVSJA010000001.1, read as the reverse complement.
TGAAGTCTATCTGTAGGGACACGGCATAACGGGGTCTTTATACTAAATCGGTTTTTAATAGCATGATTAACTCCCAATCCAACTTGAAAAACCCGCTCCCTTCTCCCCCACTGCTGTAACAAAAAACAACTATCCCCCGATAGCGATCGCAAAAGGTCGAATAATTGTAAATTTTTGTCAATGGGTGCGGTCAGATCGAAGAATCATCGCTAGAATGAGCCTAATTGTCAGAAATTTAGTTAAACAAGGTTTTTGGCAATATGCTAATCTGGCTAACAGGCTTTTGGGCCTGATAAAGGAGCTTTCTGACTAGATGCAGTTACTTGAACACAAGTTAAATATCTCAGATATCTTGAATGCTCTTTGGCATGAAACTTTGGGGGATCCCAATATTTGCATCGCTGTTCTCGACGGCCCCGTCGATCCGTCCCACCCTTGTTTCAAGGGATCCAATCTTACAGAAATCCAAACTTTGGTGTCGGGGCGTTCTGGTACAGGCTATGCTTTGCAACATGGGACTCACGTTGCCAGCGTCATCTTTGGACAACACGATAGCCCTGTACGGGGAATTGCCCCTCAATGCCGGGGCTTAATTGTTCCGGTATTCGCCGAGGGAGTAAAAGGTTCGCTTGCCCCTTGCTCCCAGCTTGACCTGGCACGAGCCATTACCCAAGCCGTCGAGCAGGGAGCCAACATCATTAATATTAGTGGCGGTCAGATGACCCAATCTGGTCAGGCTGACTCCTTATTGGTTCGAGCCGTTCAGTTATGCGCTGAGAACAACGTGCTAATCGTGGCAGCAGCAGGCAACGATGGCTGCCAGTGCCTTCACCTGCCAGCAGCCTTACCGACAGTTCTGGCTGTAGGGGCAATGGACGCTCAGGGATTGCCTCTCGATTTTAGTAATTGGGGCGATGCCTATCAAAATCAAGGTATCCTTGCTCTAGGCGAAAACATTTTGGGGGCAGTTCCCGGCGGCGGCACAGCCCTGAAAAGTGGCACTAGCTTTGCCACTCCCATCGTCTCTGGTATTGTTGCCCTGCTGTTGAGCCTCCAACTCAAACAGGGAGAACCGCCAGATCCTCAAGCCGTCCGCACAGCCATCCTCCAGAGTGCTTTGCCGTGCAACCAGCAAATTGCCGAAGATTGCCGCCGCTTTTTGGCGGGGAGTCTCGATCTTGCCGCCGTACAAACTATAATCCTTAAAGGAGAGAGAACCACTATGTCAGAACTAAATTCCCAAGAAACGCCCCAACCAGCAGAGGCGAACAGCACGGGTCAGGTGGAAGCTTCAACTGCCTTGCCAGTCCTAGAAAAACCGATGGTGACTGCCTCAGCCGCCATTTCTTCGCCCACCCAGACAACTTCAGCCAACGTACCTGCCGTTACCCCTAGCAGCAGTTCAACTTCGGTTACTCCCTCAGAAGGGTGTAGCTGTGGCGGAGGCGGACCAATGCAGCTAGTCTACGCCCTCGGAGAACTGGGTTTCGACTACGCTACCGAAGCTCGTCGAGATTCCTTTACGCAAGCTATCCCGCCTACCACGAATCTATTGGACTATCTCGCTCAGAATCCCTGGGAGGCACAGTCGCTGATTTGGACACTCAATCTGGATGCCACGCCAATTTACGCGATCATGCCGACAGGTCCCTTTGCCTCTGAAACTTACGCTCGGCTTCGCGAATTTTACAGAAACCAAACAAATCCCGTCGAGGAGTCTAATCGCGTTGAGCGAATCTCAATTCCAGGTTATATCGGAGGTAGTATCAGGTTGCTTTCGGGGCAGACCGTTCCCGTTATTATCCCGGAAGTGCGAGGTATGTTCAGTTGGACTGTTCCAGCCTTAATCAACTCGTTAGTGCCACTTGCAATGCAAGCTGCAACGCAAGCTGCAACAGAATCGGAGAGGACACCACCAACGCAGGAGGAGGTGACAGGTAATCTGACACGTAAGCTTCAAGAGTATCTGGAGCGTATCTATTACGACTACCGTAACCTGGGCATTACCCCACAGGAACGGGCGCTAAACTTCTCAGCGACCAATGCCTTCCAAGCGACAGTGGTGATGCTTGATGCAGGAATAGGCGATCTAGCGCTTGACAGCATTACGGTAGAGAAGAGTCCTATCTGTCGTCCCGATTCAGATTGTTACGACATAAAGCTACAGTTTTTTAACCTGGTGGATAACCGAAGATCTGGAAAAGTCTATCGATTCACCATCGATGTCAGCGACGTGATTCCAGTCACTATTGGTACGGTCCGCTCATGGTCTATAGCCAGCTAATAAAACCCCATTGGGAGGAGAATCCATAATGCTATTGCCAATACAAGCACCACCAACAATCAGAAAAGTCAGCCCGACAAAAATCTTAGGCGTGATGGCAGGGATTAATCCATCAAACTGGAAGTTGCGATGCGATCTCTGCTGTGAAGCGGGTGGGGGAGCAGTTTGTAATTCCATTCTTCCAGGCTGCGTTTGTCCGCTATGAAGCATAACTTGAGCTACGCAGCAGGAGGAAATTACTATAGACCTCTTGCAAAAGTCTTAAGTCGATCCTTGTACAGCAACATTTTTGAAGATTATCAACTACTAATAAATAATTAACTGAAAGTCCCTCCCATTATTGTTTCTATCGTTTGTTTTCGGATTTATGCAAGAGGTCTTATGTCTATAGAAAGTGTGAGACAGTTTAGCCAGATTGCCCAGGATGATACATGGATTAAAAATAGCCTAGAAGCAACGACAGATCGAGAAAGTTTAATAAATCTCGCTGTGCAGCTTGGTTCTGAGAGGGGCTTCAGTTTCACAGCCAACGAGGTAGAGGAATATTTTACAGAAGAGAGAGGAGGTATTTCGATAACGTTTGAGGAGGTGTTTTCATCGTTTAGTCTAACGAGGATTGATAGAACCTCCAGCATTTGCTCTAAACCGCCGTACTTGGCACGTTTAATATGTGAAAGAGCTGTAAATGATTTTTTGTAAATCTGTAAAGGAGAAATCACCATGAAACTTCCGATTCAAGCCCAACCCGTCATGAGAGGAGTTAGTTCCTCAAAACTCGCAGGGAAGACAATTAACCCTTCTGAATGTAGTTGGTTGCGCTGTGGCGCAAAAGTCTTAGAGTGTGCATCTGCTTGTTACGAAGGTGGAGTCGGTGCCTGTCTAGCCTGTCTGGGTCCTTCTTATGAAGCTTGTAAAGACTGCTTCAGCGATATCTTCTAATCAAAGTATACTAGGAGAGTCAGCTTGCTTTCCTGGCATAAATTTTTAAAAGTAAACCTCAATAAACAGGAGAAATCACCATGAAGCTTCCCGTTCAAGCCCAGCCAGTTATACGTCAATTGAATACTTACGCTTCCCAACATCAAGGTATACTACCATCAGGTAAGTGTTGTGGTGATGATGAGTATTGTTTGGGTCCTTGTATATGTGTTCCATTTGGAGGCTGTAGTTGTGCTGGTGCGTGCATTCCTAAACTGTGAACAAGATCGTGTTTGTTAAGTTTCCATTTTCACAAATTAACCTTAGAAAACAGGAGAAAGAACCATGAAGCTTCCCATTCAAGCCCAACCAGTTCTGCGAAATGTCAGCGATACCAAAATAGCCATGATGAATGCAGTAACAGCATCTGGGTGTTCGACTTGGAAAAAAATTGGCTGTGCTGCCTCAGTAGCAGCCTGTGCCGGAGTCTGCTATGCCAGTGGAGGACTCGCATGTGCGTCTTGTTTTGCCGGTCTAGGGCAGAGCGGTTGCATTGATTGTCTATAAAAGGAGTAAAGAATCAGAATTTTTTATAATTGGAGATTAGGACAGGCAAGATTAACTTCTTGGAGTTCCCAATCTCCAATTTTCAGGCTTTCCTAACTCTTTTCAGCTACCCTGGCTCAATCCTGCTACCTGCCCAAGCTCCCTAACCGCCTCATCCTGCTTCGTCCGCGCCTCAGTTAACTGGTCATTCAAGCGATTGTCCCACTTTCCCACTACTGGTACACCACAGCGCGATCGCCGATCTGGTAGGGTGCGTTCCCTAATGCGACTTCTACTGCTCCACTGATCGATTTTGGGGAACGCACCATGCACATTAACTGAAACTGTGGGTTTAAGTGCGATGCCGCTCTTGTGGGCCTAGTTGGGGAATGTTAGCGAAGATTTCCGATGTTTAGGTTAAAATAGAGGGCAAAAGTTGCCCCAGGGTCAAGCCAATGACAGTTCGTCAACCCCGCTACAGCAAAGAAGAATTCCCTCGACGTGGTAATGAGATTTATGAATCTCAGGTACGTTCTCAAGTGGAGGAGGGAAATCAGGGGAGAATTGTGGCGATCGACATCGAAACTGGAGCGTTTGAGCTTGCCGACGATACGATTACTGCTACCGATCATCTCTATGAGCGTGTCCCTGATGCTCAACCTTGGGTGATTCGGATTGGACATAGAGCCGTCTTCCGTTTTGGCAGTCGCAGCCAGAGAAAGCCCGTATGATGTGTGGGGATGGGTCTTTTGTATGGCTTTAAACTTCAGATTGAGGCAGTGGAAGGTGGGCGCGTTACAATTGAAGCGCTATGACTCAGCCAAAGTTATCGGTGAAGACGGTCTAACTTTACCGTTATACTGAATCGGTTTTTAATAGCATGATTAACTCCCAATCCCACTTAAAAAAACCCGCTCCCTTCTCCCCACTCTCCTATAACTTTTAAACAGGATTTAGTATGACTATCTAGGGTTTGCTGAATAAGTACGGGCGAAGCATTCGGATAGAAAATCTACGTTTTCACCGATAGGTTATTGCCCGAATGCTTCGCCCCTACAGGACGCGGGCCGATGAAGACGCAAGGTTTTGAACGACGATTCTCTCAAAATCTTGCACCTGTTTCGCGAGAAAAGCCCCAAAACCCTTACTTTGCCTACATTTCAAATTTATTCAGCAAACCCTATCTAAATTACTCGTTAAGACTATGAGCAGGGAGCAGGGAGAAAAAACCTGACTCCCGATGACTGAAAGCTGATCACTGACAAAACCTATCCCAAAACGATCAAATCGCGCAGGGATTGAATTTCCTCGGTTTGTAAACGCGCCCCAAAAGTAGAAACCACCCGGGCAGCCGCTAGAGAAGCGAGATTTCCCGCTCCTTTGTAACCCATACCGTGGGTAATACCGTAGAGAAACGCACCTGCGTACATATCCCCCGCACCGACGGTATCGATCGCCTGTACGGGATGGGAGTCAATTTCCAGGAGATTTTCGCCATCATAGATCAAAGAACCATTGGCACCCCGGGTGATAGCGAATCCTTTGGCAATGGTTTTAAAATAGGCGATCGCTGACTCGATTTCCTCGCTGCCGGAAATAGTCAAAGCTTCCGACTCGTTAGCGAAAACGAAATCTAACCCCGTTCCGATCATTTCCAGTAATCCCTCCCGGAAGAAGATCGCCATATTGGGATCCGACAGGGATAAAGCGGTTTTGACTCCAGCAGCCTGAGCAATTTCTCGCCCTTTAATAGCGGCAGCTTTGGCAGTGGGAGAGGTGACGAGATAACCTTCGAGATAGAGATAATCGGCATTAGCGATCGCTGAGGGGACTAATTCTCGTTCGGAAATTTCCCCGGTGATGCCGAGAAAAGTATTCATGGTGCGATCGGCATCGGGAGTGACGAAAACTAGACATTTTCCCGTGATTCCCACCTCTTTTTCGCCGCCATGTTCATTGGTATGCAAACCACAGGCGCGCAGATCTTGCAGATAAAACTTACCTAATTCGTCATTGCCCACTTTACAGGAATAGAAACCTCTACCCCCCAACTGAGCGATCGCTACTAGGGTATTCGCCGCCGATCCGCCGCCGCTGCGTTTACAATCAAGAGCCAATTTTTCCATCAACTGGGTTTGACGATTTTCGTCCACCAGCGTCATCACTCCTTTATCGATGCCCAATTCTTGCAGTAATTCAGGAGAGACTTGAAATTCCATATCAACGAGCGCGTTACCGATCCCATAAACGTTGTATTGTTTGCCCATAATCTAGTCGATCGCCTAAAAATACTTTGTTACTGATATTAGGGAAATAAGGGGCAAAAAGCTAGGGGTTTTTTTCAGCCGGAGAATACGATAAACAAAAATTATCGGTGTGCTAGTCTCACACACCGGCTAATTTTTGTTAAGTTTTGTTTAACTAAGCCACTTCAAGCCTCATCGTAGGCTTCTAGATCCAACAGATAAAGATAAGGTTCGGCTAATTCCTGCCTTTGAAAAGCGATCGCTCGCAACAGATGCCAATCCCGCAAAGCCTCGAAAGGGTTACTATACTCATCTTTTTCTAGTCGTTCGGCTAAAGAAGCAATATCAGCGGCGGTATATTTGGCAATATCTTGATCAGTGAAGCTTATAACTGTCATTTCTGCACCTTCCTCGACCTTTGTTCTATTTCTAGCCTAACATATATTCTGAGTTGAAAAAATGCCTTGAGCGCCAAGTTAAGAACTGTAAATGGATGGGTAATTGTGGTAAGATTCCAGCAAAAGAGCTATTTTTGGTTGATCTTCTATGAAAACAGCCCTCATTACCGGTGCTTCTACTGGTATCGGTGTCGTCTTTGCTCGTCAACTTGCTCAACGGCAAATGGAGCTAATTTTAGTCGCTAGATCTAGGGATAAACTAGAACAATTAGCAGCGGAATTGGGGGAACAATACGGGGTAAAAGTGACGGTTATCGTTCAAGATCTGACCGTTGCCGGGGCGGGAAAGCTGGTATATGATACGGTGAACCAAAAAGGAATCAACGTTGATTTACTGGTCAATAATGCCGGTTTTGGTGATTATGGGGCTTTTAGCGAACAGGATTTAGCCCGACAGTTAGAAATGATCCAGTTAAATAATCTGGTATTGGTGGAATTAAGCCACTATTTTCTCCGTCCCATGCTTGCTCGCACTGGTGGGGCAATTATCAATGTTGCTTCCATTGCCGGGTTTCAACCGCTGCCCTATCTTTCCGTCTATGCGGCGACAAAAGCCTTTGTCCTCAGCTTTAGCGAGTCTCTCTGGGCAGAAAATAAGGAGAAAGGCGTTGAAATCCTCGCTCTTTGCCCCGGTCCGACGGAATCCAATTTTTTTGAGGTGGCCCGATTTCCCAGTGCCTTTATGGGCAAAAACGGCCGGTTAGATTCGGCAGAAGTGGTGGTACAAGAGGCTTTAACTGCCTTGGCAAACAAACGCCCCAACGTGGTAGCAGGTAAATTGGCTAATAAAATTATCGTCAATCTGCCCCGTTTTTTACCTAGAAGTTGGATCGTGTCTTTGATAGAAAAGCAATTCAAGCTATAAGTAGAATAAAGCGAATTAGAGCAATTGCTGATAGGATTTTAAGGGAATACCTGTCCGGTTTCTCACTTCGATGGCCGAACGATAGACACCGTTTTTTTCTCTTTCGGCGACAATTTTATCGGCCAGGGAAAAGTCAAGACCGAGATTGACTAATTCCGCAACGGAGTAGTAGTTTAAACAACGCCAAGAAACGTCAACTTCTTGGCGAATATCGTAGGCAAAGATAATCAAAGGTTCTAATTTTTTGAGATAATTTTCCGGTAAACCAGCTAGGAAGTGTAATTCTTCCAAATGGGTAAAAATATGTCCTTCATTACGGACAGAAACAATATCATTGGCATAGACAATCGGCAACCCTAATTTATAAACCAGATCGTTGGTGGAACAGCTGTTAATATCAATTTTTTCAAGAGGAGAGGATGACTGTCTGGAATCGGTTCTATTTGCCGAAGCTATTGGATGGGAATTAAGCTGTTGACGGATGTATAAACCCAGGCCGATTTGGGCAAACCAAATTACGATAAAAGACTCTTGTGTAAGGAAAATAAAGGAGATAATTGTCAAAGCAATGCCGACGGATAACCAACTTTGGTTATTAGTTTTTTTGCCAGCATTAGCAATGGCAAGTCCCCCGAAAACTGGGACTAAGGATAGCCAGATCCACTCGGAAGATTCGGGAGGGCGAGGAGAGAGATTAGACATATTTTTTTAAAGAGAATCTAAATATTTTCTGCGTTTTTCTTCGTATTCTTCAGCAGTAATAATTCCCTGATCGTAAAGTTTTTTAAGCTGGAGTAAAGTAGCGGTTTTTTGCTGGGCTGATTCTGGCAGTCCTCGCTCTCTACTGCTGGGGAGATAGTTGGGATTGTATTTAGCATCAAAAGCTTGATCTGACATGATGATTAAACCAATAAATTCAAAAAAAGCAATGATGCCGGGGATAAAAGTCCAGAAGAAAAGTAGATAAAAAATACCTGCCAAATTTTCCCCTAGATAAAACTTATGGATGCCAAGATAACCGAGAAAAAAGGCTAGTAAAGCCGCTATAGTTCTATTTCTCATAATTTTTGAGATTTCCCTAATTTAGCCAAAAGAAAGTATAAAACCACGATGCCTGCCTGTAATTCCAAGAGAGTAATATAACCCTTGACTAGATAATTTAATTCTAGGGAGGAATTAAAGGCAAAAACTAGCACACCCAAGACTAAAAAAGGCAGTAAACGCCAGCCAGACTTGGGTATTTTTATTCCCGTACTGTTAACCTGATTCATGGGCTAATTTTCTAGGTTGGTCTTTTTCGGTGATAGGGGCAAAATCGGGCTTTGTCAAGGGGTGGTTTGATTAACTTTTAGCATCTCAACGAGGATATTATGGGCATCCTTGGCTGATTCTAGGGTGCGCTCAAACGGTATTCTAATTGTTTGACTCTCCCCTAATTTTTCTACGGCTAAATCCATGCCTTGGGGATCGATGGAGAGCATTTGAGCAGTTTCTGCATCGGTAATATTACCGTAAACTTGAGCGTAGAAAAGCACGGCATCACAGTGATCTTTGTTCATGTGTTTACAGATGCGCTCGCTAATGGCGGGAGTGATAGTTTCAGACATAATATTCCAGAAAAAATCGATAATATCGTTAAAATTGCTAGTTTTTTGGGATAATTAGGGTGGGTACTGGCAAAAGCCAGTTCTAAATCGAGGCAAATGGGGGACGGAGGGCAATAATTTGATTGCTGGTCAATGATGCTTCTCAGGCTGTCTCTAACGAGTTTACAACAGGTAGCAGACGGATGAACAGGGGCGCGATATCTTGGAGGGTTTCTAAACTATCTAGCTCAAGACCGATTTTTTGATAGGGCGCAGATAGGGGATATTAGTTAGGGTAGCGTAATTAATCGCTAATTGGCAGATAATTTGGGCGTGGGCATGGGAGGCATCAATAATAAGTTTAATGTTATTTTCTTGACAAAAAGCTTTAATTGTGTATTTATCTAAATTGTTCCAATTCAGGTCAATCGAAGTAGTGGTCTGTCAAAGCCATAATCACGGATAATGGGAGAGATAAATTCAGCCTAATTTGTCCAATGATGCTGGCTAAGAATGAACGCACCTCTGGGCAAAAATTGAGCCAAAAAGAGAGTTAGTAACTTATTCATGTCCTTAAAAGGAGGCAGCTTGCAGTGACTGAGCAACGTACCAGTATTGATTAGCCCAACACAGGAAATACTTGGTAGATGAACGTTATCCAGATGCGGTGAGTATTGGGATTTTTAGTTCCTCAGCTTTAACTTAATCTAATAAACTATTGGTTTGACTAAAGATGAGATTAAGTAAATCTTCAGCAGTATTGCGTTAACAGGAGTTCCCCCTAGCCTAATTAGTCCTCGATCGCTTAAAATAGTCAAAATTAACTTATTTGTTGGCCCATGTCTCCCCTCGACAACATCGCTAAACTGTCTCACCTCACCCGCACAGATATTCAGAAAAATTGGTTGATCGCGACAGCAGCGGGAAAACCAATTCAACCCGTCACCCTCAATGAAAAACAATACATTATTTGGCCGGCTGGCAGACAAATTCAATATCTAACTCAAAAAATTATTGTCCCCGAACATTTAGCCGGTTATCCTTTAGCGGGAATGGAACTGAGATTAATCTTAACTTGGTGGGCGGAAGATGTCAAAATTTATGTTAATAATCAATTTATCCAAGCAGGAGACCTCTTTGATTCTTCCACCCGCATTTTACTTTCCAACTCGGTCTCTACCGATCAAGAAATTCTTGTTACTCTCCGTTTAGTCAGTCCCAATCATGATATTGGTGGTTTGATGAAATCAGAGTTAATCTATGAATATAGCCAAGCTATCGATCCTTGTTTTGTTGCTGATGAATTAACCATTCTCCATAATTATATGCAAACTTTTTATCCTGAAAACTTAGCGGCTTTTACCGCTACTCTCGATAATATTGACTGGGATAATGTCACCAACAAAGATAAATTTAATCAATCCCTAGAATCAATTCGTCAATCCCTGCAAACCCTCGCTCAACCTCTCAAAGAACGCAGTTTTCATCTTCTCGGCCACGCACATTTGGATATGGCTTGGTTGTGGCCGTTGGCAGAAACTTGGCAAGTGGCAAAAAACACTTTTATCTCGGTTTTAAACCTGCAAAAAGATTTTCCTGCCCTCATATTTGGTCATTCTAGCCCCCTAATTTACGATTGGATAGAAAAACATCATCCTGACCTGTTTCAAGCGATGCTAGAGGCATATAAAGGGCAATCTTGGGAACTTTTGGGGGGGATGTGGGTAGAACCAGAAGTTAATTTAATCTCCGGGGAATCCCTATTTCGACAGCTGCTTTATGGACAAAAATATTTTCAAGAAAAATTTGGACAAATCACTAAAACTGCTTGGCTGCCGGATACCTTTGGTTTTCCCTACCAATTGCCGCAAATTCTTAAATCCTTTGGCATCAAATATTTTATAACCGGGAAACTGCATTGGAATGATACGACTAAATTTCCCCACGGTTTTTTCTGGTGGCAATCTCCCGATGGCAGTAAAATTCTTTCCCTCATGTCTCCTCCCAATGTTGCCGGAGTTATGGATACTAACCCAATTATTATGACCGATCATGCTCTCAATTGGGAACAGCAAACCGGCTTAAAAGATATTTTTTGGCTGCCCGGTGTTGGTGACCATGGCGGCGGTCCGACTCGTGATATGTTAGAGGTGGCCCAACGTTGGCAAAAATCTCCTTTTTTCCCCCAGCTAAAATTTAGCCAAGCAACAACTTATCTGGACAGTCTGGAGACAAGTAATCTTCCTATCTGGGATGATGAATTATATCTAGAATTCCATCGCGGTTGTTATACTACCCACGCCGACCAAAAGGCCTATAATCGTTACTGTGAAATCCTCTTGTATCAAGGGGAATTATGGTCTTCTCTGGCTAATATTTTACTAGAGATTCCCTATCCGAAAGTCGAGATAGAATCCCCATGGAAAAAGGTTTTATTAAATCAGTTTCACGATATACTTCCCGGTACTTCTATCCCCGAAGTGTTTAGGGATGCCAATCAGTTATGGCAGCAAGTTATCAGCACAGGTGAAGCAATTTTAGATCAAGCTTTACAGGCAATTGCCACTCAAATTAATTTACCTAATCCCCCCCATCCCCAAGCAAAACCTTTTCTAGTTTTTAATTCTCTTAACTGGGAAATATCCCAAGTTATCTCTTTAGCTGTAGAATCTGTCAATTGTTCGGTTTATGACTTGAATAATTGTCTCTGTCCTTCGCAATTATCCCACGACAATCAGCTATTATTTCTCGCTGAAAATATTCCTTCTGTGGGTTATAAGTTATTTTGGTTAGTTGCCAATCAGCAAGCAGCCGAGCAAAATTTAACCAACTGCCAATTTATTTTAGACAATGGACTGCTTAAAGTTACCATTAACTCAGAAACGGGAGATATAGATAGTATATTTGATATAATTAATCAAAAAGAAATCCTGCAAGCTGCTGGTAATCAATTACAGGCATTTAAAGATCAAGGACAATATTGGGACGCTTGGAATATCGATCCGAATTATCAACAATATCCCTTACCCAAAACAGTATTAAAATCGATCGAATGCTTAGAATGTGGTGCCTTGCGCTGGCAGATTCGCGTGATCAGAAGTTTAGGTGATTCGCAATTTTGTCAAGATTATATCTTAGAAAAAGATTCTCCTATTCTCCAGATTAAAACTATTGTTAATTGGCAACAGGAACATACTTTAGTAAAAACCGCTTTTCCTCTCACCCTCAACAGCGATTTTACCACCTATGAAATTGCCTGTGGTGCGATCGAGCGTGATCACGAACCAGAATCGCCAAAATGGGAAGTTTACGCCCATAAATGGGCGGATTTAACCGATACAGAGGCAAACTATGGGGTAAGTCTTTTAAATAATAATAAATATGGCTATGATGCTACTAACCAGCAACTGCGATTAACTCTGCTGAGAAGTCCCCGATGGCCCGATTCCGAGGCGGATCTGGGTAAACAAGAATTTACCTATGCAATATATCCCCACCAAGGTAACTGGAAAACGGCGAAAACTGTCCATCACGCTTGGCAGTTAAACTTACCTGTCACCGTTATTTTTATTACTAATTCTTCTCAATCAAACCGGCTGCCACCGGTGGCACAATGGTTAAAATTCTCGGCCGATAACTTAATTTTAATGAGTTTCAAACCAACTGAAACAGCCTCTCGGGGTTGGGTAATGCGCGTCTATGAATGTCAGGGAGAAAACGCTGTAATTGATTGGCAAAATCAATTACAATTAACAGTAAAAGAATCGATCGATGGTTTAGAAAGAGCGATCGATCCTATGGAGCAAATTTCTCCTTGGCAGATAGCCACATGGTTATTAAAGAATTAATCTTCGTGATCTTCAAAAGGATCGCTTAATTCTGCTGCCGGCGGTCCAAAAGCGGTATAAAGAGCTAAAGCGGTAATTCCTACCAAAGCGGCAGCGATCGAAATCCCCAAAATTGTTGCAGTTTCCATAGAATAAAATTTGCTTAGATACAGTCTGTATCTTATCTTAACAAAGTATAACCAATCTCGCAGCCGATAGCGATCGCTAATCTGGCCGGTTGCATTGCTGTTATCTCATGCCCGATAATGCTGAAAGGATCGACTAAATAGCGATCGAACTAAACTAGAAGAATTATTATGAAGAAACTCCTACAGGGACTAGAAAAGTTCCAGAGTGGTTATTTTGATGAACATCGGCAATTATTTGAGCAACTCTCCCACGGACAAAAACCGAGAATCCTGTTTATCACCTGTTCCGATTCCAGGATCGATCCTAACCTAATTACCCAAGCGGAGGTGGGGGAATTATTCGTAATTCGTAATGCGGGAAATATAATTCCTCCCTACGGAGCAACCAATGGTGGTGAAGGTGCATCTATAGAATATGCTATCAACGCTCTCGGCATCGAGCAAGTGATTATCTGCGGTCATTCCCATTGTGGAGCGATGAAAGGTTTGTTAAAATTGCAGAGTCTGGCCGATGAAATGCCTTTAGTTTACGATTGGTTAAAGCAAGCAGAAGCTACTCGACGTTTAGTTAAGGATAATTACAAAGAACTAGAAGGAGAAGAACTGATCGAGGTGACAGTAGCAGAAAATGTTCTCAATCAGTTAAGTAATTTGCAAAGCTATCCAATTATTCGTTCCCGATTACATCAGGGTAAATTGTCCCTACACGGTTGGATTTTTCGGATTGAAACCGGCGAAATTCTAGCCTATGATCCCATCCTACACGATTTTGTCGCTCCCCATAGTAAAATTACCCATCCCGAACCAGAAGACAATTTACCCCCTAGTCGTCACCTTCCCAATAGTCATCCCTTCAAGATTTCTGAGGATTATATCAGGACTAATGCGGACTTAAAAAAAGCGACTCCTGCGGTTAATACTGTGGCGAAAAAGAATGGCTCCTCAACCCAAAAACCGGGCTATACTTATTTAGAACCCTCCCAAGCTGATCGCATTTATCGTGGTTCGGGAAGTTAATTAGAAATTACAGAAATTCTCTAGAGATGTGCTTATTACCGTCTCTAGAGTGGCACTGAAACAACAATTATCGGCGGCAATCTTAACCAGTAATTTAGATAGGCAAGCAGCTGAGGGAACCACCTCTTACAATCATGCTCCAATAGAGACAACTGAATACCGGCGACTGACTCCCCAAAACCACAACTTTGTCACTCATTATTAGGATAACTGCTATACTCCTCTATGGCTTCCCCAAAAGATTTTATTAGTCCCGTCAATTCCGGGCAAGAGTTAGTCTATCCTTTTCGGAACTATCTTAACTATCTTCACGAAAAATACTCCGATTTACAGACGGGGAATATCGCCGATTATATTCCTGAATTAGCCCTAGCAGCTCCAGAATGGTTTGGTATTTCTGTAATTAGCACTGACGGTCAGATTTTTGAGGTGGGAGACTGTCAGCAAACCTTTACAGTACAATCGATTTCTAAAGCTTTTGTCTTTGGATTAGCCCTAGAAGATCACGGAAGGGAATACGTTAATAGTAAAGTCGGTGTTGAACCCACGGGGGAAGCTTTCAACTCGATTATTCTCGATGAAAAAACCAATCGTCCCTATAATCCTATGGTTAATGCTGGTGCGATCGCTACCACGGATTTAATCACCGGACAGAATGCCACGGAAAGGCTAAAACGTATTTTAGAAATGTTTAAACGCTATACGGGTAGGGATCACGAGATTAATGTCCCCGTTTTTCTCTCGGAAAAATCCACCGGCAATCGCAATCGGGCCATGGCTTATCTGATGCTAAATTTTGGCATGGTTAGCGATAAAATTGAAGAAACCCTCGACCTTTACTGTCAACAATGCGCCATCCTCGTCCATGCTCACGATTTAGCCCTGATGGCGGCTACCTTGGCTAATGGGGGTGTCAACCCAATCACAGGAATACGGGCGATCGATGAACACTACGTTCAAGATGTGATCAGTGTTATGCTTACCTGTGGAATGTACGACGCTTCGGGAGAATGGGCCTATCGGGTAGGATTACCGGCAAAAAGCGGTGTCGGGGGCGGAATTACGGCAGTAGTTCCCCATCAGTTGGGAATTGGGACTTTTTCGCCCCTTTTAGATGAAAAAGGCAACAGCATCAGAGGAGTGAAAATTTGTCAAGATATTTCAGAGGATTTTGGTTTACATTTATTCAATGTGGCCAAACCAGAACGAGATTTAAAAACATGGCTTGAAGGCAATGGTTGATACCACCCCCTACTTCCCTCTCCCCACTCCCCCATTTCCCCATTTCCCCACACCCTACACCCCACACCCCACACCCCACACCCTGCCCCCAGGAAAAACTTTTTGCCGCAAACCCTACTTAGCTGTCCCCGACAAGAGCGCCTGCCGGCCCTGGAAAATTAATTTGGCCAGAGGTCTGTGGAAAAAAATGTCATAAACCTCTTGACAAAAGCAGCGGATTGTGTGTATTATTACTATTGTGTGAGGAGTATAAGTTCAGCATAAGAGGAACCTTTGGGGTCGAAACACGGCAAGACTCCCAGAGGTTCTTCTTTTTCACTCCCTTATTGGCTCAAAGTCAGCCATAAAATCAGGTTTTACCCGATCGCTAGTTTTTTCTCAATTTATCCCTTCTAGGTCTGTTGCTGCTTACCAAGAGCAACAGTCCAAAATTTTGCCGAAGAAACTGCACAAGAGAAGTGTAATTGCTCGTAAAATTGGGAATTAAGTACAAGGGCAATCCTATGGCAGATAAAAATAACGGTAACGGTGGCTTATTCCTCGTCGGGGTTTTAGTGGGCAGTGCGATCGGAGTAGTGGCGGGTTTATTAGTAGCGCCCAGATCTGGAAAAGAAACCCGTCGAATTCTGCAAAAATCCGCGCGGGCTTTGCCTGAATTAGCCGAAGATCTGACCACGACGATGCAATTGCAGGCCGATCGTCTATCGGAATCGGCCCGGCGTAATTGGGATGATACTTTAATCAGATTAAAAGAGGCGGTGACAGCCGGAATCGAAGCTAGTCAAAGTCTAGCCACGGACAATCCTTTCCCCGACTCGGAAGAATCCCCCCAAGGCGATAATCATCACTCGAATGACCATTAAATGACCGAACCTATTTTCTGGCTAGGATGTTCTTTACTGCTAGTCGCCGTTAGTTTAACGGCGGTTTTCATCGCTGCTTTACCTGCCCTGCAAGAGTTAGCCCGGGCAGCCCGCAGTGCCGAAAAATTATTCGATACCCTCCATCGGGAATTTCCCCCGACTCTAGAAGCAATTCGCCTGACAGGGGCAGAAATCAGCGAATTAACCGAAAATATCGATGAAGGGGTCAAAAGTACCCGCCAAGTTTTCCAAGGAGTCGATCGCAGTCTCGGTAGTGCTAAAGCTGGTCTCAGCAAGCTCGATCGTGGCAGCCGTCGCCTCTTGATCGGTTTTAAAGTCGCTTGGAATACTTGGAAACGCAGTTAAGCAGATGGGGAAGTGGGGTGTAGGGTGTGGGGTGTAGGGTGTGGGGTGTGGGGTGTGGGGTGTAGGGTGTAGGGTGTAGGGAAGGAAACCTCTTTCATCTCTGGTGGTGAAAATTTTTTCATCGGGACTGACTCCTGAATACAGACTCCTATCTCCTGACTCCTGATAACTGAGTGACTAAAGTTGAGAATTCCCTTAAGATAAAGTAAATAAGTGTAAAGAAACTGAAAGTTAGCCTACACCCTTGCTGAAAAAATTCTCATTGTCTAGAAGTGCTATGCTCAATCGTTTTTGCCGAGGAATCTCGATCGCTCTTGTAATTGGTGTCATTAGCTGTCTGGGTTGGATTATCTGCCCGGATCAAGCTCTAGCGGTGAATAATCCCGAATTACTGCCCAATCAAGCCACTCCGATCGTTGATTTAGCCAATTATCTACCCGCAAAACAGGAAGAAGCATTAATCCGAGATATCGAGACATTTCAAGGGGAAACCGGCTGGAAAATGCGAGTTTTAACCCAATATGACCGCAGCCCCGGCCGGGCCGTGATTAATTTCTGGGGATTGGATGATAAAAGTATTCTCCTAGTGGCCGATGGTCGCGGCGGTAATCTACTATCTTTTAGTATTGGTGATGCCGTCTATGAATTTTTACCCCGCACTTTTTGGATCGAATTACAGGCCCGTTTCGGTAATATGTATTTTGTCCGGGAAAATGGCGAAAATAATGCGATCGTACAATCCTTAGACACGGTAAAAGGCTGTTTAGTTAAAGGTGGTTGTGCGGTGGTCCCCGGTTTACCGAAGGAACAGTGGATTTTAACTTTAATTACCTCAATTGTCGGCGGTTTAGTCTTCGGTTTTGCCGGTATTCCCCGCAAAGAAGGACAGGTTTTCGCTTGGCAATGGGTTTTAATTGTCTCTCCCCTCTGGTTTATCCTCTTTGTTGCTTTTGGCATCGGACCGGTGGTTACTCGCACCAGTGAATTACTGCCCCTTTTCCGCAATTTAATCGGTTTTGCCCTTGGAATTTTAGTCGCCTATCTTTCCCCTCGTTTTAATTCCCTCAACGCCTCAAAAACCTAAAAATTAGGGGCTTGTCAGTGATCAGTAATCAGTAATCAGTGAAAAGAAAGTAGCGAAGTTTTTACCTATAACTGATACCAAATCCAGTTATTAAGTTGTTGGTTATAATTAAATTAAAAATGAATTTTAGGTTCGATCCCCCCTTAATCCCCCCTTGATAAGGGGGGCATCTGATAATTTTTAACGCCTACCTACTTAGAAACTGATTATTTATTCCCCTTTGCCTCTTGCCTTTTGCCTTTTGCCTTTTGCCTCTCCTCATAACTCGCCTCTACTCAACGGATTTAGTATGATAGCTGACGGCGGCCCCTCATGGTTCGATCGATCTAGCTCTGTTACAATTAGAAAAATTGTGGAGTGAGTGAGATAACGTTTATGTGGGTCAATACTCAAAGTGAGATTATTAGTAAGGTTTTGCCGCCAGCAGTACGTCTGTTCTTAAGAACGCAAGTAGAACAGATAGAAGATTTAGAAATGCAGCTGCAAGGTCATGATCGGCAAATTTTGCGCGGTTATATCCCCGGGGTATTTTTAGCCGTAGGAAAAGCGATTTATCAAGGTTTACATCTAGGTAAAGCGCAATTAAGAGGGGAAAATATTCGTCTTAATATCGGGCAGGTTTTGCGAGGGAAACCTCTAAAAATTTTGGAACCTATTCGGGTTAGCGGTGAGGTGGAAATTAACGAGCAGGATTTAAATAATTCGATCGCCTCGACTATTTTAATTAATGCTTTTGCCGATTTACTAATTTTTTCCCTAGAAAATAACGGAGTTGTTAACGCCAGAGAAATTATCTCACAACAGCGTTTTAACTGGAAAAATGTTTTCCTAAATCAGGGCTATTTCTCTCTTCTCGGCCATAGAGAAACGGGTGCAGAAGTAATTTTTACTGCCGATATTACCTTAAAAGATGCTCGCACTTTAGGGATTAGTCCCCGACAATGGCAAGGTTTAGCCCCAGATTTATCTATTGATTTGCAACCCTTTACCGTCGATTTAGGCAAAGATGTGGAGATTAAATCTTTTATTCTCGACGATCAAACTCTTTTCTGTCAGGGAAGTTTTTTGATTTTACCTTAAAAATAAACGCAATGATTCCGGTGGGTTAACTTAGTTTAACCCCCCTAATTAGGGCTTGCTGAATAAATCTAAAAACCTTGTTAGATTAAGGCTTTTTCAGGGGGAAAATTCACACCCCACACCCTACACCCCACACCCCACACCCTGCCCCCACCAACAAACTTTTTCAGCAGACCCTAATTATTACCCCGGATTCTGTGCAATTAAAATAACTGTTTGCATTAGTCCAACTAGAAGACCGAGAATACCACCGAGATTAACAATTCCCTGTAATTCCTGTTTAACAATGCCTTGGATGGCATTTTCCAGATCGGCGGGGGAAGTGGCATTTACCCGATCGCGGATCACCTGATCAATGTTGAGAATCGGGATAATTTGGGCGACTAATTTCTCTAAATCTTCCTCTAGATAACGCTCTAAAATTAACGCTAACTCTTGACTAATTACCCCTAATGATGTAGTCATTGACCCCGAAGATTGCAGACGATTAATAATTAAATTAGCGATTTGATCCCAGTCGATCGTTTGTCCAAAATCTTGCAGAAATTGTTCGCCACTTTCTTGAATATAAATTCGCACCGTATCCCTGGTGGTTTTACGCAATTGTCTGACGGTGGAGATAGGTAAATTTTGTAAAGAGATACTTTGTAACCAGTTTTTCAGACGATTACGCATCTCTAAAGATAGTAATAATTCTTTGATTCTGGTATTAGCTAAATCCTTTTCATCAAGGCAAAAAGTGCGTAAGCGAGCAAGGGCATTGCGTAAACCGAATAAATTGGCTACTACCCAATAGGTTCCACTGGTTTTTTCCCGAAATCCTTCATCGATAACTTGAATATTGCGATCGGTTAAAAAATCGATCAAAGCTAGACGGATAACATCAGCAGGTAAGACGGTTTCTAATAGCCAATCGGAGAATTGTCGCGCCTGTTGTTCACTGAGAGAAAATTCTAAAACTAGGCGATCAAAAATTTGATTGATCTGTTTTTCTAAAAAGTCCTGCCGTCGGGCTAAAACTTTTAGTAATCTCGCTAAAGATTCCCCGAATAAATCGTGAAGAATCGCCGCCAAAATCTCGGCGGTTTTTGCTTGCCGATCGCCTTTTATCTGTTTTAAAGCTAATTGTAACAGCCAGAGGATCGCCCCCTGTACCCTTTCGGTGTCGAGGAGTCGTTTAGCCAGTTTTTGTAATTCCTCGGGAGTTAACAGGGAACCCATGATCGTATCCGATACCCGGACAGCTAATCGATCTTGATTGCGAGGAATTAGCCCCGGGGTGAAGGGAAGAGGACGCTTACCGATATAAATCGCCTTGTAGGGACGAAATAGCATTTTTATGGCTACATCGTTCGTAAAATAGCCAATAATTGCCCCCGCGATCGGCGGTAAGAGCCATGTCCAAAGAGTAGGGAGATTCAATTTAGCAGCAAAAAATAAACGGAAATGTGAGTGAGTTATTTCTTTAAGACTAACACTCCCATCAGTCCTGCTAGGAGTGGATAGTGAACAGCGCCGGAAAATCCCGACTGATAGCCTAATTTTACCTGTTCTGGGCCCTGGGGAAAGCGATCGATACTGGGACTAATATAAGCGTACTGGTCAGTTAAACCGTAGCGCTCGGCAGCGGGAACGACGATATGATCGAGATACCAGTTTTGGAATAATTTGGCGATGGTTTGGGTGGGTTGATGGAAGTCAAGAATCGCCGCTTTAGCACCCGGTTTCAGGACTCGGTATAATTCCCCCAGACATTGGGCAATATCGACCACATTGCGTAATCCATAGCCGATAGTGGCACAATCAAAGCTAGAATCGGCAAAGGGTAAATTGAGGGCATCCCCCTCCATCCAGTTAATATTAGTGGCGCTAAAACGTTGACGGGCGATTTTTAATTGTTGTGGGGAAAAATCTAGTCCGATCACCTGGCCGGTTTTGCCCACTTGTTTTGATAATAGGTTAGTCAGGTCGCCGCTGCCACAACAGATATCAAGGGCAAAATCGCCTTTTTCGGGTTGACACCATTTGACTGTCATTAATTTCCAGACGCGGTGTAATCCTAAACTTAATTCTTGATTAAGTCGGTCATATTCAGGAGCGATCCGATCGAAAATTGCTTGTATTTCTGTGGAGTTAGGTGAGGATTGATTGGACATTTTTATAATAAACCTCTTGCATAATTAACTTTTGAGGGTTCAAAAACGTCAAAAATAAGGATTAAATGGCATAAAATCTGGAAATAGACCATTTAATTGATTATTATTCATTCTTAATTCTCCTGACTTGAAAGAGGGTGTAGGGTGTGGGGTGTGGGGTGTAGGGACGGAAACCTCTTTCATCTGTGGGGGTGAAAATTTTTTTATCGGGACTGACTACTGACTACTGGCTACCGACTCCTAACCCTAACAACAATTTTTGATTTTTACAAGAGGTCTAATATAGCACCAGAGAAAATCCCAGATGATGTTATATCATTCTATCTTATCTCCGCCCACGGGGATAAGCTGTTGACTATCTCAATTACTCGTTAAGACTGCACCGGAGAAGGGAGTGCCGGAGAGGGAGTTCGAGCATTTGTCCTCAATTTTCCCAGACGCAGTTTAAATGCGGTACAGCTTAAGCTCCCAGGGCGAACGCACAGGTTTCTTAAGATGAAATTGCGTGAAGAGGATCAAAGAAATCCCATCACCGCAACTTTTCCAATCTAAGCCCGTGATGAGGATTGAACTCATGACCTCACCCTTACCAAGGGTGTGCTCTACCACTGAGCTACACGGGCATTGATCGTGGTGGGCCGGGCCGGATTCGAACCAGCGTAGGCGTAGCCAACGGATTTACAGTCCGCCCCCATTAACCACTCGGGCACCGACCCATTAATTCCACGATTATCAATCATAGCACCCTTAGCTAAAACACACAAGTGTTTAGGGAAAAAATTTTTGAGCCATAAAATAACTCCCGTTAAGTGCCATGGCACTTAACGGGAGTTTTCTAACCATCTTGAGAGAGATTAGTACAAAGCTTCTTCTTGGTGGGTGACGATCACACAGTTATCGGTGGGATAGGAGACACAGGTGAGGATGAAACCAGCTTCCATTTGATCGTCACTGAGGAAGGATTGATCGGATTGATCGACACGACCAGATAGAAGTTTACCGGCACAGTTGGAGCAAGCTCCCGCACGGCAGGAATAAGGTAAGTCCAGTCCTGCTTCTTCAGCCATATCGAGAATGTACTCATCATCGGGAACATCAATTGTATGCTCGCCATCGGGTGTTTTCAGGGTGACTTTATAAGTTGTCATCAGTTGTTCCTCTTAATTAAATGCTAGTGAAAGCGCCAGTCTCTACAATTGCCTCTCGCTCGTCGTCAGATTGAACGATGGGAGCGAGTTTCATTTTTGATACTACGGGAAAATCTCCCTGACTCACCCTTGCATTAGTAATGACAGTCTTAAATAAACTTAAAATAAAATTTACTTATATATCTACCCCAGAATTCCTGACAATCTTTGCTTGATCTTTAGATAATTTCATCGCTCTACAGTCTAGCTAAACTAAGCACTACTAAGCATTTGGAGCCATAATGTTAATTGTTTTTTTAGCCTTAAGCCGATTTTTGCTAAATATTAACTTAACTTATGGTTAAGATAGATGTCGATGAATTGTCTTTAACCCAGCCAAGAAATTGCTTTTAACGAAAAGAATCCTCTCAGTTGTTAAAGTTACCCACTTTCTGGACTCCTATTTATTTCTGCGCTACTGCTGGTGACACATTGACACATCTACGGAAACTATGAAAAAATCTATTGACAATCAAACCAATAAATGATAGAGGGAGATAAATCCCCTGTTGCCAGGGGTAGCATCCGTTAAAACGGATAGCCAACCCTCGCTCAAGATTTTATGGTTTTTGGATTGTCAGTTTTCCAGGATCTGGTTCACTGATTACCGGTCACTAAATTACTTATTAGGTTGGGGAGTCATGCGTAGATAGGGTTTGATTTCTTCAACTCCTTTGGGGAATTTGCTACGAGCTTCTTCAGTGGGAATAGAGGGAACCACCACACAATCGCCGCCGTCGGTCCAGTTAGCCGGGGTAGCCACCTGATAGTTATCGGTGAGCTGCAGGGAGTCAATTACCCGCAGGATCTCATTAAAATTGCGTCCCGTGCTGGCAGGATAGGTAATAGTCAAACGTAATTTTTTGTTGGGATCGATAATAAACACCGAACGTACCGTCAGATTATTGAGGGAATTGGGGTGAATCATGCCGTAGAGATCCGACACTTTGCGATCGCCATCGGCGATAATCGGATAGTTAACGGTAGTGTTTTGAGTTTCGTTGATGTCATTAATCCAACCCCGATGGGATTCGGCACTATCGACACTCAAAGCGATAACTTTCACATTACGTCGCTCAAATTCTGACTTAAGACTAGCCACCGTACCTAATTCCGTGGTACAAACGGGAGTGTAATCAGCCGGGTGCGAGAACAGCACTACCCAGCTATCTCCTACCCACTGATGAAAAGAAATCGGACCTTCACTAGAATCTTGTGTAAAATCTGGAACGATATCACCCAATTGGAGAGCCATAATTGTGTCTTCCTTATACATATTTCAAGACAAGCAACAGTCCATGATGCCATAGGAATGCTGTTCGTCACTGATAATTTTAGGGATTTGTAATAATTCGATTGGGGGATAGGGGAATGAGGAAATGGGGGAAGTGGGGAGATAGGGGAAGAGGGAAATAGGGAAATTCAACTGTAGCAGCAGCCAGATGGCAGCAGGAAAATCCTTGCCAGAACCTGATTTTAGCGATTTAGATTGTCCTAACCAACTTGTTCTTTGTTAAAAAACCCCAAAACCGCAAAACCCTAAAACCCCTAAAACCCTAAAACCCCATCCCCCAACCCTCAAAACCCTTCCCCTAGGGCGGCAAACTAGGTTAAGATCTGGTCTAATGGCATGATATAACTTTTTTAACTAGCTATCAGCGTTCAGCTAATAGGTCAGCTGCGGTGGTAAGTCCCAATTCCCCACCCTATGCCTAGTCGGAAAGCTGAAGGCTGACGGCTTCATTTCTTGTCCTGATCGTTAATTTGCCTTGGTTTTAGGAGACCACAACTGCAATGAAGAATCTTGTTCGTCTGCTGGCGGTAATTGCCTTGATTATCGGGAGTTTTTGGGGCAAAGTTCCTGCTCAAGCTCTCAATCTCACCTCGATCGCCCTTCCCTCTCTTCCTGTGGCGGTCTTAAATGCGGCTGATGCTAAACTAACTACAGAATTTGGGGCGAAAATCGACCTCAATAACAGTGATATTCGCGATTTCCGGGACTTGAGAGGGTTCTATCCCAATTTAGCTGGTAAAATCATCAAAAACGCCCCCTACCAAGAAGTGGAAGATGTCCTCAATATACCCGGACTCTCGGCCACTCAAAAAGAGCGTTTACAGGCTAATCTGGAGAAATTCACCGTTACTGAGCCTTCTAAAGAATTTATCGAGGGTGATGACCGTTTTAACCCCGGAGTTTACTAAATCCAGTTAATTACGGTTTAAAAAAAATTTCTAGGTGAGCGATCGCTCACCTTTTTCAGTGATCAGTGATCAGTGATCAGTGATCAGTGATCAGTTATTCAGTCAAGCTCTGGCATAATTAATTTTTCAGGGTTTAAAAACGGCAAAAATAGGGATTAAATTGCATAAAATCGGTAAATAGATTATTTAATTGATTATTATTCATTTTTAATTCTACTGACTCGGAGAATACTGACTCCTAAATCTAACAACAATTTTTGATTTTTATAAGAGGTCTAGGGATCAGATTGGAGTTTTCAGTCAAAAGTTGACGACTGGCGACCATATACTGCGCCAACGAAAGACTGGGGATTTTGGCCAGAGCTATAGAGAAATGAAATGCTAGAATAAATAGAATTTATCAATTAACTCCTACATGGTCGTTTCCTCGCAACTGCCGAGTTATCAAGATGTTTTAGTGGTCGGCTCGGGAGCGGCGGGATTGTATGCCGCGCTGTGTTTACCCCCTAACTTAAAGGTGGGTTTAATTACCAAAGAAGATTTAAAAACCGGGGCTAGTGATTGGGCGCAGGGAGGAATTGCGGCGGCCACGTCCCCGGCAGATTCCCCCGTTTTCCATTTAGAAGATACCCTGAAGGCCGGAGCGGGCTTATGTGATCGCTATGCCGTGCAGTTTTTAGTTGAGAAGGCCCCCCAAGCGATCTCTGATTTGCTGCGGTTAGGAGTTAGTTTTGATCGCTCTGGAGACGACTTAGCCCGCACTCTTGAGGCTGCCCATTCCCAGGCTAGGGTGCTACACGCAGCCGATCGCACCGGGAGAGCGATCATCAGTACCCTGATGGAAAAAGTGACCGAGCGCTCCAACATTACCATTATTCCCCAAGCGATTGCCCTGAAACTCTGGCTTGACCCGGAAGGGCAACGCTGTCAAGGTATTTGTTTACTCCATCAAGATCATCTCTGTTGGCTGCGAGCGCAAGCAGTCATTCTGGCTACGGGAGGCGGCGGTCAAGTCTACGCCCAAACTACTAATCCCGCCGTCAGCACCGGGGATGGAGTCGCCCTGGCTTGGCGTGCTGGGGCAGTGATTCGCGACCCGGAATTTTTTCAGTTTCACCCCACCGCTTTGACTGTGTCGGGGGCACCGCGGTTTTTAATTAGTGAAGCGGTGCGTGGCGAAGGGGCGCATTTAATTGATGCCCAGGGGCGGCGTTTTGCCTTCGATTACCATGCTGCTGGAGAATTGGCTCCCCGGGATGTGGTGAGTCGGGCGATTTTTAGCCATTTGCACAAAACCTCCGACGATCCCGCCCATGCCAAAGTATATCTAGATCTAAGACCAATCGAACCGGATCGTCTGCGTTATCGTTTCCCCAATATTATCCGCATCTGTCAAAAATGGGGCATTAATGTGTTTGAGGATGTGATTCCCGTCGCCCCCGCCGCTCACTATTGGATGGGAGGAGTAGCCACAGATTTAAACGCCCGCACTTCTCTACCCGGTTTGTATGCGATCGGCGAATCAGCTAGTACAGGTGTCCACGGTGCCAATCGTTTAGCCAGTAATTCTCTCTTGGAATGTATTGTCTTTGCGGCAAATTTAGCTGAAATAGGTCTAGAGCCAGAAAACTTTCGTGGGGAAAGACCAGAAAAACCCTTAGAAATTGGGGAAAACTGGCAGGAAGAACAGGAAGACTGGCAAAAAGTACGGAGAGAATTACCGATTTTAATGTGGGAAAATGCGGGAATTTGCCGATGTCAAAATGAGTTAGAAACTGCTATCCTACGGGTGCAACAGTGGAAACAACAGTTACATTCCTTAAAGATGGGCCAATTTCTCCAGAATCTTCTTCCCGACAAAGGACAATTATTTTTGTGTCCCTCGGTGCGGTTAGAAATAAGAATAGCGATCGAGACATTAAATCTTTTAGACATCGCCGACTTAATTCTGGAAAGTGCCTTATTACGAGCAGAAAGCCGAGGCGGTCACTATCGGGGCGATTATCCAGAAACCGTAGCTAATTGGCAATTCCACAGGACTATTCAAGGTCGAACGTGGCGCAGAACTCCTGTGCAAGCTTAATTAAGCCAGTTTTTCAGAGATAATCCCTACTAAGTGCTAAACAGTAGACCCTATCCTCGATACTAGGCTCCCTACTACCCGTCCCACGCTCAAGAGGGTCTTTTCCCAATCATCATGGTCTATGACCTATCTCTGGTGTTCACTGCTTCTCATCCAAGGCTTTTAGGCTATTATACTTTTACCCCCCCCCCAAACGGTTACATTAATTAATTTAATTCTATGATCAAACCCAATTTTCTATTTTTGTTAGCTATCAGTGTGAGCAGTTGGGGTTATCATTTCCAGGCTTTACCCACGGCTAACGCTCAAACTCCGCCCAAGTTAGAGCAAACCCAGACTGTCGATAATTACTATCAGTTGATGCAAGCTGGTTACGAAGCCGCAGCCCAAGGAAAATACCAACTAGCCTTGGAAAAATTTGAACAAGCGCTGGCACAACGCCCGAGCGATACCGCAGCTGAAAATGCGATCACTGATATGGAGAAGTTTTTAGATAAAACCTCCACGGGCAAGGATGCCGAAGCTGCCTCCAAAAAGGCTCCTTCTACTTCTATTCCCCTTATTCCTGGAGTGGTCTCCCTGGAAATCTTGGTTGAGCCAGAAAAAATGACATATTTCGCTGGCTCGGCCCTGTTATCAATCTCTTTATTGGGGGCTTTACTATCGCTTCTCCTTCAATACCGTCGTCCCAAAAGCAAAGCCTCAAAACGTCGCCAAAAGACAACTTACATCAATCCCAAAAACCCACTCTACAACTTTTTTGGGCGCAATGGTAATTCCTTCGATGCGAACACCAAGACCAGCAGTGACATTAATGGCAATGGGGAATACGATTTCAATACTTCTTTGCCCGTACAAGCTACCTCCCAGATCCCGAACGTAGACTTAATCCTGCGTTTAATTGAAAATCTTCGCGATAACGATCCCCGTAACCGGAGACGGGCGGTTTGGAAGCTGGCACAGATGTCCGATTCTAGGGCAATGCAGCCTTTAGTCGATAGTATGGTGGATGGGGATTCCGTCGAACGCAGCTTAACCCTAGAAGCCCTCTCTCAAATCTGTACCCGCTCCCTGCGACCGATGAACCAAGCTTTGGCTATCTCTCTCCAAGATAAAAATCCGCAGGTGCGGAAAAATGCCATTCGCGATTTAACCAGACTCTACGAGATCATGACTCAGATCAGTCAATTAATTTGTCTTGCCCTCGATGATTCCGATGAGGAAGTGCAAGAAACAGCACGCTGGGCAATTAAACAGTTAAATCTGCAATTACCGCCCCGTTTAGAGATGGCTCCCCTGGAAACCACTGGTGAACCAGAAGATGATGATGACGTACAGGATACTTCCTTCACTGAAACCACACCCACTGAGGTGCAAAATTGAGTCGAAAACTGTTATTTCTCTCCACCCCCGCGGGATTTTTGGGTTCGGGGGGCGGCGGTGGCGTAGAATTAACTCTTTATAATCTCGCTCGCACTCTGACTAAGCAAGGGTATGCGGTGCGGGTAGTGGCTCCAGAAGCCTCGCGATTGCAGGATATCCCCTTGATCACTATAGCGGGAAATGCCCAGATTTCCGCCCAAAGTCAGGGCCGGGAAGCCCCGATTTTAATGCCCGAAAATGCCGTTTTGGCCAATATGTGGCACTACGCCCAACAGGTACAAAATCAGTACGATTTAATTGTTAATTTTGCCTACGATTGGCTCCCTTTTTATCTCACTCCTTTTTTTGCTACTCCCGTCGCCCATTTAGTCAGCATGGCTTCCGTTTCTTTGGCGATGGATCATATTATTCAAAAAACCTACCGCAGTTTTCCCCATTTACTCGCTTTTCACACCGTCACCCAAGCAGAAACTTTCTCAATATCTCCCCCCTATCGCTGTTTGGCTAATGGTTTAGACGTATCTTTGTATCAGTTTCGGGACGATTCCTCCCCCTGTCTAGCCTGGGTGGGACGGATTGCCCCAGAAAAAGCTTTAGAAGATGCGATCGCTGCTTGTCAACAGTTAGGTGTCCCTTTACGGGTTTTCGGTCATATTTCCGATCCTCTCTACTGGCAAAATCTACAGGATAACTATAGTTTCGATTTAGTCGATTATCGCGGGTTTTTGCCCACCGAGAGCCTACAAAAAGAGCTAGGCGACTGTTTTGGCCTGTTGATGACCCCGCGCTGGGTTGAGGCTTTTGGTAACGGGGCTATTGAAGCTTTAGCCTGTGGTGTTCCCGTAATTGCCTATGGTCGTGGTGGTCCAGTAGAAATTATTGAAGAGGGAAAAACTGGTTTTTTAGTTGAACCCGATAGTATCGAGGGATTAGTTACAGGAATTAAAAATTTAGACCGGATCGATCGATATTCTTGTCGTGCAGTAGTCGAGCAAAAATATTCCCTAGAAGCTTTAGCAAATCGAGCTATTAATTGGTTTGAAGAAATTTTTTGTCAGTGAGGGAGCAGGGTTTTTAGCTGGAGTCTAATATAATAGAAGCAGCGATATGGTTCGAGAGTGCCTTTCTGTCACCACACAGCAACAGAAAGGCACAAATCTTCATTTACTCGAGGTTAAAGTCATGAAAGCTTTAGTAGTTAAACCTCATCCAGTTATTTGGCTCGGTTCGCTCTACGTAGCTTTTTTCCTAGTTCCTTGTCCTGGCCTAGCTCTGACGGTTCAAGAAGTACCCAATCCTCGACAGGTTTCCGGGGGATGGGTGACAGATAAAGCCGAGATTCTTCAACCGGAGACAGAAACCCAACTGAACCAGATGATCGCTCGGTTAGAAGCCAAAAACGGAGCGGAAATAGCAGTGGTAACTGTACCAGAAACTGCTCCCGCCGCCTCTCCTAAAGAGTTTACGACCAACCTTTTCAACTATTGGAAAATTGGCAAAAAAGGTCAAGATAACGGCGTGCTATTTTTGATTTCAGTCAAAGACCGCCGCGTAGAAATTGAGACAGGATATGGAGTAGAGGGGATTTTACCCGATGGGAAAGTTGGCAATATTATCGAGACACAGATAACGCCGCGCTTCCGGCAAAAAGATTTTGATGGCGGGACTTTGGCAGCGACCAGAGCCATAATTGTCTCCTTAGAACCATCCTTGAGTAAAGAGTTGACTCAAGATACCCCCCAGAATAATAGCCGAGGAGTACATTTCTGGATGTGGTTAGGTGTTGCTATTGGCGGCGGTTTGGTTATTTTTTACCTGATATATCGGATTAGCCTCTATCTAATTAGCAGCAGCAGTAGTTTTAGTGGTGGAGATAGCGGCGGCAGTAGTTTTAGTGGTGGAGATAGCGGCGGCAGTAGTTTTAGTGGTGGAGATAGCGGCGGCAGTAGTTTTAGTGGTGGAGATAGCGGCGGCGGTAGTTTTGGTGGTGGAGATAGCGGCGGCGGCGGTGCTGGCGGCAGTTGGTAATGGCCGTTTGTGATCAAACACCGTGAATCTCTGGGAAATTTTCTAAGATTAGCCATGAACGACAAAGAAATTCGCATTCCTGAAGAAATTGTGCCAGAGGTGCTAGAACTTGCCTCGCGATACTATGCTGATTACACCCAGAGCTTCGCCGAGTCGGAATTAGTGGCGGCGGCAAAAGAAGTGCGGATTCCAGCTGAATTTATCCAACAAGCGATTCGGGAAGTTCAGAGGCAACGCCAGCAAAAGTTAGAGCGACAGAAGAAGGCGACACAACAACGCCAGAGATTGCTATCTGTGGGGGTAGGTATAATAGGGGTGATTGCGCTTTCGGGAATGTGGACATATAATACCCTGGTGAGTTCTGCCTCAAGAGTAAATGCAGCCTGGGCGCAAGTGGAAAACCAACTCCAGCGGCGTGCCGATCTCATCCCCAATCTCGTCAGCGTCACACAAGCATCTGCTCAACAGGAAAAAGCCTTAGTCACCTTGCTGGTGCAATCCCGTCAGTCCTATTTGCAAGCACTAACCCCCGCACAAAAAGCCGCTGCTATTGCCAAAATCGATCAGGCGATCGCACGTTTCCACCAGTATGCCGCAACGAATCCGCAGTTACAGTCTAGCCAACTGTTTATCAACCTCCAGTACGAAATGGCAGGCACGGAGAACCGCCTAGCGGTGGAACGGATGCGATACAATCAGGCGGTACAAGCTTATAACCAGCAAGTCCAAGCATTTCCCACCTCGCTCCTCGCTAAAGCTTGGGGATTTCACCAGCAGTCCTTTTTCCAGGCCACGAAATGAAGGTTGAACCCGATAGTATCGAGGGATTAGTTACAGGAATTAAAAATTTAGACCGGATCGATCGATCTTTTTGTCGTGCAGTAGTCGAGCAAAAATATTCCCTAGAAGCTTTAGCAAATCGGGCTATTAATTGGTTTGAAGAAATTTTTACTCGCAAAAAATAAATAGGCTCTCTTGGTTTAGTCCGGTTAAATCTAGCCTAACATACACTTTTCTATCAGTTTATCCCAGAATGATTCGGGAGCAACCACAGAGGCACAAAGAACAGAAAGTCAAACAGATTCGATATTAATTTTGCTTAGTTACTTAGATAAATTTTTCTGCTAGAGTTGATTTAAACCCTGTATGATCTATGGCAAGATTGAACCAAGAATTGTTATGTGAGGATGCGGCTGTCTTCTCAGCTTTGGAATCTCAACATCAAGAATCTTCACTCTATGGTGTTACAGATGGTAAAGCGATCGGAACTTACTTAGAACAAAAGTTTAAACTATATCTAAAAGAAAAATACAATTTTCTTGACGGTAATTCAGCTAGTGGGATTGATTTTCCCGATTTGTTAGTAGATATCAAAGTAACAAGCATGAAACAACCTCAATCATCTTGTCCTTTTAAATCCGCAAGACAAAAAATTTTTGGCTTGGGATATTCCTTAATTATTTTTGTTTATGAAAAGTTAGATGATAGCCTAAATCGTACTGCCAGTTTAAGAATTATCAGGACAATTTTTGTCAGTGCCGAAAGAACAGCCGATTTCCAGATGACTCGTGGTATCCGCAATATCTTAAACAATCAGGGAAACAAAGATGATTTAATTGCTTTTATTTTAGATAAAAATTTACCTGTTGATGAAATGGAAGCGGCCAATATAGCTGATGAAATTCTTGTTCATCCCCCAGGACAAGGTTTTTTAACTATTTCTAATGCCTGACAATGGAGATTACAATATACTAGGGTAATCGATCTTGCCGGTCAAGAAGAAGGATTAATAGCCATTTATAGAGAGAATTAGTCATGCAAGCTTCTCAGGTTAAAATTGAATATGGAGACTTTCAAACTCCCCCGGAGTTAACCGAAAAGATTTGTCAAAAATTATGGCAAATTCATGTTAAACCCGATGTTATTATTGAGCCAACTTGTGGTATAGGTAACTTTTTAAAAGCAGCCGCACTTACCTTTAAACAAACTGAAAAAATCCTCGGCTTTGAAATTAATCCTAATTATATCACTCAGATTAATCAAGATCGGCAAATATCCCAAGATCAAAGAATACAAGTTGAACAGAAGAATTTTTTTGATTGTGACTGGTATTCTCTGACTCAACCATGGACAGAAAATATTTTATTTTTGGGGAATCTGCCTTGGATAACCAACTCAAAACAGGGACTTATTAACGGAAAAAATTTACCTCACAAAAGCAACTTTCAAGGCTATCATGGTTTAGATGCTATGATGGGAACAAGTAATTTTGATATTTCAGAGTGGATGTTAATTAAGCTCATCGAATGTCTTGATCGACGTTCAGCTTATCTGGCAATTATCTGTAAAACAACCGTATCTAGAAAAATTTTAAACTATATCTATACTCACAAAATTCATCTCGTTTACTCGGCAATTTATCCGATCAATACTCAAAAATATTTTCAAGCAAATGTAGATGCTTGTCTTCTATTTTGTCAATTTGATTCTCATTCAGAAAATTACTTTTGTGATGTTTTCAATAGTTTTGAGGAAGGAGAATTTCAGCGCATTGGTTATCAAAATAATATCCTAGTCAGAGATTTAAATTCTTTTACTAGATTAAAATATTTGTACCATAAGCATCCTCAAGAAAAATGGCGTTCAGGAATTAAACATGATTGCTCAAAAGTCATGGAATTACAGTTAGTTAATGGAGTTTTTGTCAATGGTTTAAAGGAAGTCGTTGATATTGAAACCACCTATCTTTATCCTCTCCTGAAAGGTTCAGATGTGGCACAAAATCGCCTAGAGGTTATCAATAAATACATTTTGGTAACTCAGAAGTTTATCGGTGAATCTACAGAAAATATAAGGGATATAGCGCCAAAAACTTGGCAATATTTAGTTAATCATAAAAATTATTTTCTAGACAGAAAGAGCAAAATTTATCAAAATCAGCCAGACTTTTGCATATTTGGCGTGGGTTTTTACAGCTTCTCACCTTTTAAAATCGCCATTTCTGGACTTTATAAAAAACTGAATTTTAACCTGATATTACCCTATCAAAATCAACCCGTTATTTTCGATGATACCGTTTACTTTTTAAGCTTCGATGATTTAGATACCGCTCAAAAAACCTTACAGCTTCTCAATTCTTCTCTAGGTAGAGAATTTTATTACTCCTTGATATTTTGGGATGAAAAAATACCGATAAAAACTCGTATTTTAAATAGTTTAAATTTATCGGTTTTAGCTGAGAAGTTGTTATCCTATAAGTAGGCTTTAATTTTAGCTGCGTTAATCTCGCATCCTAAGGGATATTTTATGATCGGGTTTTCACGGCAGAATTCAGTTATCAGTGGCTCTTCTCGACTTTGTGTGATAATTGTTGCCTATGGAATCGTGAAATGCTTATCGGGCAAGACTTTTAGGGCTATTTTGCGGATATTCTATCAGTATAGACCTCGTTTCCACACAGAAACCAGAAGAGCCTATCAGTTACCAGATGTGAGTTTTCAGTTCACTGATTACTGTTCACTGAAAATACTCCCGACTCTCCAGTTCCCACTCCCCGCTCCGCACTTCCCACACCCCACTTCCCACTCCCCACTTTCCTATACCTTTTAAACAGGACTTAGTATGAATAGTGGTGGCTGGTGACTGGTGACTGGTGACTGAAAAGGCGGATATCTAGTAAGTACCTAAGCAAAATTAATTACACATCTAAGCCACTACTCCGTCAGACTTCTGGTGTGAGGAAACAGTGAACTGAAAACTCAAATCCGATCCCTAATAGCTGTCTCCCGTCTCCCGTCTCCCGTCTCCCGTCTCCCGTCTCCCGTCTCCCGTCTCCTGACGACCGTCTCCTGTCTCGACTAGGAAATTAATTTTGCACGACTACTTAGCTATCCCTTTTTACTCAAGAAATATGGTATGATGGGAAATTGTGAGTTTTACGAAAGCCGATGAAAACGGAAGAGATTATCAAATCAATCGAAGCCGAGTATCTCAAGAGCGATCTGCCCATTATCCATGTCGGTGACACGATCCGGGTAGGGGTGCGAATCGTCGAAGGAGATAAAGAGCGGATTCAGCCCTACGAGGGTATTGTCATCGCCAAACGCCATGGCGGTATCAACGAAACGATTACAGTACGCAAAGTCTTCCAGGGTGTGGGAGTAGAAAGAGTCTTCCTGCTGCACTCGCCCCGGGTTGCCAGTATCAAGATCATCCGTCGTGGTAAAGTACGTCGGGCGAAACTCTACTATCTGCGCGATCGGGTTGGCAAAGCCACCAGGGTACAAGAACGTTTCGATCGCCCTCTCTAAAAAATTTCCGGCGACAGCCTAACCAAGAAAGTTGCTCAATCGCCAACAACTACGCTATAATAAATAAAGGCCTTAAAAAAAGCCAAATAGTTTAGCGAATGGGCGCTCTTAGTTCAGTTGGTAGAACGCAGGTCTCCAAAACCTGATGTCGGGGGTTCAAGTCCTCCAGGGCGCGTTTGGTAATCACCAAGCCGATAACTGCAAAAGACATGATCTAAATGTCTGGGGGTTAGTGTGGGTTGTCCGGTGAAAATGATAAGTTAAGGATAGCTTGAGTATCATTTTAAGGAGTAGCGATCGTGGCCAAAAAAGAAACCCTAGAAAAAGACACGAGCGACAAGAAAGAGGGAAGCTCTTTTCAGGTCAAGGAATTCGTCAATGAAACCAAAGAAGAACTCGCCAAAGTCGTCTGGCCTTCCCGTCAGCAACTTTTGAGTGAATCAGCGGCCGTGATGTTAATGGTGACTTTGGTAGCCACTCTCATCTATCTGATTGATAAATTCTTTGCCTGGGGTGCGGGGAAGGTGTTCCCATGAGTCTAGAAGAAGAACAGTTTCCCGAAGAAGTCAATCTTAGCGACCTACCGAAAAAACCCCGTTGGTATGCCGTGCAGGTGGCTTCCGGTTGTGAGAAACGGGTCAAAGCTAATTTGGAACAGCGCATCCACACCCTCGATGTGGCCGATCGCATTCTGCAAGTCCAGATTCCCCAAGCGGCCACCGTCAAAGTCCGCAAGGATGGTTCACGGCAACACGGCGAGGAAAAAGTCTTCCCCGGTTATGTCCTGATCAAAATGATCATGGATGATGACGCTTGGCAGGTGGTAAAAAACACCCCCCACGTGATCAACTTTGTCGGGGCCGAACAAAAACGGCACTATGGACGCGGCCGCGGTCACGTCACCCCGCTACCCTTGAGTATGTCAGAAGTCGATCGCATCTTCAAACAAGCTCAGATTCAAGAACCCGTCGTCAAAATCAATATGGAAGTTGGCGATCAAATCTTGGTCCTATCCGGTCCATTTAAGGACTTTGAAGGGGAAGTGATCGAAGTTAGTCCCGAGCGCGGCAAACTCAAGGCCCTGCTCTCCATTTTTGGTCGGGATACCCCGGTCGAATTGGAATTTAATCAAGTCGAAAAACAAAACTAAATCATGGCTAAAAAAGTCGTCGCAATTATTAAACTAGCTTTACCTGCTGGTAAGGCTAACCCTGCTCCTCCGGTCGGTCCTGCTTTAGGTCAACACGGGGTAAATATTATGGCGTTCTGTAAAGATTACAACGCTAAAACCGCCGATCAGGCCGGGATGATCATCCCTGTGGAAATCTCCGTTTTTGAGGATCGTAGTTTTACCTTTATCCTCAAAACTCCCCCCGCTTCCGTTCTCATCCGTAAAGCGGCCGGTGTGGAAAGAGGTTCCAACGAACCTAACAAGAAATTTGTCGCCACCATTACCCGCGACCAATTACGCGAAATCGCCCGGACTAAAATGCCCGATCTTAACGCTAACGACATCGAAGCGGCCATGAATATTGTGGCGGGAACGGCCAGAAATATGGGTGTCAAGATCTCAGACTAAATCTTATTTCGGGGAGAAGTTAAGCTTCGTTATTACCCAAGGAGCAACAAATCAGATGGTAAAAAAAGTTTCACGACGTTTGCGAGATGCCCAGGCTAAGGTAGAAAATAAAGCCTACGAGCCATTAGAGGCACTGACATTATTAAAGGAATTAGCGACGGCGAAATTCGACGAAACCGCCGAAGCTCATATTCGTTTAGGTATCGATCCTAAATATACCGACCAACAACTGCGGACAACGGTAAGTTTACCCAAAGGAACCGGACGCACGGTGCGAGTAGCGGTCATTACTCGCGGGGAAAAGGTACAGGAAGCGAACAACGCCGGGGCCGATATCGTTGGTTCGGAAGAATTAATCGAAGAAATCGCCAAGGGGATGATGGATTTCGAGGTGTTAATCGCCACCCCCGATATGATGCCGAAAGTGGCTAAATTAGGTCGTCAACTCGGTCCACGGGGTTTAATGCCCTCACCGAAAGGGGGAACCGTAACCACCGATTTAACCGGGGCAATCGCTGAGTTTAAAGCGGGTAAATTGGAATTCCGGGCCGATCGCACCGGGATCGTTCACGTTCAATTTGGTAAAGCTTCTTTTAGTGCCGAGGATCTGTTAGTCAATTTGAAAGCTTTACAGGAAACGGTGGACAGAAACCGGCCTTCCGGGGCCAAGGGGCGTTACTGGCGCACGGTTTACGTTTCTTCCTCCATGGGGCCATCGATTCAGGTGGATATTAGCGCCCTGCGGGATCTGAAATTAGCGGAAGGTTAATGACAGTTATTTTTTCCTGAAAAAGCCTCCAAGGGATTGGGGGTGTTTTTTTGGGATTTTATCTCCTTATCTTTATTTTCAACTATTCTAATACTAAATCTGGTTATTAAAAACTGATTATTTATTCACCCTTTTGCAAGAGTGCCTTTTGCAAGAGTGCCTTTTGCCTGTCCTGATATGTAGCCTATACTCAAGGGATTTAGTATAAGATCATTGATTTTCATTTTTGGGTTCTTCTATAATCAATACAGCATGATATTGTCCTTCTTTTAAATTTGAGGGAACTTGTACGGTTAATTGACCTTCATTGTTAACGAATGCTTCAACTTCAATAGTTTTCATGTTAACACATCTCTCTTCATTTTCTGCTATAATCTTAATGGTAGAAGCATCTTTATCTGCTAAAGACCGAGCATACTTTCCTCTCACTGCATTTTTTAAATGAGACTCCGTTAAAACCTCAGAATAATCATCTAACATTTCATCATCGTTGATGGGATCATTGATTACTTTGTTCATAGATTTTTCTTTCATGTTTATTTACTCTCCTAGCACTAATGATTCTGATGTTTCCTTGTCTTTCAGTATGAACAACTAAAAGCAAGCGGTTTTGACTAGAATAACCAATTGTCAAAAAACGATCTTCTAAGATTGAATGAGTAGGATCATCTAAAGTCAAAGAATAGGTATCTTCAAAGACAGTTTTAGCCTCATTAAAAGAAATATCGTGTTTTCTCAGATTTATCTTAGCTTTATCTTCATCCCATTCAAAATTAGTCGTCACCATCTCAATTATACACAATAAATAAAATAAGTGGTATAAAAATCGCCCACCTTACTAAGTACCTAAGCAAAATTAATTACACATATCTAACCACCTCTTGCCTCTTGCCTTTTGCCTTTTGCCTTTCTTCACTAGGAAATTATTTTGCACGACTACTTAGGCGTTAAAAATTATCAGACACCCCCCTTATCAAGGGTAGGGTTGATTCATGAATCAACCCTACCTTATCAAGGAGAGCAGGGGGGATCGAACCTAAAATCAATTTTTAATTTAATTATAACCAGTTACTTATGCTTGCTCAGATTGGGAAACCACAAAAGCACGAAGAACAACCACAGACGACCAAGGGAAGAACGAACTGAACAATTAATGAATGCTTGTTTCCCTGATCTTTCTGGTGCAATTAATTGGGAATTCCGGCCCGATCGCACCTGGATCGTTCAGGTTCAATTTGCTAAAGCTTCCAAAGGACTCCAAGTAATTGGGGGCGTTTTTTTGGCTTGATCGCCCGATTGATATAGAATCAAAAGGCTACACTCAAGATTAATCGCTTGAACTATTCTCTTGTATCTGTTCCTAAAGCCAGCGTGTGGATTGTAGATTCCCCTAATGCCCGTATTTTAGCCCCTAGTGCGATCGCTCTTGGTAACTTTGATGGTTTGCACCTAGGTCATCAAACCGTCCTACAGCCAATTTTTCGGGATGACCCCGCTTATCCCACCGTTGTTAGTTTTACTCCCCACCCGCGGGAATTTTTTACGGGAGAAAAATGGCAATTATTAACTCCTCTAGGGGAAAAGGTAGAGGTTTTAGAGAATTTAGGCGTTAAACAATTAGTTTTACTGCCTTTCTCTGCTGAATTAGCTTCCCTAACTCCCTTGGCTTTTGTCGAACAGATTTTAGTAGAAAAATTACAGGCTAAATCGATTAGTGTTGGTCAAGATTTTCACTTCGGTTATCGTCGTCAAGGTACAGCCGAAGATTTATTACAGATCGCCTCTCAATTTAATATTAAAGTCGAGATTGTTGGTTTAAAAAACTGTGGGGCGGGTCGGATTAGTAGTTCCCTAATTCGTCAAGCTTTGGCGGCGGGAAACGTTGAGCAAGCTGGGCAAATGTTAGGTCGTCCCTACAGTTTAACCGGTCGCGTGGTCATCGGGCAACAGCTGGGCAGAACATTAGGTTTTCATACCGCTAATCTACAGGTTCCCCCCGATAAATTATTGCCGCGATTCGGGGTTTATTGCGGTTGGGTGCATCTCGATGCTTCTCGCTTACCGGCAGTTATGAATATCGGTTATCGTCCCACGATCGAGGGAAAAACTATCAGTGTGGAAATCCATTTATTGGATTGGTCGGGCAATGTATATGATCGTATTTTAACGATGGATTTAGTGCAATTCCTGCGACCAGAACAGAAATTTAATTCTCTCGATCGATTAAAAAATCAGATCGAGATAGACTGCGATCGCTCTCGGTTAATTCTAACTTCTGTCACCGACAACTCCTAATATTTTTGGTATTCTCTTTCCACTTTACCCACCGCTTTCAATAAAGGAGAATCAAGGGAATCGATCCAATCAGCTACTTCTCGCGCTAATCCTAGGGTAACAATGCCTTGAGACGGTGGTAATTGACCAGCTAACGCCTGACTTTTGATGGTTTTCAGGACAGAAATTAAACCCTCAATCCGAGTCGATATTTCTGTTTTCCGCATCTGTTCGGCCACGGTAATAGCTTGGTCAATCGATTGAACTAATTCCCTCATGTTCGTTTCCATAATACTCTAGCGACACCAAAGAGATGTAACCGTTATTGCTCGCCCCTCTCCCCATTCTATATTGGCATCTCGTGAGTCTTTAATAAAAGTTTGCTGACCACCACCATAATAACAATAAGGTGGATTCTGGGGGGCAACAATTCCTTGATAAACCGTTGTTCCCGCCGGCAAAGTCACCGATACTACTTTGGTCGCTTCATTGGGGGGATTCCACTTTTGATCGAGGGCTAAATTTCTGATCGCCTCCACATTGGTGGTATATTGATCCGTGGTCAGAAAACGACCTTTTTTGTAATTTTCGTCACTATAATAACGGAAGAAAGTCTGGGGTTTTTCTAGGGTAATTGCCTGACATTCACTATTGCGAAAAGTGATGGCAAGATCTGGAGGAAGGGGACAGGAAGGAGCCTGATCTTGAGCCAATATTTTCCGAGAATTGAAAGTCAAATTTTCGGGTAAACTATTGGTTAATGTACTGGCAGCGATTCCTAAAACAAGACTAAAAACGAGCGAACTGGCTTTCATTTTCGCTGATTAGGAGAAATTCTTCTCGATTTTATCAGACTGAACCGACTGAAAATCTTGATTTCGCCCACTGGCAACAATTCTTAACTAATTTTCTTCATGCTCCCAACCCTAACCCCGATTAGCTCCCTAGCAGAAAATTTCCCGCCATTGTCTGTCAACTTTCCTCGCTAGTTTGGGCAAATTAGGAAAAGAATCGTTAAGATTAAAAAAAACTTAACATTAATCTTCTTGACAGAATACCCCATTTGTGCTATGAGAGACGCTATTGATATTTTGATGGAAAATTTGAGCCAGAGCATCGTCGGCCAAACCGAATCGATTCGCCTTGTGCTGGTGGCTTTGCTCAGTGGTGGTCACGCTCTCCTGGAAGATGTCCCCGGAGTCGGCAAAACCCTGTTAGCCAAATCCTTAGCGCGTTCAATTAACGGTCGTTTCCAACGGGTACAATGCACCCCTGACCTCCTCCCCAGTGATATCACGGGAACCACGATCTGGAACCCCAACAGTCGCGAATTTGAATTTATCCCCGGCCCCGCTTTTGCTAACGTCCTGTTGGCCGATGAAATCAACCGGGCCACCCCGCGCACCCAATCGGCACTTCTAGAAGTCATGGAAGAAAAACAAGTTACCATTGATGGAGAAGCGCGGCCGGTCCCCCAACCCTTCTTTGTTATCGCCACCCAAAACCCGATCGAATATCAAGGTACTTTTCCGCTTCCAGAAGCGCAAATGGACCGTTTTGCCGTTTGCCTGAGTTTGGGTTATCCCAGCGCGGCAGAAGAATTAAAAATGTTACAAAGACAGCATTCTCAAGAGGCGGTTAAATCCCTAGAAGCTTGTATTTCCTTAGAACAGGTGGGAGAATTGCAAAGATTAGTCAGTCTGGTTCGGGTCGCTCCCACTTTACAGCAATATATCGTCGATTTAGTCCGCGCTACCCGTGACCACGAAGATATTAGTTTAGGAGTCAGTCCCCGGGGTTGTGTGGTTTTGCAAAAAGCAGTTCAAGCTTACGCTTTCCTCGAAGGTCGCGATTATGCTATCCCCGATGATGTTAAGTTTATTACTCCCTACGTCTTCTGCCATCGTCTGATTCCTAGTCACGGTCGTCAAGCTAAAGCTATCGTGGAAAGACTTCTGCAATCGGTGGCGATCGAGGATCGCATCTGTGCCTGAACTACTTTGAACCCCTAGAGGAGAGAATTGCCGCGCTCAAAACCCCTAGTGGGGGAATAACAACGACTGGCGTTGTCAGATCAGAATATGAAGAATGAATTGCGACACAACGAGAGCCTTACTCTTAAAGCGTTTTCAAGTCTGCTCTGATGCGCCATCATCTTCAAACTTGACAACGCCACAACGACTAGCAATTAAACCCAAAAC
The DNA here is from genome assembly GCF_032027425.1 of Microcystis wesenbergii NRERC-220. Classification (NCBI taxonomy): domain Bacteria; kingdom Bacillati; phylum Cyanobacteriota; class Cyanophyceae; order Chroococcales; family Microcystaceae; genus Microcystis; species Microcystis wesenbergii. The sequence goes on along the minus strand of NZ_JAVSJA010000001.1, from coordinate 3,112,822 downwards.
TAACCACCAGAGGGTACTAACTTGGGGACGATACCAAACCGTATCAAAAAAACCGTGGGCAAGAATTCCAGCCATAGCGGCAATTGCCCCGATTAACCAAAAGCCTTGACTATCCATTTTATCGCGTAAAAGTTTAATTTGATGGATGCCTTGGCCGATAGTTGTGACTAATAACCAGAGGAAACAGGTAAAACCAATAATTCCCGTTTCTACCATGATTTCTAATACCACAGAATAGGCACTTAAAGCCGTGTATTTTGGCTTCATGAATAGGGGGTAAATTTTCTTAAAAGCATCATTACCCGGTCCGATGCCCAAAAGTGGATAGGTTTGAATCATGCGAATAACTGCATCCCAAACATTAATCCGAAAGTTATTACTACTATCTTCCCGTCCTGCAAAAATACTCATCACCCGAATTCGCAGCGGATCCACTAATAAAATCGCCCCTAAAATCACCACGGCTAAACCACCTAAAACTAAGGGTAAAAGCCATGTTTGCCAAAATAAAGGTAGATAGTTTTTGAACCAATAAAATAATAGCAATAAGAAGACAATTCCTAAGACCATCAAACCAATCCAACCGCCACGACTCTCGGTAAAAAATAAACAAGCGGCATTGGCTAAAGTTAATAAAGCCGCTAAAATTTTCGGGAGCCATCCCTGCCACACAAATAATGCCGCACCGCTAAAAGCAATACCAGGGAATAAATAACTAGCTAATAAATTAGGATTACCGAGATAACTATAAACCCTAGTATCTCCCGCTAATTCTGAAGTAGGATCATTCCAAGTTGCTAACTGTTCCGCACCAAAAATTTGCTGACGAATGCCGTAGATGCTGACTGCTAAGGCGGTTAAAACTAAAGTAGTCAGAATCCAATTTGTCAGGCGTGGCGAGCGCATAATTCGGGCGGTAAAAGCAAAAAAGATTAGATTGAGAGTTAATTTAATTAATCCTTCCAAAGCTGCGGTTTTAACGGGAGAAAAAGCCGTAGAAACCGTGGCAATTCCCCAATATAAAAGTACCAAAAGATGTATGGGTGTCACCCCGATTTTGCCTTCATCCACAAGGGTTAAGAGTAGCCAATAACCCGCTATTGCTAACAGCAAAAAACCGATTTGACTGGTGGAGAAAAACGGCGCAGTGGCGATAAGGAGAGAGATTAACAGCGCACCCATCAGTTCTGTCCACTCCACAAACCAGCTACCCTGTCGCCATTGACTAAAAAGGCCGACGAAACGATGCAGATAGCTATATTTTGACCAAGAAGCAGGCGAAAAGTTCAATAGGGTGATTTGTTTCCATAAAGCATTCATAGGGTTTTTAGTTGCGGTTGTCACCATCACACTTTGATTAAGATACCGATTGTATCTTAATTGTTGACTCTTGGGAGCCAAAAGAGTTTCAATCTGGTGTCTTAGGACAGCTTCATACGGTCAAAACCTAATAGCGTCACCAGTCTAAGCATGGGGTGAACGTAAAGCTTGACCTAAACGAGTTAAGCCTTGGGAACAGTCAAAACGATCGAGATGTACTTCAATAAATGATAGGCGATCGATGTTACCCTGGGCAATCGATAAAGCCTTTTCTAATTCCCCTTCTGTCCTGACTTGACAACTCCAACTTTCCCCGTTAAATACTGCTGGTAATTGGTGATATTTCCACGGTTGTAGATCATTATAAATATTATCCTGAATTACCCGCTCGATCGTGTAACCATCGTTATTAATTAAAAAGATAATTGGATTGAGATGGTGACGGATAATGGTCGAAAGTTCCTGGGCGGTCATTTGAAAAGCACCATCCCCCACAAAGACGATAGGACGAGTATTTGGTGCGGCACAAGCTACTCCTAAACAGGCGGGAATTGAATAACCAATAGAGAGATAAAATGCTTGACCGATAAAGTCGGTTTGTTGGGGCATTAATAAATCAATTGTGGCAATAATTGCGTCCCCCGTATCAGAAATAACAAAAGATTCTTGAGCGATAAAATGATTCATTCGCTCATAAAAACGAGCATTAGTTAATTTTTGCTCCGGCACGGCAATGAATTCTAAATTCTTCAATTCGGCCGCAGGTTTAATCTCTAGTGTAGCCGCTTCTTTGTGACTTAGCTTATTAATTAAACCATCGATAAAGTCTCCTAGGAATACCGGTTGATAAAAGTGATGTTTAATTTTTACCTTCTCGGAATTGGCATTAATCAAATTATTGGGATTTAAATTAGCCGTAAATCCGCCTAAATTCATATCGGACATGATCGCCCCTAAACAGAGGACACAATCGGCATTTTCCACCCGTTGCTTAACGTATTCGCGACTTAATGCTCCCACATAAGTGCCGATAAATTGCGGCTGCATTTCCGAAATTGACGACTTACCTAAAATAGTGGTGGCTAAGGGATAACCCGTTACTTCTAAAAGTTTCAGCAACTTATCCTGGAGTTTAAACCGATGGAATTCTACCCCTGCTAAAATAATTGGTTTTTCCGCTTTTTCTAATAAAAAAGCCGCTTCTTCAATGGCTTCTTCTAAAGCGGCGGCATCGGTGAGATTATCGGGTAAATAAATTGGCTTTTCCGAGGGGATACAGGGACGATAGACCATATCCCGGGGAATTTCGATATACACGGGACGTTTGTGATGCAAACAAGCTGCTAAAGTTTGATCGATTTGACTGGCTGCTTGGGCGGAATTAGTGAGAATAACCGAGGCAACCGTGACTTTTTCCATGATGGAAAATTGCAGATTATAATCGCCCGTGGTGTGGTGTAATAATAAATTATCCCGGCGAATCGAGCGATCGGAAGCCCCACTAATTACCACCAGGGGAACTCTTTCAGCGTAAGCACCGACCACAGCATTAACGAGGCTAAATCCCCCGACTCCGTAGGTGACACAGACAGCACCCATACCTTTGACTCGCGCGTAGGCATCGGCGGCATAACCTGCGTTAAGCTCATTACAGGTGCAAACTAATTCGATCGGACTTTCCACCAAAACATCCATCAAATCGAGGACATAATCCCCCGGCACCCCAAAAATATGATTAACCCCTAAACTATGGAGACACTGGCATAAATATTCGCCGATGGTGATCATAGCAATTTTCTCCCCTGTGTTGGCACTTTCACGCCGATCATAACGATTTTTTCAAAAAATAGGCTCATGCTCAGTAATAAACTGGAAAGTAAAAATCAGGAAACCTTGATTATATCTAGGCGCTGGTGATCAATGCTATAGTATAAAGTCTGGGGTTTTTTCTTGGGTGTAAAAAAATATCTGCGGCACTTTTTCAGGTATAATTTTTACAGGAGATTACCTAAAACTTTCGACTTAAATAAGGCTGACTATTAATGATTTTTACTGAATTAGTTTTGCAAAATTTCGGCCCCTACGCCGGTCGTCAAGTGATTAATTTACGTCCCGAAAAAGATAATAATCCCTGTCCGATTATCCTTTTGGGAGGCATGAATGGGGGCGGTAAAACTACTTTAATGGATGCGATTCGTTTGGCTTTGTACGGTGCGCGGGCCAAATGTTCTACTCGCAATAATTTAAGTTATGCTGAGTTTCTCAGTCAAGCAGTTAATAATCAAGCTTCCCTCATCGATCAGGCTAGAATTGAACTGGCTTTTGAACATCTAGTTAATGAACAATGGCGACAATATCGTATCGTTAGATACTGGACAAAACAGCCCAAAGATGGTAAGGATACCCTCGGTATTTTAGATGAGGATTGGCCCGATCCTGCCTTAGCTAATACTTGGGATGAATATATTGAAACTTTATTACCTTTGGGTATTTCTAACCTGTTTTTATTTGATGGGGAACAGGTAAAAGAATTGGCGGAACAGGATGTACCTCCTGACAGCGTTAAGGATTCGATGCAGACTTTATTAGGGTTAGAATTGGCGGAAAGATTAGCCGTTGATCTCGATATTTTAGCTGGTCGCAAGCGCCGGTTATTAGCAGCAGAAAATGAACTGGCAACTATTGAAGTGATCGAGAAAAAATTAGCCGAGTACCAAGAGGATTTAGAATTGGCTCGGCAAGAGATGGAAACTCAACAAAAAAATTTAGATTTGGTTAGAAATGATTTTGATGCAGTCTCGGATAAATTTCGCATTGATGGCGGAAAAATTGCCGCCGAAAGAAGTCAATTAGAGAGCAGAAAAAAGGATTTAGATAAAAAGTTAGATAAACAGAGAGAATATTTAGGTCAATTGGCGGGGGAATTTTTACCATTAAAGTTAATTTTTCCTCTCCTAGAATCGGCTAAAATTCAGGGAGAAAAAGAGCTAAAATTTCAATCGTCTCAAGTCGCTCAATCGGTTTTAGAATCCAGGGATAAAAAGTTAATGGCTTATTTAAAAAAACTGAATTTAACTTTAGAACAACTAGAGAATATTAGAGAATTTTTACAGCAAGAAAATCAGTTTTTAGCTGAGGATAGCGATTCTTTGATTGCTCCTTACTTAGATTTAGACGAGGAGGCGATCGAGTTATTAAACCGAGTCTTAACCCATCAATTACCGGCACAAATTAACCTCGCTCATCAAACGATGGAACAATTAAGAAATCTGGAAGCTGACTTAGATAATTTAGAGCGAGAATTAGCAGTAGCAGCCTCTCCCGAAGAATACGAAACCCTGAGTAATAACTTAAAAACCGCTCAGAAAAAGTATCTAAATGCTCAAGCAGAATACGAGCAAAGCCACAAAAATTATGAAGAAATCAAAAAGAAAATTGAGAAGACTAAAAAAGAATTATTTGCCTATAGTGAGAAAGCTTTAGAATCCCAAAGTAACGAACATATCGTCAATGCTATTGTCAAAGCACAGCAAACTTTAAAAGTATTTAAAGAACGCTTAACTTTAAAAAAATTAAATAGATTAGAGGGAGAAGTGGCGGAATGTTTTCGTTATTTATTGCATAAGTCCGATCTGGTGCAGAAAATAGCGATCGATGCTGATACTTTTGGTCTATCTCTCTTTGGTCCCGATGGACAAAATGTGCCTAAACACCGTCTTTCTGCCGGAGAAAAACAACTATTAGCGATCGCTTTTTTGTGGGGATTAGCGCGAGTCTCCGGACGAGATTTGCCCATCGCTATCGATACACCCCTCGGACGTTTAGATTCTTCCCATCGCCATAATTTAGTTGAACGTTATTTTCCCGCTGCTTCCTCTCAAGTCATCCTCCTTTCTACCGATACAGAAATTGGACAAAATGAGCTACTCTTATTAGAAGAACAGGAAGTAATCGCCCGAAAATACCTGCTAGAATACAATTCCCAACAACGTCAAACTACTATTCACCCCGATCGCTACTTTTGGTAAGATTATGACTGAGATAAATTCCCAAGAAATTCTCGCCCAACAGGATTGAGAATGACTAACTATTTTCTCATCACTCATATCGAGGTAAAATTATAAATTATGGAATCACCGATCGAACGTTTTCGACTATCTCAAACCGCCAAAGATAGCCTCATAAAATTAAAACGCTACACTAAAATTGACCAATGGAATATCCTCTGTCGTTGGGCTTTTTGTCGTTCCCTTGCCGAACCGAGTCTCCCCTCTCCCGTTCCCATTCCTGCCGATAGCAATGTAGAATTATCCTGGAAAGTATTCGGGGGAGAAATGGCCGATATTTTCCTAATTGCCCTTAAACAACGTTGTCATCAAGACGGATTGGGAACCGATAAAGAAACCCTAACTCAACAATTTCGCTTACATTTACATCGCGGTATCGGTTATCTTGCTGGGGATACCAAGCTAAAAAAAATCGATAATTTAATCGAATTAGAGAGAGAAAATCTCAGAGAATCTTAATCAAGGAGGTTTATCCTTAATCCTTTAATGGTTCAAACTCACCTTAAAAAACTTTCGGTCGGCCTAAAGTAGTGATATAGATAACTGCTTCATCGGAGGGAATTCCTAACACTTCATTAACTTGATCATCAAAAAAACCACCGATACCACTAACCCCTAACCCCAGATGAATAGCCGCTAAATTTAATCTCTGTCCCAAATGACCCGCATCTGCATGAAGATAACGATAGACTCGATCGCCATATTTAGCCACTGCTTTTGACAGATCCGCCGTATGAAAAACCACAGCGGCCGCATCTCGTCCCAAATCCTGACCTAAACAGAGATAATGTAACTCTTGCTGGAAATTTTTAAAGCGAATTTGCCGCAATTCTTGGGCTTTAGGAGCATAATAATAACAGCCTTCCTCTAATCCAGTTACTGCCGAAACAGCGATAAAAGTTTCCAATAAATCCAGAGCAAAATAATCGGGATTGGGATCGAGATTTTGTCCGACATAATCTTGGGGTTGATAGGTGAAATGCAGCAAAGCTCGCAATTCGTCTAAACTGAGACTAGCGCCACTATAAGCGCGGGTAGATCTGCGTTTAAGCATCGTACTTTCGAGATCGATTAAATCTTCCCCCCAATTGACGGGACGGGATGTCACGGAAACTTTTAGACAAAAAGGAAAATTATATTTATCTTCCCAATTAGAGGGGGTAACAGTTGCTTCTATCTTCTCATCTGTAGCTATGATAGTGGCTCGGTGTAGGGAGTTTAATAATTCTCCCTCGGGAATTTCGGGATAAAGAGTCGTGGTTGCCGAAGGGAGTGCCGTGGTACTATGGGGGAGATTTTGCCGGATATTGAGCAGATCTGCCAAAGGAATCACCGTCATGACACTTTCCTTCTCGGAATCGAGATAAAGCAATTCATTCATCTGGATATCGTTAAAACCACCGATTAAATGGGCCCGATAGTCATTAATCGAGGCTGATAGCTCAATATTGCCTAATAAATGCCCTGTATCGAGGAAAATACGCCGATAAGCTCGATCTTCGTAGCGCCAAGCAGACCGATAAAAAATGGCACTGGTAACTAAAGCGATATCGGTATTTTCTAAAACAGGATTCCAGAAACAAGCAGATTGTAGGTTCGTCCAGACATCACTTTCCCAGAATAAAAGCAGCGAGTGACTTTGACCTTGGTAACTGTAGAGACCGGCGGGTAAAAATTCCGTGCCACGGGAGATCAGATAGACCTCGGCGGGGTATAATCCACCGGCAGAGGGTGCGGAACGTAGGTACAAGGGACTGCCCATAGTGGCGATTTTGGCAGTTAAACCATAGCTACAGCCCAAAATTCGCGATATACGTCGCCAAAAGTCTCCTTTTTGGGGAACTGTTTGACGGGAGAGGTAGGGTTTGAGATCGAAAGTCTGACCGATTTTGTATTCTTTAAAGGGATAGGGTTGTTGACTCCAATCAAGACCTTTACTTTTTGAGGCGATCGTCTGGGGGTCGTATTTGGTCCGCTCGTGGTAGTATTGGGCGATCGAGATTGGCTGATCTGGCATGATAAAGATAGGCTGTCTAAGCTTTACTTTTTAGTGTAATATCGATGACCCCCAAAAAATCAACCGGCCAGAGAGTCGATCGGCTAAAAGTAAAGATAATCACCAATTTCACCTACATAAAATCTATGGAAATTATCGCTGTTTTACTGGGAGTTTTCGGTTTAGGGACAGGTGCGGGTTTATTAGTCATCCGTAACTATTACCATATCTGTCAACCGAGTGAAGTTTTAATTTTTGCCGGTAGTCGTCGTCCCACGGCCACGGGCAAAACCATCGGTTATCGTTTGGTAAAAGGGGGCAGCAGTATTCGTTTACCTATGCTAGAACAAGTGTATCGAATGGACTTGACCAACATGATCATCGATCTCAGGGTGGTTAATGCCTATTCTAAGGGCGGTGTGCCTTTGATCGTCACCGGGGTGGCGAATATTAAAATTGCCGGGGAGGAACCGATTATTCATAATGCGATCGAGCGTTTATTGGGCAAGAAACGCAAGGAAATCGAACAATTAGCTAAAGAAACCCTCGAGGGCAATTTGCGCGGTGTCTTGGCGAATTTAACCCCAGAACAAGCGAACTCCGATCAGATCGCTTTTGCTAAAAGTCTCCTGGAAGAAGCGGAACAGGATCTGGAAAAATTGGGTTTAGTTTTGGATAGTTTGCAGATCCAGAATATCTCCGATGAGGTGCGTTATCTCGATTCGATCGGACGGAAGCAAAAAGCCGAATTACAGAGAGATGCCCGGATAGCAGAAGCAAAAGCCCGAAAAACATCGATTATCAAGGCTTCCGAGAATCAACGTCTAACCGCTTTGCGTCGTATCCAAAAAGATTTAGAAATAGCCAAAGCTGACGCAGAAAAACGGGTGCGCGACACTCAAACTAAGCGCGGCGCCATGATTGCTGAGGTAGAATCGGTGGTTATGTCGGATTTAGCTAAAGTACAGGCAGAAGTGGCGGTACAAACTGCCCGAATTAAGCAGGTGAAACAGCAATTACAAGCAGATGTGATCGCCCCTGCGGCGGCGGAATGTCAACAAGCGATCGCAAAAGCCCGGGGGGAAGCGGCCAAAATTATCGAACAGGGGAAAGCGCAAGCGGAAGGAACCAAAAAACTGGCAGCTTCTTGGCAAGGGGCGGGAAATAACGCTAAAAACATCTTTTTATATCAAAAATTGGAGTTATTGCTTAAATTAATGGTCGCTAGTGTGCCAGAAGTGCAGGTGCAAACGGTGACGGTAGTGGACGGGGGTGATGGTAATCTTGTCCCGAAAATGACTGCCTTTGCCGAACAATTGCGTCAAGCTACCGGGGTGGATCTGGTACAAATGGCTAATCGCCTAGCACAAACCGAGCCATCTGTCAAGGGTAAAGACACAAATTTTGATTTTAAACAATTGCCCTCCTGAATCAGTTATCAGTTATCAGTTATCAGTAGGAGGATAGAGTATTGTACCATTTTTCTTTATTTGTGGCAGGCATCCTAATCCCCTCTACCCTTCTGGGAGAGGGGTTGGGGGTGAGGGTAATTAACTATCTCTGCCATTACTTTAGAAAAATCGTATTAAGTGAGCAGTATTAAATGGCAGTAAAAGTCCTGTCTGTTCACTGATTACTGTTCACTGATAACTGATTACTGATTATTGTCCACTAAAATATTAATCAAGTTTGGAGACCACCGCCATGGATGACTTAATTAATGCTCCCTCCCCTTCTCCCCAAGACATAGAAATGACGCGGACTCCCCCCTGGGGAACGGTGACGGTATTGGAGGAAGGTCCCCGGTATCGCATCAATCGCATTGTCATTAAACCCGGCCATCACATGAGTACCCAAATGCACTACCATCGCAGTGAACACTGGATTGTCGTCTCCGGTACAGCGCGGGTAATCTGTGATGAAAAAGAAACTCTCCTCAAACAAAAAGAATCTACATACGTTCCCATGAATACCCGTCATCGGTTGGAAAACCCCGGTTCTATTCCTCTGGTGATGATTGAGGTGCAAAATGGCGAATATTTAGGAGATGATGATATTCACCGTTTTGATGATGCAGAATAGGACAGTTTTCTTCCGTATATACTTTAGTTATTTGCCAAAATCTCGATCGTGGATGAAAAAATTATCCTAGTTACAGGGGCTGCCCGTTCTGGGAAAAGTGAATGGGCCGAATATTTAGCCAAAATCAGCCAAAAACCCGTTATTTATATCGCCACCTCCTCGGTGGATGAAAAAGATCAAGAATGGTGCGATCGCATTGAAAGACACCGGCAGCGACGTTCCCCCCAATGGCAAACCCAAGAAATTCCCCGACAATTGAGCGAAACTATTGATAATAGCCCATTTTCTCACTGTTTATTGATCGATTCCCTCGGTACTTGGGTAGCCAATTGTTTAGAAATGTCGGCAGCCGAATGGTTAGAAACCAGCGATCGATTCTTGTCTTCCCTCAAAAACGCGGCGGTTGATGTTATTCTGGTAGCGGAAGAAACCGGTTGGGGTGTGGTTCCCGCTTATCCCCTCGGTCGTCTGTTTCGCGATCGTTTAGGCGATCTCTGTCGTAGAATTGGCACAATAGCAGACGCGGTTTATCTAGTTACCGGGGGCCATGCTCTTAATTTAAGTCAATTGGGTCAGTCTTTGTCGATAATTGGGCAATAGAGAAGATGAGCAACGATTATCAGCGTCAAGTGATTGATTTTTATGCCCTTCGTCACGATTACGATAACGATTTTACACAAGCTCGCGCCCTTAAATTAGTAAATTATCTCTATTTACAAAAAAACCAATCTGTGCTAGACGTGGCAACGGGAACGGGATTTATTGCGGTCGCAACGCGCTCGCTACGCGAGACCGCAATTGCCCCAAAAGTAAAAAGTGTCATCGGGGTTGATTTCACGCCGGAAATGATTGCCAGAGCCGAAAAAAAGCTAGAAGAATTAAATATCGAGAATATTGACCTAATTAACGCCGATATAGCTGCCATTGACTTTGCCGAGTCTAGTTTCGATCTGATTACCTGTTCTCTGGCGATTGCACTTTTCCCCGATATCCCGCAAGTGCTGGCAAAATGGTATCAATGGTTAAAAAAAGGCGGTTCGGTCGCTTTTTCCTGTAATAATTTAGAATCCCACTTCCTACCCTTGATCAGTGGTGTTTGTCGCAAACATAGTGGTTTTGAGTTGCCTAATCTGCATACTCCCATCGCCACCCCAGAAAAATGCCATCAATTGCTGGAAAATGCGGGATTTACCAATATATCGGTCAATGTCGAGCAATTAGGTCGATATTTGCCCCTAGAAACCGCCAAAAACTTCTGGTATGGGCAGTATTTTTATCCTCAGCATAACCCTTTTGACCGCCTATCGGCTGCCGAAATTGCGACTCTAGTGAACAATTATCGCCGAGAAATCGAGAAAAATGCCACCGATCAGGGAGTATGGCAAGATGCAACCACTTTTTTTGTCACTGCTAGTAAAAGTTAGAAAAAGATCATGAGTCAAGTTAAAACCATCTCCGGACGAGCTTTACCCTTGCGAGGCAACGATATTGACACCGATCGCATTATTCCGGCTCGTTTTTTGCGTTGTATCACCTTTGAAGGTTTAGGAGAACAAGTGTTCGCCGATGATCGAGCGGCTTTACAGGGAAGTCATCCTTTCGATCTACCCCAGTACCAAGGGGCGAAAATTTTGGTAGTCAATGGTAATTTTGGTTGCGGTTCTTCTCGGGAACACGCACCGCAAGCGATTTTACGTTGGGGAATTGAAGCAATTATCGGGGAAAGTTTCGCCGAAATATTTTTTGGCAATTGTATCGCTAATGGGGTTCCCTGTGTCACTGCTGAGGCAAAAACTATCGCCCATTTACAGGATTTAATTGCAGCTAATCCCGAAATTCCCGTCGATCTTTCCTTGACAACCATGACAGTGCAATGGGGGGATTTTGTCGCTACCGTGTCTATGAATGAAGGTTCCCGACAGATGTTAATAGAAGGGGGTTGGGATACCTGCGGACAGCTTTTACAAAATCTCGATCTGATTCAATCTACCGCCCAAAAGTTACCTTATTTAAGTTTCGTCTAGGGAAACAATCTAGGCTGAGGGTGCGTTAGTAATAGATTAACGTACCCCGGCAAGGATTTTATTTGAAATGCAGCGGCTGTAAATATTAAAAAATCTGCCCTATGACTCATCCTGATAATAATCTCCAAAATATCCAAGAACCGATTTTAAACGCTCCCGAAGATGTGCGAAAAATCATCGATCGCGTTTTAAAATTGGAAAGAGATAAGTTATACCAGCGCAATCCTCGCAATATCAATGATGATGTTTTAATGATTATTAAAGAAGTCATTCAATAATCAGTTATCAGTTATCGGTTCACTGTTTACTGTTCACTGAAAAAAATTCCCCATCAGCCCCTCTATATAAATATGAAACTACTATCAATAAAGTTATGTAATTTTCGACAATTTTATGGTAAGACTCCTGAGATACATTTAGCAGCAAGTTCTCGCAATACGACGGTAATTTATGGCAATAATGGGGCGGGAAAAACAACAATTTTAAATGCTTGTACTTGGGTACTGTATGAAAAATTTACGGCAGCTTTTGCCGAACCGGAGTTATTAGTTAATAAACGGGCAATTACCGAAGTAACCACGGGGACCTCCATAGAATGTTCCGCAGAAGTAAACTTTGAACATGAAAATAAACGCTATCAGGTAAAACGAAAATTTTTCGCCTACCAAGATGTAAATAGTAAAATTAAATACGGTTCAAATAGTTTATATATGCTCTACGCTGGTGATGATGGCAATTGGTACACACCCAATCAACCAGCGGAGGATATTATTAATCAAATTTTACCCGAAAGTTTACACCGTTATTTCTTTTTTGATGGCGAATATATCGATCATCAATTTCGCAGTAGTAGCCAAGGTAAAATCGCCGAGGATACAAAAGAATTATTGGGAGTTAAAGTATTAGATCGAGCGATCGAGCATTTAAAAAAAGCTAAGAAATCTTTACAAGATGAGCTTAAAGATTTAGGAGAATCGGATTTAAAAAAGTTATTGAAACAGGAAAGTAAAATCGAGCAGGATTTCGAGAAATTAAAACAGCGTCAGCAGGATATTATTAACCAGTTATCCCAGCAGGAAGAATTAAAAAAAGCCGTTACTAATCGCTTATTAGAGTTAAGTGGTGCCGAGGAATTAAAACAGTTAAAAGAAAAATTAGAACAACAGGAAAGAAATCTGCGGCAAGATTTAGTCAGAACTAAAGATAAGTTAAAGAAATTAATTTCCCAGCAAGCTTATCAAGTATTTTTAAAAGAAATTAATCAAAATTTTCAGCAATTAATTGATCGCCTAAGACAACAAGGGGAATTACCCAGTGGTATCAAACAGCAATTTGTCCAACAATTATTAGAGCGGAAAAAATGTATTTGTGGTCAGGAATTACAGGAAAATAGCCAAGCTTATTTACAGGTACAAGATTGGATGAATAAAGCAGGAATGGCCGATGTAGAAGAAGCAGCTATTCGCTTATCTTCCACAGTCAAAGAAATAGATAAACGAGTCTTAGATTTTTGGCAAGAAGTGGATAGTTATCAAGCTAATATTCACCAGTGGCGCTTAGAATTATCTTTGGTAGAATCAGAATTAGATGAAGTTCGGGATAAATTTCGCCATTATCCCGATGAAGATATTAAAAATCTGCAATCTCGCTTAGATGCGATCGAGGATTCCCTAAAAGATTTACGCTTGGAACAGGGTAGCAATAAAAATCAACTAGATATCTACCAAAAAGAGTTAGAATCCCTGCAAAAACAGGTACAGAAACAGCAACAAAAAGAGGAAAAATATAATTTAGGACAACGACGTATTTTAGCGACTCAAGAGGCAATTAATCGCATTAGTGAGGTAAGACAGAGATTAGAAAATCAGTTTCGTTTGTCCTTAGAAAAACGGGTACAGGAAATCTTTAACTCAATTTCTTTTACTCCCTATATTCCCCGTATTAGTCCCGATTACGAGGTAAGATTATTAGAAAATACCACAGGATTTGCCATTCCCGTGGCAGCTTCCACCGGAGAAAATCAGATTCTTAGTTTATCTTTTATCGGGGGAATTATCGATCGAGTGCGAGAATGGAGTCAGAAAAATACTTTGATGGGAATTGATAGCAGCACTTTTCCTCTGGTGATGGATTCCCCTTTTGGTAGTCTTGATCATATCTATCGTCGGCAAGTTGCGATCGCTATTCCTAAATTAGCCAATCAGTTAGTTGTTTTAGTGACAAAAACTCAATGGAGAGGAGAAGTAGAAACCGAGATTTCTCCCTATATTGGTAAAGAATATGTGTTAGTTTATAATTCTCCGAAAGCGGATTGTCAAGAGGATTTAATTAATCTTCATGGTGTTGATTATTCTCTAGTGAAACGCAGTCCTAATAATTTTGAATATACAGAAATTATCGAAGTTAATCGATTTTCCTCTTGACTGCTAAATGGGTGCATCTCACCTTTGCAGAAATACGGACAACCAGCAATTATCAGTGACTCTTAAATTGGTACAAAAATATGAACAATCGCGTGTAAGCATCTCACCGAAAAGCTAATGCGCTCCGGGGTTTGGGTAGGGTTGATTCATGAATCAACCCTACCTTGAATCAACCCTAGGAGTTTGGGGGGTAGAACCCCCCAAAAGCTTGGATTGAGTGATAAAATCGGAAATAATGACCAATTTTAGAAGACAGTTTCCCTTTAAAAATACCAACTCAGTAGATTTACAAAAATTTTGTTGTAAGTAGTCGGACATAAATTCTGTTGTCTATCTTAAGAAATGTAAATTGCCGCAATTCTTACTGACTCCTGACGACCGACTCCTTACCCCACAGTTAACTTTACTTTTGTCCAACTACTTAATAACTAAATTTTAACTTCTAATAAAACGATCGATTGCTGTGTTCATTACCCCAACACGACTGGATAATTCCACAAGTTCCGTGGTGACAATATTATAATCCCCTAAATATTTCTGGAGATTAGTTCCCTCTTGTTGATTGCCAATTTCTACTAACCTTTCCTCTCGCAATTCTTGCAAATGATCAAGGACTTCTTCTAAAGTATCTTCGAGGGGAGGTAAGGGAAGAGGAAGATTATTTGTTTGCAAAGCTTGGGTTAATTGAGTCAAAGCTTGGGTTATTTGTTGCGTGAACAGACTGAGATTGGGATGGGGAGGACTACCGCGATATTGTTCCAATTCCGTCAATAAAACTGTCACCCCGCGACCAAAACGAGGAATATAATTACTTAAAGTGATTGCCGGTTCCATTTGTGGAAAGGGTGTGCTAGGATCATCAATTAATCTTTGTAGGGCTGTTTGCATAGTTGTATTTGCTCTTCGAGCTTTATTGCGATGGGAAGATAAAATTGCAGTTTGATAGGATGATTCTCCTAAATAAACTGCCATAACTGACTGAAAATATATTTGATTAGCTTCTAATGCTTTAATGGCAGCGAGGGAAAAACGTTCATCTTCATTAAACCGTAAAAAACCGAAGGAAAGTACAAAGGCTAAAGCACTACCGATTAAAGTATAAACTATTCTGATATACTCTAAATTAATCCCGGCATTGCTGGCATCGAGACGACTGATAATTAAAGCAAAAATTGTGATAAAAAATACGGCTAAACTATAGTGAAATCGCACCAAAGTTAAAGCGATCGCTATAGAAATCAACCCAATAATTTCTAACCAGATCGGATTATCTATAATTCGCAACAATGCCAAAACAAAAAACGAGCCTAAAATCGTGCCAAACACCCGATTAAAAAAGCGTTGAAAAGTCAAGCTAAAATCTGGTTTTAACACAATAACTAAGGTTAAACCAATCCAAAAACTATGGGTAATTCCTAGCTTATGGTAAATCAACACTCCTAGGGCACTTCCCAAACCCAAGCGTAAACCATGGCGAAATAGGGGCGATTCTAGATTAAAATTAGATTTTAATGGTTCCCACCAAGCTTTTTCTTGACTGTACTCTTGTTCTATCCCTTCAAAGTTCCGCTGCCAGAGGTTTTTTTTATCGGAAAAGTTCTCGCTTTGCCGCAAATGTTGCGCTGTTTCACTGGCTATTTTTAGCTGTTTAGATAGTTTTTTTAAACGATTATTTAATTGGGAAATTGCCACATAACTGCTATAATCATCCTGGGCATTTTCTAAAACTTTAGCTTGCAGGTTTTTTTGTTGCTCGATCGCCTTGAGTAATAGCTGCAAGCGCTCACAATCCGGTTGTTTATTTCTACCCAAAATTAACCAGGCAATATCTTCGCAAATTTCCGCCACTTGCACGAGAATATCTTCTAATAAAATAGCCACCGTGGTCAGTTGTGGCAAGGGATGAAGATGAAGCAATTCTCGCAGCGCGATTAAGCTGGTATTAATGCGATCGCTATCTTCGATCAAGACGATTAACAATTCCCGCAGCTCACTTTTTCCCCAACGTCCCCGACGCGTCAAGGTGACAGTTTTCCTCGAACGGAGCAACAGTTGCCGGATTTTGTCAAAATATGGCTCCTCATTAGCATTAGAACGAGAGTGCAAGGGCAAAGAGCGGAGATAAGTGGCGATACCCTGAAAATTTTCCGCCGTTACCTGACGTAAAGGCTGATTAGGGCGAAAAGGCCAGATAAACAGGGCTAAAAAAATTGTCCATCCCCCTCCCAACACAACGATTCCGGCCCGTTGTAAAGCGACGACAATATCTCCCGATGGCAAAGAAACAGCAAAAAGCAGCAATAAACTAATTACTAACCCAGCTAACGCCCCATTTTCCCCGTAAACCGTCAAATAACCCGCTAGAAACAACCCGAAAAAAACTATCACTACGGTCAATCCTAGCCAAGCACTGGCTAATGTGCCGATAATCAAAGCTAGAGCCATCCCAATAGTCGTAGCGACTAGGGTTTTCGCTCTCAGGCAGTAAAGTCCCCCCGCATCGGCTAAAATCAAGGTTTGAGCCGCTAAACCGACCATTAACCCCAATTTTGACCGATCTAAAATATCACCGACAATAATCGGTACTGCGATCGCTAATAAAGTCCGAATCCCCCGCTCGATCTCGATATCGCCACTAGGACGCAATAAAAAAGTAAATCGCTGAAGTAGCATAAATTCACTGAAAACTTAACTCTTGAACCTGATAACATAGCTACCGATCAATAATTTTAGGGCAGCCAACGGGGTTTAAAACCGGCGTTGAGTTCTTGAGGTAGAATTTTCGGGGTGCTATTGGGACTGAACTGATCAGGAAGTGGTAATAACCAGAGACGACCATCGGCAATGCTCGATCCCTCCCCAGTGACTAAATCATTTCCGACTCCAAAGGGTATGGTTACTAACTGATCAAATAATAAGGCCACGCCATCAGGAGACATACTCATCTGTACGTCCCGATAATTAGGTAAGGCCAGCAGGGGTGTCATTTTACCCGTTTCTAGGTCAATAATCCCTAAAAATGGTTCTTCTTTCACTTTGCCATCGCTGCCCATGACCAGATCGCTTTTCAGACAGTAAAGGGTTTTTTCCTGTCGCGGTTCAAATTCACAGCTAATAATCGGATTAGCTGTTCTTAATAGTAGTCTTGACTCTCCCTGATCGTTGAGCAAAAATAGCGATCGCTGATTATCCGGTTCTGATTTCACTATTAATTTCTGGCGACCATCCCGGGAAAAAGCGAGGATTTTCTCGTAGGTAGGCAAAAATTGCGGTTTTCCCGCTTGGACATCCAAAGGAATCACCGCTACCCCTCCCGTTTGACTGACAACCGCTTTTTTACCGTCGGGAGATAGTAAAAAATTATCCCCTTGCATTCCTAACGGTCGCGATTGTCCATCATCGCTGATTACCCATAAACTGGCATCCCCCGGATTCCCATGATTAATTCTCTGCACGATTAGGGTTTTGCCGTTATCTGAGAGATTAAAACGAAGATTTTGATAGGTTTTCGCATCTAAAAACCTTTCTATACGACCAATGGGCAAATTTTGACCATTTTCGTCATGATTTAAACCCGTGGTAATTGTGTAAAGTTGCTGTTTTGGGGTATCTCGTCCTAAGTCGGAGCGATCGAAGGCCGAGAATAAAATTCTCTCCCCCCTCGGATACATTTGAAAATCCGTGACCACCAGATCCCCAGGGGTAAGGATGGTTTTTTTCAGTTCTGTGACGTTATTTGCCCCCTGAATGATATTACAGACGATTAAACGGCCTCTTTCCTCTTGGTTGACTCCAATATAGGCAAAAGCTCGATCGTGGCTGTAAAATTCCCCGATAAAGTCCTCACCTTGGGCAATGGGTAACTTTACTTGATATTTTTTGCCGTAGATCGGCAATTCTGTCAAGGTATAGGTCAAGCGATCTCCGGCCCAGCTAATTTTACCCGGCAAGGGAGGATCGATCACCAAGCTGGTTTCTATGTCGGAACGGTCAATCGGTCGATTAAAACTTAAAGTAAAATAATTGTCCCTAACGCCGATTTTTCGTCCTTGCCAGCTAAAATTCTCCCCTCGGGTAGGAACTTGATTTCCCTGGATCAAAATCGACGATATCCCAGCAATTAAGGCCAAAATAGTTGCTAACACTAAGCGATCGAACCAAGCTAATCTTTTCATCAGTTATCAGTTATCAGTTATCAGTTATCAGGAGTCAGTCAGGAGGCAAAAGGCAATAGGCAAAAGGCAATAGGCAATAGGCAATAGGCAATAGGCAATAGGCAATAGGCAATAGGCAATAGGCAATAGGCAATAGGCAATAGGCAATAGGCAATAGGCAATAGGCAATAGGCAATAGGCAATAGGCAATAGGCAATAGGCAGCTTTATTCTCCCCACACCCCACACCCTACACCCTACACCCTACACCCTACACCCTACACCCTACACCCTACACCCCACACCCCACTTCCCCCTTTCTTATCAGCTTTAGTAATGATTGTCATCGGTTTTTTCAATCGAATAAATAAAAACGCCCCCAAAAAGGAAGCGTTTTTTGACTTATCATGAGGACTTAGCAAAATGTGTGCAGAGTTAGAATGCGGATGTTGGATGGGGATCCAACATCTGTTTATTTTTAACCATCGATCGCCGGCGCTGTCAAGTCCATGGGCATAGCATCACTGGAAGCTAAATCGAGGGGGAAGTTATGAGCGTTGCGTTCGTGCATCACTTCAAAACCAATGTTAGCGCGGTTGATCACATCCGCCCAAGTTGCGGTCTCGCGTAGCGAGCGCGTTGCGACCGCACGTCCCTGGGAATCGATAATCGACTGGTTAAAGTTGAAACCGTTGAGGTTAAAAGCCATGGTTGAGATACCCATAGCGGTGAACCAGATCCCCACCACCGGCCAAGCTCCCAGGAAGAAGTGTAGGCTGCGGCTATTGTTAAAGGAAGCGTATTGGAAGATTAAGCGTCCAAAGTAACCGTGAGCGGCGACAATATTGTAGGTTTCTTCTTCTTGACCGAATTTGTAACCGTAGTTTTGCGATTCCGATTCGGAAGTTTCCCGGACGAGGGAGGAAGTCACCAAGGAACCGTGCATAGCGGAGAAGAGAGAACCACCAAAGACACCCGCAACACCCAACATATGGAAGGGGTGCATGAGGATATTATGTTCCGCTTGGAACACGATCATAAAGTTGAAGGTTCCAGAGATTCCCAAAGGCATACCATCGGAGAAAGAACCCTGTCCAATCGGATAGATTAGGAAAACAGCAGTAGCAGCCGATACAGGGGCCGAATAAGCCACACAGATCCAGGGACGCATTCCTAAACGGTAGCTCAGTTCCCACTGACGACCCATCCAGCAGAAAATCCCAATGAGGAAGTGGAAAACCACTAATTGGTAGGGACCACCGTTATACAGCCATTCGTCTAAACTGGCCGCTTCCCAGATGGGATAGAAGTGCAAACCGATAGCATTGGAGGAAGGGACTACCGCACCAGAAATGATGTTATTACCGTAGAGTAAGGAGCCAGAAACCGGCTCGCGAATACCGTCGATATCGACAGGAGGAGCGGCAATAAAGGCGATAATATAGCAGATGGTAGCGGTTAAGATCGTCGGGATCAGGATGACACCGAACCAACCTATATAGAGACGGTTATTAGTGCTGGTGATCCACTGACCAAACCGCTCCCAAGCGGAGAGATTGTCTTGAGTTCTGATGGTGGTGGACATAAAATAACTCAGCCATTTAATTGGGTATATATGTAGCAAAGATTACTTTGCATTATATGTTCAAGTATATTTACAGCCACCGCGATTGTGTCCCTTTTTTGGGTTTATTTATTTCAAAATTTATCTCTTTATTTGTATATTTTTAAACTTGTATAAAATTGATTTAAGTTTTGTAAAAAGTAGTTGACAAAATCCGATCGAGATCAAGGATCACCCTATCCTTAAGGTTGACAAAATATGGTAAGGTGGACTGAGTAATAAAACTTATCACTAAACTACTATCAGTGACAAGTGCCAAATTCACCAGACAAGGCTAAATATAACTATGTCCAAACGGTTTAAATTCGACTCCTCCGAGATGATTTATCTCACCGATAAACTGATGAATGCGGCCAGCAATCGTTACTCGATCGTCGTGCAAGTCGCTAGACGGGCTAAACGCGTCCGCTACGATACCGTAGAAAATATCGACGACCCGATGATTAAACCCGTCCAACGGGCCCTGATGGAAATGACCGACGAATTAACCGAACCGGAATTATTACGCGATTAATCCCCTAAAATTGCCGAGGAACCCCACCCCTAAACTTCATCCGGATTGATCCCCAGCGCTCTTAGTCTTTCCGCTAGTCGTTGGGCTTTTTGTTCCGCTTCCTGTTTGGCTAAACGTTCTTGCTGGGCGATCAAACTTGCTTGCTCGGCCATTGCCGCTGCTGCCCTCGCCCTTTCCTCTGCGGTTAAATAGCGATTTCCCGATCGATCATACCAATACAGCCATTCTCGCACCCAAGCGATATGTTCTCCCTGCTCATATCCCAAGGCTAACCCGATTTCTGGCAACCATACCCGATTATTTTCAGGCTCTAAAAGCTCGTATTTCCCCGCTATAAGCTTATAAACCGCTAATCTCTCTCTATTTTTAAACCTTCCCCTTCTACCGCTCAAGGGATTATAAATTGCATAGTAGAGAACGCCTAGGGTTTGATAATCCGCTAACTTTCCCTCATATTCCCCATTATATTGCTCAGAAATCACTTCCAAGGCCAATATCGGCATAATATAAGCTTCTTCCCAGAGAACATAGCTTAATCTTCCCCTTTCGCCGGTATCGTGTTTGACTCCCACTACCCTGACACCGATAACCACAGCACTCAACTTCCGCGAGAATGCTAATATAAAAAAGCTATTGGCTAATTTTTTCCTATTTTAACTCGCAATATGTTCCCGTCTAATCTCGATCGCATCGTCGAACGCCTCAAACGTCGTACCGATCCTAAGCAAAAATACGAACAATTACTAGCTTTTGCTAAAAAACTAGAACCAATACCAGAATCTGCCAAAATACCCGCTAATAAAGTTCATGGCTGTGTATCCCAAGTTTATATCACTGCCGACCTCGAAAATGGCCAGGTTTGGTACAAAGGGGATTCCGACGCACAATTAGTCAAGGGTTTAGTTGCTTTGTTAATCGAGGGTTTAAATGGACTGACTCCCACAGAAATCCTGCAAGTCACCCCAGATTTTATCGAAGAAACCGGTTTAAAAGTCAGCCTTACCCCTTCCCGCGCCAACGGATTTTATAATATTTTCCAATTAATGCAGAAAAAGGCTCTCGGTTTTCAGTTGGGAATGTCCGCTTAGATGTCTAGTTTTCTGGTTCCGGTTCCTTTGATTCGGGAATCTCGCAGTTTTGGAAACGAGTATCCACCAGCGAACGGGTGCAACCCCAATTACTCGGTATTCCCGACGGCCAACCCATCCGCAAAGCTTCCGGACAGATGGCCATCACTGTTAACTGACAGTCAATTAACTGAAAACCCTCTTTCTCACACTGTTTGAGACTGTGTTTGAGAATGGAATCATTGTTAAATTCGATGGTTTTATTACACTGAATACAGACCAAATGATGATGGTGGTGGGGATAGGGTTGATTGAGTTCGTAGTGTTTATGACCTTCGGCCAATTCTAACTCCCGCAAAATTCCCATCCGCGACATTAGTTTAACACTGCGGTAAATCGTCGATAAACTAATTCCCTCCCCCCGTTTGTCCAGTAATTCCTGCAATTCCTCAGCACTGAGATGATTGCCTTTCGGTAAATTCTGGAAAACGTGCAGAATTTTCTCTCGCTGGGGAGTTAAGCGCCACCCCCGCGCGTTGAGTTCCGCTTTCAGGGAGGAAGCAGTGTAGGCAGACATAAGCGATCAACTCTCAATAAAAGCTATTTAATTGACAATGATAGTCGTTTCGGCGAGCCATTGGCAACAATTTTCAGTAGTTGAAAATTCCCCCCCCCATTCGAGTATGAAAAATTACTATGAAGTCCTGCAAATTCCCCGTAATGCCAGCAATAATCAGATAAAAGCCGCTTTTCGTCGTCTGGCCCGGCAATATCACCCCGATTATAATCCCAATGATCCAGAGGCAGTCAGAAAATTTCGGGAAATTGAACAAGCTTATCGGGTTTTGAGCGATAAAGGGCAAAGAAAAGAGTATGATCGCAATTTATCCCCAGAAATACCCACTTTTAACCCCAGTGCCGAGGATTTTTATCAACAGGGATGGCACTACGCTCAAGAGAAAAATTATCAACTAGCGATCGCATTTTACCAGCAAGCGATCGCAATTAATCCGCAATTTTGGCAGGCCTATCTGCAACGGGCGGAAGTTTACTACCATAATCAGCAGGATCGGCAAGTTTTAAGCGATTGTCGGCAAGTTTTGCAGTTAAAACCCGATTGTTCCCAAGCTTACTATTACCTCGGTTTATCTCGTCAACGACTCGGTTACACCCAATCCTCCCTAGAAGCTTATAGAAAAGCAATCGCCATTGACCCAGATAACCCCCAATTCTATTATCAAAGAGGATTGGCTCTAGAGGAACTCTCGGAACTGCCAGCAGCACGAAAAGATTTCCAAATAGCGGCCAAGAAATTTAAGCAACAGGGAAATTTTCGCCGCTATTATGCCATTGAAAATAAATTAAGAGACCCTCAGAAAAGTTATCGACAACAGCAATCAATCAAGTGGTCAAAAACTATTTTTATTGTTTTTGATTTGCTGAAAATCTCTTGCTCATCTTTGCTAAAACCAAAGACTGGTATGGCAGAGGCTTTTTTAAAGTCCAACCGTAATCAGGCTTTAGCTACGGGAGTATTGGCAGCAATAATCAGCAGTTTTTTCATCGCTGTGACTTGGCAAAACTGGACAGTTAAATCTGAGTTTTTGCTGTTATTAGGCTGGGCAGTATTTCCTTTTATTATTCTGACTTTATCTAGTTGGTTTGGCAGAAAATTAAGTAATAAATATGGTAGTTTTACTGGCGATATATTTTTAGCTGGCCTAATAGTTTTGCCCTTTTCCTTCGTCATTTTGCTCACTTCCTATTTATCCATAAATAGCGATATTATCGGCGCAATTATCGGTGTAACCGGCGGTTATCTAACCGGAATGCTCTACTATGGTTATCGCCATTTATCCAATATTTCTTGGCCGATATCTTTACTTTTACTCCCTTTTGTGCTAGGTTTTCTTACGGCCAACATCTGGGGAGTTTATTATTATCTCTAAATCTTCTGGGGTATTACAGTTAAATAAAATCTCGGAATTATCGATGATTAATTCCTCCACCACAGACACATTTAACCATTTTTGAAAAGAAGTTCCCCCTTGCTGAATATAACTCTGCAAAGATGCTAAACAACGACGATGATAGAAAGCACAGAGAGGTTCCCAACGATCGCTGCACCGGGGAACCAAAGCGATGGCATTTTCTGGTACAGTGTCTAATAATCTTGACCATGCTTGAATAATTGGGGGCGTTAGTAAAGGTAAATCGCAAGGGAGCAATAAAACCCAATCGGTTGATACAAAAGTTAATGCCAAGGCAAAGGCCAATAAAGGCCCCCTAGTGGGGAGAGGTTCGTTAATTATCTGGCAGCATTGGGGAATGATCAGCTGGTAACGTTCCGGCCAAGGCGTAATCACAGACACTTGTACGGCACAATCTTGGGCAATTAAACAGATATTCTCCAGAAAAGAGAGACCCTGAAAAGATAACAATGCTTTATCTCGTCCCATACGGGAACTTTGACCACCAGCCAGAATTAACGCCGTTAAAGCGGGAAAATCACTCATAATAACCAGTTCTATCGGAAAAATACCATGATTAATCACGATCCTTTCGGCGATCGCAAATTAGAGCGCCTGCAATTAATGTTATATCTAATTCCCTTTCTAGGAGTGATTCCCTCCGCTTGGACATGGTATCGAGGGGAAAGAAAAGGAGAACAAGGGCAAATTAGTCGCTTATCCCTGAATTTAACGCTAGGATGGCTACTTTTGTACGCTTTCCTCTGGACTGGGGCTACTTTCACCGACCAAACCTTGAGTTTTCGCTTTTTATACTTAAACGGTTTATTAACTTCTGCTTATATTCTCCTCTGCCTAGGAATTATCTTCAAAGTTTGGCGGCAAAAATAAATAGCTAGGCAGTCCACTTGATTCTTTTGGCCGAGTCAAGGCCAAACCCCCTGAATACCAATCGGCTCTCTTGCTTTAGCCCCCTAGATACTTTTTCTTAGGTTATCCCAGAAGGGTTAAAAATAAACCACAGAGGCACGAAGAACACAGAGAAGAGGACAGATTCAATGAGTAAAACCTACCCATCACACAAAGGACAAGAGTGCCTAGAAATCTAGCCAACTTGCTCAAATCTATGCTAGTCTCTTGATACTTAATAATATCTCCATAAACAAGCACTAGATGAATTCCAATTTAATCAAAGTTCCCTTTGTCGATTTAACTTGGCAAAATCAGCCCCTACAAGCAAAAATTACCGAGGCAATCCAAACAGTTATCGACCAGGGAGATTTTGTTTTAGGCCAAGCTTTAGCCGAATTTGAAACCGCCTTCGCCCAAGCTTGCGGAGTCGAGTATGCTGTGGGAGTAGCTTCTGGCACTGCCGCTCTTGCCCTTGCTTTACAAGCTTACGGCATCGGTGCCGGGGATGAAGTGCTAGTCCCCGCTAATACCTTTGTCGCTACCCTCATGGGTGTTATACAAGCGGGAGCCAAACCGGTTTTAGTTGATTGTCACCTCGATACGGCCTTAATTGACCTCTCGGCGGCCGCCCAAAGCATTACCCCCAACACCCGCGCCATTCTCCCCGTACACCTGTACGGACAGATGGTATCACCCCAACAATTACAGGATTTTGCCCGCAGCTATAATCTGATTATCTTTGAAGATGCGGCCCAGGCCCATTTAGCCAGTAGAGAAGGTTATCGCGCCGGCAGCGTCGGTGTGGCGGCGGGGTTTAGTTTTTATCCCAGTAAAAATTTGGGTGCTTTTGGCAATGGCGGAATGTTAGTGAGCAATGATCCCGAAATTAGCCAAAAAGCCCGCAGTTTAAGAAATTATGGCGCACCGAGCAAGTATTTCCACACCGCTATCGGCACTAATAGCCGTTTAGATAGCATACAAGCCGCCATTTTAAACGTTAAATTACCCCATCTGGAAGGCTGGAATCGGTACCGTCAGCGAGCGGCAAGACAATATGATCAGCTTTTGGCCCCTTTAGCCGATCAAGGTATTTTACCCATAAGAGACGAAACCGAGACTGGTCATGTTTATCATCTCTATGTTATTCGCATCCTCGCCCATTGTCCCGTTGATCGCCAACAACTACAAAAACAATTAGCTGCCGTCGGTATTCAAACTGGTATTCATTATCCGATTCCTTGTCATCTGCAACCGGCCTATCGCTACCTGGGTTATCAACAGGGAGACTTTCCTCATGCAGAGATTCTCTGTGAAGAAATTGTCTCTCTCCCTATGTACCCCGGTATCAGCGAGGAGCAGATTGAAATCGTGGTTGAACAGATCACTGCGATCATCGGGTAACATAAATTCAGAATTTGTCACTAAATCGCTCTGTCAGATGGGTATTAGTCCTTCCTTGTCCACCGTCTCCCACAAAAATCGGCAATCTTGGCTGATTATCGGTTTCTTGGCGGTTATCTATGGTCCGGTGATCTTTCATTGGTACGATGGTTGGCTGAATAAATCGATCAGCACCGAACACGAATACTTTAGCCACGGCTTGATCGGCCTTCCCTACGCCGCCTATATTGTCTGGCAGAATCGCCAAAAATGGCAACGCCTCGAAGATCGCTCCCACCCCCTCGGAGCGTTTTTGTTGACCCTGGGAGCGATTTTTTATCTGCTCGGTTCCTCTCTTTGGGTTAGTCTGTCTTTCCCGATTATTTTAGCGGGAATCTGTCTCTGGTTAAAAGGAACGGAAGGTTTTAAATTACAGGGATTTCCCCTACTTTTAACAGCTTTAGCGACTCCTAATGCCATCCCCTACCTGATCGCTCCCTATACCCTACCCCTACAGGTTTTTATTGCCGCTTGCTCTGGTTTTATTCTCCAGCAAGCAGGCCTAAATGTCTCCGTTGACGGTATCTATATAGCGGTAGAAGGTCGGATGGTGGAAGTCGCTCCCTACTGTGCGGGGCTGAAAATGTTATTCACCAGTCTTTACGTCACGCTCCTGCTGCTCCATTGGACTAATACCATCGAAAACGGTCGTAAAACCTGCTTTATGCTTCTCAGTGCCTTTGGAATTAGTGTCGGGGCTAATATCGTTCGTAATGCGCTTTTAGCTTGGTTTCACGGCACAGGACAAGAGGAAAACTTTAAATTACTCCACGATAGCTGGGGGGGTGATTTATACTCCGTCTTGATGTTATTACTCATCGTTTTGGTCTTCCAAATTATGCAGTACCGCGAGGCGGCCAAGAAACAGTCCCTAGCTCAAGAGGAAGGTAGCCAGGATGATTAGTCAAAAAATTCCAGCCGAGGTAAGTTTAGTGTTAGATAAAGTCAAAAAAAAGCTCCCGGGTAATTATTTACTGCTGTTGTGCTTACTGCTGGTCTTGATTTTAGGCGGTATCTTGCCCAATTTAATTTCTGGCCAGTGGTCTTGGGTGGATCAACCGAGAATCGGTAATATTCAGAAAATGAAGATCATCCAAAAATCGGGAATCGAGTTGTCTGACCTGAAAACGATCAACCAGAGCCAAGGGCAAATCGGTGAGGGAGAATGGTCGGTACAAGTGGTGGAAAGTCCTGATGGCAAGAGGATCACCGTGCTTTTAAAGCCACAGGTTTACTATAAAAATCAACCAGCAGTAGAATGGTCAGATATCAATGCGATTGGTCATTGGAATCAGGGGGAAATAACCGAGCTAAGAATTCCCACCCAGTCGGGGGGAAAGGCCACGGCTCGATTCTATCGTGCCTGGAAACAAAACACTTTTGCCGTGGTGCAGTGGTATGCTTGGCTAGGTGGTGGTCATTACGATCCCTCTGTGTGGTATTGGCTTGACCAATGGGCGCAATTAAAAAGACAAAGAGTACCCTGGATAGCCGTTTCCTTGTTTATTCCTTTAGAACCGACGAAAAAACTGCAAACTCTCACTCCCTTTGCTCTCAGTGTCGCCGGAGAAGTGCAAAGTTACTTAGAACAAAATGTCTTAAGTCAATTAACTTTTCTCCCTCAGACCAAAAAAGAAAAGTAATGAAGGCTGCTCCCAACCATCTCTTTAAAAAAACTAGCTCAAGGCACTTTTCTCGCCCCTAATAGCTTCTTTGTGCCTCCCCCACTAGAATAAACTCCCAGAAAATAAATTATCATCGTCAGAACCCAAAAATTGATAGATCTGTATGATTCCACCCATGCTCAACAAGTTTTTGCCAGTTAGTTTATTCAGAACCAGGGTCATAGTCTTATCAGGGTTGAGTCTGACAGGGTTCTTATGGGTAATTCACTCCGAGAGCCTCAAAGCCCAGGGTCCTTTGTCCATACCCCAGACTCAACCCGGATCTGGGTTAGAATTTTTACCCCCCCAACCGCCTAATCCCACCTTTCCTGAAAACACGATTCCCCCCACTGGCTACAGTCCACCGGTTTACTCTCCCAATAACTCCCAATCCCGACAAATTAAGACCTATAGACTCGATATCGGCGATCAAATTAGTGTCTCGGTTACCGATTTTCCCGAATTTAATTCCGCAGGTCCTGTGGATCCCGATGGTAATTTTCTGGTGCCGATTTTAGGGCGTATTCCTGTGCTGGGCCTGACTTTAGACGAAGTACAAACTAAAATCCGCCTGGAATTGGGGCGAAAATACCTGCGGGAGGAACCGGAAGTCATTGCGGTTTTAACCGCTGCCCGTCCCGTGCAGTTAACCATTCTGGGAGAGGTACAGCGACCGGGGTTTTATACTATTGCTCCTAATACTTCCCTAGCGCAGGTACTTTTGGCGGCGGGTGGTGGCACTCCCAGAGCCGATCTGCGTTCGATCGTTGTCCGTCGGGTTTTAGTCGATGGTACAGTATTAGAGGAGAAACTTGACCTTTATACTCCCTTAGTTAAAGGAGACCGCTTGCCAGATCTGCGTCTGCAAGGGGGCGATGCTGTGATTGTTTCCAAGTTAGAAGCGGGGCAAGAAACGGGATATAATCGCACCCTAGTGGCTAGAACCACCCTCACCCAGCAGAGTATCACGATCAGGGTTTTAGCTCCCTTACTTCCTTCGGGAATTGCCTTGAGAAATGTTTCGATTCCTAGTGGCAGTACCTTCCTCGATGTGGTGGCTAGTTTACCAGTTTCCGATCGCCTGCGGATTAATGTCAATGAAGTGTCCCTGCTACGTTTTGACAGTGCCAAAGGGGGAATTGTTAGTCAAACTTTGAGTCCGATCGCGGCAGTTAGGGGGGATATCTCCCAAAATGTTCCCTTAGAAGATCAAGACGTAATTATTGTCAGCCGCACCCTATTAGGGAAAATTTTCGCCGCTTTTAATATCATTACCCAACCCATCCGGGATATTACCAGTTTTACCAATACAATTCTCAACATTAGCAATCAATTCGATAACTTCCAATAATTGAGGGGCAACTCGCTCCCCTCACTCCTTAACACAACAACACAACTTCATAAGCTACGATTTCAAGGCCGAGAATAACTCTTGACCGCTAAAATGTAAAGAATCTGGGAATATATTAAAAAGCTATGGCTCTACCAATTGTTGAACGATTTCTCATCTCGCTAAATCAAAACAAATTTGTGGGAATATTCGTATTCTTCGTCTGTTTAGGCGGTTCTGTGGGCTTTGCTCTTCTACCTGATCCTGAGAAACCCCCCACCTTTTATCGTGCCGTGGGACAATTAGCCTACCGGGTGCCGCCGCCAGCTTTTACCAGTACAGGAACCCAACTGCAACAAGCGGGACGAACCATCGATCTCGATTTACTGCTGTCTCCCCGGGTGTTGATCAGTACCGCCGAAAAATTGCAATTTAATCAAGAACAGATCATTAAAGTTCGCGATCGAGATTTAAAAATTACCTTCCCCGGTGAAGCGGAGGGAAAAAATAATAGCAATCAACCCCAAGAGATACTTTTAGAGTTAACGTCCGATTCCAAACCCAGGGCGGAGTTAATTCTCGAAACCTTGATGAAGGAAATGGTGGAATACAGTCGCTGGCTTAATACTTCCCAGTTACGCGCCCGCGTAGAAGCTCTCAGTGTCCGACTTAACGAAGTCCAAAAAGATTTAACCAGAGCCGAAGAAAAGTTTTATCGCTACATTAGTACCCAGGGTTCAGATTTATTGGCGATTCAAGATGGGAGTTTATTCGCCGCTATCACCAGCAGTCAACAGCAACAGCGAGAAATTCGCCTACAACTGCAAGGTATTCAAGGACAAATTAATAGTCTGAGTAAACAACTCGATTTAACCCCCGATCAAGCTTACACCTCCTCGGCCCTTAGTGCCGACCCGATTATTGCCAGTATCCGAGCGCAGATCTTGGACACGGAAGCCCAATTGGATCGACTACAGAAGGATTTACGTCCCGAACATCCCACCGTCGTTAAATTACGCAAACAACAGGAAGTTAACGAATCTCTCTTACAAAAAAGAGCCGCCGAGGTGATCGGAAAAGATGGCATCCTGACTGATCTTCCCAGCAGTCGCATCCGTCAGCAAAGTAATCTCGATGCCACCCGTCAACAACTAGCGGTTCAATTAGTCGCCCTGCAAACCCAGCGCGAGGGTTTAATGAAACAATTAGAATCCTTAGTGACTCAGGAAAAGCAATTACGCTCCCAATACGAGAAATTCCCCGATAAACAGCTACAGCAAGCTCGTTTAACCCAAGCCGTCGCCTTTCAACGGGGTATCTACGAGAATATTCTCAATGCTCTGGTGGATGCTCAGGCCGCAGAAGCGGAAACTGTGGGTAGTCTCACCATCGCCCAACCGCCGGTAGCTCAACCGATCCAACAGGTGTTTCACCGCAAAGATCGTCTCTTGATTCTCTTGGCGGGGGCTGGTTTGGGAACTTTAGCCGGATTGGGTACGATTCTCCTGTTAGCAGTGATCGATGATCGCCTGCACAGTACCCAAGAATTGCGGGAAGCTTTGGTCAGTCGGGATATCCTGCTCTTGGGACAATTGCCAATTATCCGGAATTTAGAGGGCGAGGAAATCGAGCCGATTCTCGCCGATGCTAATGCCAATTATCTCCCCTACTACGAACGTTTACGCAGTACCCTGCGACGTATTGGCGGCGGCGAAAAGGTGAAAGTGGTTATTGTCACCAGCATTACTGGCGGAGAAGGTAAAACCGCCACTGCCTATAATCTGGCGATCGCTGGTGGTTTGGCGGGCCGACGGACTCTGTTAATAGAAGGAGATCTGAGAAATCCTTCTAAGGCCGAAGAAATCGGAGTCACTCCCGATCCTAATTCTTTCGAAGAACCCCTACTTTACTACGGGGCAAAAAGTAAATCGATCCGGCTGGCCTCAAATATTGAAAACCTTTCCATTTTGCCTAGTCCCGGTCCGCACAAACAAGCGGCAGCTCTGATTGAATCGAGTGAATTACAATTAATTCTCAAAGATTCTCGCGGCCGTTTCGATCTGGTGATTGTTGATACTCCTTCTCTGTCTAGCTGTAATGATGCGCTTCTTTTAGAGGAACTAGCGGACGGGATTATTCTGGTAACGCGCCAGGCGATAACTCGTTCTAGTCTCTTGAGTGAAGCAATTAACCAGTTAACAGAAGCGGAAGTGAAAATTTTAGGGGCGGTGATTAACTACGTCGATATTACACCGACTCTCAACACCGCCCAACCAGTGCCACCTGTGATAGTTACCCCACCACAAGAAAAAACAGAGACAAAGGAAGTGAAAGTGGAGGTGTAAATGGGGTTACATTTAACAAAATCTTCTGGCTCGATCGAATTGTGGTTCTTGCCAAGAAAAAGCGAAATGACTGATACTATCTATGGTGGGAAAAGCTAGGCGAATCGCTTCCATTTGCACTTCTAAGGAGGGACGATTGTTATAGGTTTGTCCCCATAAACCGGCTAAAGCTGGGATAACAGGAGTTTGATTTCCCCTGCTTGCCACTACTCTTTTGATCTGATTAACTACACAGGTACTATCGTTACAATTAGCGTAGGACATGGGATGCCATTCTAGGGAAGCGGGAAAACTATCCCAAGCTTGTAAACGGGAATCAAAACCTTGATTACCCACAAGACGATTACCATCGGGAAAAAACACCGCCCCGGCGGGGATTCCCTGCCGTTCCACTAGGGCAGAAAAATAACTAATATAATCAATGACACCCTGGGCAGCATGGGCAACTGCTAGGAACCAAAGTTCTAATTTGAGGCGATTAAAACGACTTTGAACTGATTGTTTCATCTCCTCCTCTAAAGGTATTCTTCCTTGCCAAAGAGGGGCAGTTTCTTGGGGATAAAGACGATCGGCTTCGACGATATCATTAGGGGAAATTTGGCCACGAGTCAGATAGCGATCGATTAAAAATTTGCCCTTATTATTCAATCCTCGATTAATTAAAGCTTGTCGGGATGCCGGACTAAAAATCCATAAATCTTTGACATCATCAGCAACGGAATCGACTCCCGTTCCTCTGGGATAGCGAATATAATCAAATAAAACTCCATCGGGACGACGTTGTAAAATGGCTTCTAGGAGAATTAAATAATCCTGTCGCGCTTGATTACTGTAGGGATCGACAAAAGTTTGGGATCGATCATCGACAAAAGAGGTGCTATCCTGTCCTTTACCATTGCGTGCCAACACCTCCTGTCGATCGGGTTTTAAGCTATAAGCATAGCCAAAATTGAGGCTAAATAACCAAGCGTACACCTTTAAACCGCGTTTATGTCCCTGTTCGATCGCTTCTGCTAATAAATCCACATTTCCGGCACCGGGATTTTTAATGACGCTATCCCAAACGGTGGGATTATTGTTAGGGGGTAATAAGACTTGACCATCGGCAAAAACTTCCAGATAAACTGTATTATAACCTTTGGCCACGATGCGATCGAGGATACTTTCGATCGAGCCGGGGCGGGTATCACAGGAGTAGAGACGTAACCAGATCGCCTGTTCCTGTAACCAGTGTCGGGAACGACAAAAGCGCAATTGTTCAGCATATTTCTGCAATAAAATGTTATATTCTTGGGGCGAAGTTTGACGCAGATTTTCTTGTTGTTGGATTTCTGATTCGGACAGTTGACAATTATCATTGACAGCGAGGCTAGAGTTAATTCCTAGAGGACTACTCCAGAGGATTGTAGCGAGGAAACAAGATAGCGAGCGCAGACAATTAACTTTCTTTAACATAGTTGTTTACAGCGTTTGCTATTTTTTTATTGTTGGCATTTTCAGATAAATAGCCATTTTTCAGGAGAAAAGCTCTCAGGGCAGTGGGAAAGTCTGGATATTTGCCGATCACTGTACTTTCGCCATAGATATCTAGTCCCCAATCGGAGTTTTTATCGTAATTAGCGAGGAGAAATTGCCAAGCTTCTTCGTATTCTCCTAGGAGAATTTTCTGTGCCACATAACCAGCCAAAATGCCATTAACTTCGGACTTTTCTTTTTTAGCTAACTGAAAAGCTTT
This sequence comes from Microcystis wesenbergii NRERC-220, assembly GCF_032027425.1. Classification (NCBI taxonomy): domain Bacteria; kingdom Bacillati; phylum Cyanobacteriota; class Cyanophyceae; order Chroococcales; family Microcystaceae; genus Microcystis; species Microcystis wesenbergii. Next base: position 3,080,156 of record NZ_JAVSJA010000001.1, on the reverse strand, counting down.
CAACATTGCTGCTAAAGTTTTTCTTAATTCTTGAGGATATTTTCTAGTGACATCTGCTAATTTACCCTGTTGAAAAGTATAAATTTTGGAGGGAGGAAAAGAGGCGGCGTAGGAACTAAAAGCATACAAAAAAGCATTATCAACGGTGACAAATTCATAATTATTATCTCCATCTAAATCTTCAAAACAACCACCACTACCATCTAAAAAACCCGTTTCTTCTCTAATAAATTTATCTTTTTGCCAAGTATAAATTACCAAAGATGTGCAGCAATGAGCGCCGCCGCTATAGGTGGAGACGATAATCTCATCGATGCCATTATTATCTAAATCTCTTAATTCAACATAGCCAGACCCAAAGGCACTATACCCGCTATTTTCCTGATAAAGTCGATCATTATAAAAGATTTTATAAGAAACATTATTAATATCAAAATTATCATCAACTCTCTCGTTTAGTTCGAGGGGTTGATAGCTAACTTGTACCTTAATTTTCCCCGATCTAACCACTTGATTTGTGAGGGGTTGACCGGTATCAAAATCGAGTTTAGTCACCGCTAAACTCGCAGCTGCATTGCCCAAAAATTGAGATAATAAGCAGCAAATAAAGCAAGTTTTGCTAATATTCATCGGCTAATTCCCAGAGAGAGATTAATATCAGTGTAAGTAGCTGGTTATAATTAAATTAAAAATGGATTTTAGGTTCGATCCCCCCTGCCCCCCTGAATAAGGGGGGTGCCGATAGGCGGGGGGATCTGAAAGTTTTTAATACCCACCTACTTATCTTACTTATTCTTCCCGACAATCAGCCGTTAACTTTTCGAGAAAAACTATCTATTCCAAAGTTTTAACGCTCAAAACTTGGGGAGGGGTGGCATCGGGGGGATAGAGAAAATCGAGATTAACGTCGCGTCGGGCGCCGGGGGGAAGTTCTATCTGTACTAAAGCTTCTCCCTGTTGTCCTTCCCGTTGAACGAGATGGAAAAAACGTTCCTCGGTGCGTCCCAGGGCGTTACGATAGGTAACGCGTACCGCCCCCCGGAAAAATACCTGTCCCTGGACGGGTTCAACAAATAGCAAGCGATCGAGATAATTGTCTTCTTTGATGGGGGTTTGAATACTCAAAGCCACCACCTGCGTCTTGCTAGTGTTGTTATATAGAGGTAAAGTCAGATAGTAGTGAACACCGTAGTTACCGTGAGCTTTGAAAGCCGTATCGGGATAACGCACTAACATGGGGGCGCTTTGAATTTGTCTGGTTCCGAAAGTAGCTGCTGTCACCGTACTTAAAGGATAGGCAAAAGCTTGACCGGGTTGAGGAATGGTGAGATTAATTCCCCCTTTGGGATCGACAATGCGGGTTGCCCATTCCGAACCGACAGAAATTCCGGCCACGCGACCATAAAAATTTCTTCTTCCGGGGGACCATTGATCGGGGGGAGTGGGGGGAAAATCGCGAGGGGCGGCCAAATCACCTCTAACTAATAGGGTACGCCATTCCTCTAGGGTAGGGGGACGAAAGGTTTCTATTTCCCGATCTTCGATTTTGACTTTTTGGGGAACTTCGTAGAGGGCTAAATTAGCCATATAGACCGGTCCATCGCTGTAGAGACGGAGGAGAGTCGAGCGGGCGCTACTTCTGGGGATAACCAGATCGAATAGCATCCGACTTTCGCCGGGGGGAATGACGATCTGGGTGGGAAATTGGGTATCATGGCGACGACGCATGATATCGCTGGCTAAACGGGAACCGGGACCGGAAAAAACCCGGCCGTTGGGATCTTCCACCAGAGAGGGTAAATCGACAAAAGGGGCATCGGCGGAGGTGACGTAACTGACTCCTTGCAGGATGCGGATAACGAGGTTTTTGGAGGTGGGATTAGTAACGATCAGTCCCTGGTGTAGGTTGCGATTGGGATCGGTTTGACGGGCGATGTGGTGGGTGAAAACGTCAAAACGTCCTTGTAGGGGGTGATTGAGATGAGCTATGGGATAACGTTTTCCTTTACCGGGGAAAGTGGAGAGGAGAATTCCCTCTTTTTCTACCACTTCGGGACTATTGCTATTAAAAACTAGAACGTCATTTAGTTGACCGGGCAACTGACGCACTTCCTGATATTGGGTGATTAATTTCCTCTCTATCTGGGGCAGAACCGAGGCGGACTGAGCTAAAAGAATAGTGGGTAAGAAAGAAAGCATAGAGATTCTATATTTATAGGATCTAATTAAGGGTGAGTCGATGGAGAGTTGACATCCTCACCGCCGTAAACGGACGGTGATTCCCAAACCTCACGATTTAGGCTTCGGCCGTGAGCTCAGCGTTCGACCGAGCTCACGCCGAGGTCCGAACGGTTTCTGCTTCTTTCCCTTGCGGGGTTCCGCACCTGCCTTAACAGATTTACTCTGTTCTGGTCATCAGGTCGCTCCACAGACTGACACCGCAAGCCCTGCGGCCAAAATATTTTTACTGGCGTTAATGTCTCGGTCATGGTGAGTCCCACAGTTCGGACAGTCCCACTCTCGAACATTTAACGGCAGCTTTTTCACAATATACCCACAATTACTGCACCGTTTAGAACTGGGAAAACATCTATCTATTTCGATGTAATTTTTCCCGTACCAACGGCATTTATAGGCTAATTGTCGGGTGATTTCTCCCCAGCTTACATCAGATATTGCCTGAGATAATTTCGGGTTTTTGACCATATTCTTAACGGCTAAATTCTCAACCACAATCGTTTGGTTTTCACGAACTAATTGAGTGGTTAGCTTGTGTAAATGGTCTTTCCTGCTATCGGTGATTTGAGCGTAAATCTTGGCTACTTTGATTCTTGCTTTTTCCCGATTTTTTGACCCTTTCTGTTTTCTAGAAAGATTTTTCGATGCTCTTCGCAGTCTCCGATAATGCTTTTTAAAATGCTTAGGATTAGATACTTTGTCACCATCGCTGGTAATCACAAGGCTACTAATTCCTAAGTCAATTCCGATGGCTTTATCTGTTACTGGTAAAGGCTTAATCGTTGGGTCATCAAATCTTATTGAAATATGCCAACGTCCTGAGGGATGTAATCTGACTGTTACTGTGCTTGGTTCACAGCTTTCTGGGATTTGTCTTGACCATCGAATAGGTAAAGGTTCTGTACATTTGGCTAAATAGATTTGTTTGTCTTTAATTTTAAAAGCAGACTTAGTAAATTCGGCACTTCCTCCCTGATGTTTTTTCTTAAAGTTGGGATACTTAGTACGACCAGCAAAGAAATTAGTGAAAGCTGTTTGTAAATGTCTTAACCCTTGTTGTAAGGGTACACAGCTAACTTCGTTTAAAAAGTCTAATTCTTCTTGCTTTTTCCAATCAGTTAGCATTGAAGAAGTTTCAGTATATCCTACTCTTTCTTGTCTTTCGTACCATGCTTGTGTTCTGACATGGAGAGCTTTATTGTAAACTAATCTTACACAGCCCAATGTGCGCCGCAATAGCGACTCTTGTTCTGGTGTTGGGTAAAATCGAAACGAATAGGCTTTTTCCATGTCTCACATTTTAGCATATATCGTGTAAATGCGCTAGTATTTAACAGTAAAGCCAACCTAGAACGGCGGGGTTTCAGACGCAAATTTTCGATGAAGTTATACAACAATATAGGCGAGTTTGTCCGGGCGATCGATAAAGAATCTTAATATATTTTTCAGGTCTGATCAAGTCCTGTCAGGGGTGATGTGAGCTAGGGGCGGTTTTCTCGGTTAGCAAGGGATAAAAACCCTTGCTATTGCCGATTTTAACGGTTAAGTTGACAGCGAAGGGTAACTGCTCACCCTAGCTTTAAATTTCGCCGCGAATCTCTTCGACGATGCCATCTCTAAGGACGAGTTCCACATTCATTTTTGCCACTAAGTTATCGCCTTTTTCGACGCGGAAAAAGCTTTCTAGTTGTGCTTGGGCGACTTCTTGATTGAGTTCCAAGAGTTGTACCTGTTGCAATTGTTGCAGATACTGGTTTTTTTGTTCGAGAAACTCACTTTTCTGTTGATTGACTTGGATTTGAATATTATCAATCTGTTGGGCAGCCGCGGGGGGTAAGGGGATCAGACTCTGGCGCTGAATTTCGGCGATCGCTCTTTGTCCTTGGCTTTCTAATTGTTGAATTTGTGCATCAATTTGAACCATTTGTGCTTGTAATTGCTGTTGTGCTTCTTCTTTCCAGCGCGGAGTCACGATGACTTTAATTGTCACCGGGCGCTTCAGTAATAAACTGGTTTGTGCGTCATCCATGATTTGCTTATCCTAAAAAGGTCTTTTTGTCAAGGGGTTAAAGAATATTTGCCAGAAATATTTACTTGGCAAACATCTCGTTAATCATATCGCGATAGCGTTGCGTTACTACCGGTCGTTTAATCTTTAAAGTTTGGGTCATCATGCCGTTTTCTTGGGAAAAAGGCTCTAAAATTAACTCAAAGGTTTTAATCTGGTCATCGGCACGATAACCGGGCCGATTTCTTACCTCGCGCTTTAATTCTTGTTGGTAGATATCTAAGACTTTTTTGCTGTAGAGATCGCTAGAAAGAATCGTTGAGCGATCGCTGTGAAGATCGGGTAAATTTAAGGATATTTTCTGTTCTTGGGCCCAATTGGCCAGTATATCAAGATTAGGCACGATCAAAGCCCCCAAAGCTTTTTGATCCTGTCCCACTAGCATGATTTGGGAGATAAAGGGACTGCGTAAACAAGCATCTTCAATCGGTTGCGGTTCGATATTTTCACCATTGCTCAAAACAATTGTATCTTTGGCCCGTCCGGTTAAAACTAAATCCCCGGCAGCGGTTAACCAACCAATATCACCGCTATCAAACCAACCATCGGGAGAAATCGCTTTTTCGGTTGCTTCGGGTTTTTTATAGTATCCCTGCATCACCTGCGGACCACGAATCAAGACTAAACCGTGTTTTTCTGTGGGTAAGACTTCTTTGCTGTGTAAATCGACAATACAGATTTCTGTCTGAAAGACGGGACGACCGGCAGACCCGCGCAGGTTATGATCGATACGACGGACGGTAGCGACGGGAGAAGTTTCTGTCAGTCCATAACCAACTAAAATCGGGATTCCCGCAATCTCATAGAAAGTATCTAGATGTCTGGCTAAGGAACCACCGCCACTAACCAAGATTTTAACTTTATTTCCCACTGCTTGGCGAATTTTGCCATAAACTAGCTTATCACCGATGGCATGGAGGGGATAGAGTAAGAGGGATTGAATTCTTGCTTTTAGTCTTTCTCCGGGGGAAGCGTGAAGATGATCTAGACTGAGATTATCAGCGATACGTTTAGCAATAACGTAATTTTCCGACTTTTCTAGCAAAAATCGCACTAATTTCTGTTTTGTGGCCGATTGTTCGCTAAATTGCTTTTGGATACCCTCGTAAAGAGATTCCCAAAGACGGGGAACTCCCACCATTAATTGCGGACTAAATTGCTTTAAATCCTGCTTAAAAGTGCGAATACTGGTGTAAATCTGGGTGCAACCTTGAGCTAGACTGAAATACTCACAACTGCGCTCGTAGGAGTGCCATGAGGGTAGTATACTTAAAACTCGATCGCCGGGATCCGGTTGAAAGATAGCATTTAAGTTGCGTACCTGATGCAGGAGATTACCGTGACTTAACATCACCCCTTTGGGTTGTCCCGTCGTTCCCGATGTGTAGATGAGGGTAGCCAGATCATTTTCGCTCTTGGTGATGGGTTTAAGGGTGTTCTCAGCCCCGATCGCCATTAGTTGCTTGAAATTTAAGGTCTGCACGGAAATCGCCCCAGTAGCGGGGTCTTCGTCGGTGAGCAGCACGATTAATTTTAGGGGCAATTCAGGGATTTTTGCCAGCAATTTGCCTAAAGTTTGGTTATTTTCCACAATCAGCGTCTGACTGTCACTATCGGCCAGAATGTAGGCTAATTCCTCGGCATCTGCTTGAGCAGATCGTACCGCGTTGGCGGCCCCGGCTGCCATGGAACCTTGGTCGGCAATAAACCACCGGGGACTATTATCGGCAAATAAAGCGACATTTTCGGTTTCTGTGACTCCTAATGCTTGTAAAGCGGCGGCAAATTGCTGAATTTGTTGATAAAGTTCCCGATAGGTGAGAATTACTTCTGGTTTACTGTGGGGATCGTGCAGGGCGATAATATTGGGGAAACGCTGGGCAACTATTGACCAAACTTCGGGTAAAGATTGAATATTTGAATAGTCAATTAGGGTTGTCATAGCAGTAGTTATAGAGAGTTACAAGGGTAATAACATATAGATTAACCATTCGAGGCTCTTTTTGCTGGTTCTCCTAGACAGTATTTCAACAGGTATCTGTCCTGCAAAGTTAATTTCCTAGTTGAGACTCGGAGAGTGGAGACTTTTCGGTTATCGGTGAACAGTGAACGGTAATCAGGGAATGTACTGTTACTTAATACTGCTTACTGATTACGGAAAAAGCTAACGGTTTAGATGTATAATTAATTTTGCTTAGGTAAGTGGTTCTAATTAAATAGAAGATAGATTTTGCCTCTGATCCCCCCCACCCCTAGTAGGGTTGATTCATGAATCAACCCTACTATGAATCAACCCTACTATAAATCAACCCTACTATGAATCAACCCTACCCCTTAATAAGGGGGGTGCCGACAATTTTTAACACCTACCTGCTTAGGTACTTAATAAAGTTGTGATTAGGAGAAAAAACGATGATTGCTCTATCTAACTATAATAATCTCACTCCAGAAGAATATCTTCAGTTTGAAGAAAAAAGTCCCATTAAACACGAGTATATCGATGGGCAAATTTACGCCATGGCAGGGACGACGGATACTCATAATATTGTTTCGGGGAATATATACACAATTATTCGTAATCATTTGCGGGGTTCCGATTGTCGGGTTTATTTTGCCGATTTGAAAGTCAGATTAGAGAAGCGCAATCACTTTTATTATCCCGATATTATTGTCACCTGCGATGACAGAGATAGAGAAACCGCTACCTACAAAAGGTTTCCTAAATTGATTATCGAAGTTCTCTCCGATTCCACAGAAGCTTTTGACAGGGGTGATAAATTTAATGATTATCAAACTCTAGAAAGTTTAGAGGAATATGTCTTAGTCAATAGTAAACACCAACGAGTGGAAACTTTTCGACGGGGTGAACAGGGTTTATGGATTCTGCAAACCTATCAGGAAGAAAGTTTTAGTTTGCAGAGTATTAATCTGACGGCATCTTTTCGGGATTTATACGAGGATGTCACCCTAGAAACGGTTAATTATTCCGTGGAAGAAATAGAATAAATCATTGTTTTTTACCGGGGGGAATAAAACGGATTTCAATTCTGCGTCTGCTTGCATCTGCGTCACGATTAACCGCAGCTAAGTTACCCGATGGGAGGTATAACTGTCCTGCGGAAAAAGCTCGAAATTTGACGTTTTTGAGTTTACCGGTGTTTTCGATTTCTTGCACTACTGCTAAAGCGCGCATTAATCCTAAATCAGTGTTAGAACCGGGTACTAGCATTTTAACAGATTGTTTTCTGCTGGCAACCGATTCGATATTTTTATCGAGATTACTTGTCTTTTGTATTCCCTGTCCGTCGGTGTGTCCAATTACTTGAATAAAGTCGATTTCTCTGTCTTTGGTAATGGTTTCGATAGCGGGAATAATGCGCTGACGAATATAGGTTTTTAAAGCGGGGTTTAATTCAGCACTTCCCGACTGAAATTTGAATTTTCCTGATTTTTCATCGATAACTATCGGGGTTGCTGTTTGCAGTTTTCGGTTAGCTTCCTCCAGTTTGCTGATGAGATTATAGGACTGAAAAAGTGCCAAGAGGAGAAATAAACTCAGAATCATGAAAGCATTGGACATTAAATCGGTAAATGCGGGATAAACATCCACCGATTTATCTTCATCCCGGTAGTAGGTACGTCTAGACATAGTTACTTATATGTTGGTGAAGTTATTCAAATAGGGTGTTAATGTCATCCAGAACATCTTTTTGAGGAGGATTAGGGATTGTCTCACAAAGTTTTTCTATCTTATCCTTTAAGTTAGAAAAGTCAGACTGAACATCTTTTTTAGTAGGATTAGGGATTGTCTCAAAAAGTTTTTTAAGTTCTTCCAACTTCTTATTTAACTTATAAATGTCATCCTGAACATTTTTTTGAGCAGGATTAGGGATTGTCTCAAAAAGTTCTTCTATCTCATCCTTTAAGTTAGAAAAGTCAGAACGCATATCGTTAATTTTCTCCAGTTCTGCTAAACATTTTTGAATTTCTCCATAGATGTGTTCAATCATTTTCTGATTCGATTTATTTTCCTTAGCGATAACTTTCTCTAACTTATCTCGCAAAGATTCTAAGTTAGCAGTTAATTGACTGGTGTTGGTGTTCACTGAATTAATTACCTGAGAAAAATCTGATTTAAGGCTGCCAAATTGATTGGCTGTTTTCTCAATAGATTGGGAAACTGCTTTTAATTGTTCTGAGTTCTTAGTTAATTTATCATCAACTACCGTCCTTAAGTTATTGCTTAAAAGGTTTAACTCAGACTGTAAGCTTTCCTTGACTTGAGTAAGTTGCTCTGTCACTGTATCAATTAACTGAGACAAGTTAGCATTAGTCACCTCTGGATTATTACTAGAGCGCTCAATCCCATGGGAAGCAGTGAGAATTTTATCGGAGGTTTGGGAGAGTCTTTCATCGAGACTATTGATAAGTTGGTTTCCTAATTGTTTCGACTCGGAGTTAAAACTGTCTTGATAGGTTTTCACGGTTTCGATTAATTTTACTAATTCTCCCTGAATGTTAGATAACTTTTCTTGTTCGGTGACTAAGCGTTGCTGATTTTGTTCTAGGATTGTCTCAGATACTTGAGTAAGTTGCTCTGTCACTGTATCAATTAACTGAGACAGGTTAGCATTAGTCACATCGAGATTATTACTAGAGCGCTCAATCCCATGGGAAGCAGTGAGGATTTTATCGGAGGTTTGGGAGAGTCTTTCATCGAGACTATTGATAAGTTGATTGCCTAATTGTTTCGACTCGGAGTTAAAACTGTCTTGATAGGTTTTCACAGTTTCGATTAATTTTACTAATTCTCCCTGAATGTTGGATAACTTTTCTTGTTCGGTGACTAAGCGTTGCTGATTTTGTTCTAGGATTGTCTCAGATTTTTGATTCAAGTCAGTAATTTTTATTCCTAACTCAACCATAGTTGTCATGGAACGCTGGAAGTCTTGAGTTAAAGAAGCTAGAGATTGAGTTGATTGGTTTAAATCAGACTGTAAGCTTTCCTTGACTTGAGTAACTTGCTCTGTCACTGTATCAATTAACTGAGACAAGTTAGCATTAGTCACCTCTGGATTATTACTAGAGCGCTCAATCCCATGGGAAGCAGTGAGAATTTTATCGGAGGTTTGGGAGAGTCTTTCATCGAGACTATTGATAAGTTGGTTTCCTAATTGTTTCGACTCGGAGTTAAAGCTGTCTTGATAGGTTTTCACGGTTTCGATTAATTTTACTAATTCTCCCTGAATGTTAGATAACTTTTCTTGTTCGGTGACTAAGCGTTGCTGATTTTGTTCTAGGATTGTCTCAGATACTTGAGTAAGTTGCTCTGTCACTGTATCAATTAACTGAGACAGGTTAGCATTAGTCACATCGAGATTATTACTAGAGCGCTCAATCCCATGGGAAGCAGTGAGGATTTTATCGGAGGTTTGGGAGAGTCTTTCATCGAGACTATTGATAAGTTGATTGCCTAATTGTTTCGACTCGGAGTTAAAACTGTCTTGATAGGTTTTCACAGTTTCGATTAATTTTACTAATTCTCCCTGAATGTTAGATAACTTTTCTTGTTCGGTGACTAAGCGTTGCTGATTTTGTTCTAGGATTGTCTCAGATTTTTGATTCAAGTCAGTAATTTTTATTCCTAACTCAACCATAGTTGTCATGGAACGCTGGAAGTCTTGAGTTAAAGAAGCTAGAGATTGAGTTGATTGGTTTAAATCTGTAGTAGAATTAGCAAACTGTTGATGAGCAGTCATTAAATCTGCGGTTGCTTGCACTAACTTATCAGCAAATTGACTACTTTCGATTTTTTCGGAAGCTTCCAGAAAACCTAGCGCACTATTTTGTAATTTTTGAGAAGATTCTTGGATATTTAAATACACTTGTTCTGCTAAATCGTTAGCTCTTTTATTACTGCTGATAATCTCCCCGATATTCTGCTCTAGTATTGCAGTGGATTGAGAGAATCTCCCTTGGGTTTCTGCTAAACTAGCGGTAAAACTTTCGATATTACCAGAGAAGTTACTTTTTTCAATTAACTCTGACGCTTGTTTAAAAAGCAGTACACTATTTTTTAGTTCCTGAGAGGATTGTGTAAACTCTCGGTTTGCTTGCGTGATAATTGGTACTTGCTCGTTAAGTTCAAAAGCTGAACGCTGAAAAGTCGTCGCACCGGTAGATAAAGTTCCCGCAGTTTCAGTTAATCTTTCACAAACCTGGGTGACTAACTTAGCGGTTTCCTGATTACGTTCGGCAATTTCTTTAGCAACTTCTCTTAAAGAAGATTCTAATACTCTCGTCACCTCAGTATGAAAGTTATTTAGAAATGTTTCCTGTTTCTCCACCATGCGATTAACCGCTTTATCCAAGCGACTATTCCCTTTTACAGTGTTATCTAAATAGTCTTCTAGGGAGCTAATTAGATTTACTTTAGCAAGGTTGGTGTTAAAGATTAAGTTAATCACAGTCAGTAAAGAACTACAAGCTAAACCAATTAAGCTAGTGATAAAAGCAATCCCCATACTTTCTAGGGGAGTTTTGAGCTTTTCTCCTAAACTTTGCACATCGACATTATTAATATCGATAAGTGTGCTGATTCCCGTCAGATTGAGGGTAATTCCGAGGAAAGTTCCCAATAAACCAAAAGCGAGGAGGAGATTGGGTAACACTCTCACAAAATAATCCCATTTCTCGCATCTGAGAGATTTAGACATGAAAGTAAATTTTTCCGCATGGTATAAACTATCCACCAAAGCTGCGGTATTAACATCATCTAGTTGATTACTGGCTATCTTAAATCTATTCTCTAGATTGGAGACAATTTTTGGTTGAACACCGCGACTTTTCCCCCGAATTAAACGCTTGACTTTTGCGGTTGACTTTTGGAGATGTTTATAGAGAGCAATCCGGATTCCCACAGCTAAGACGGTGGGAAAAATAACCAAGACTAGAGTTAAAAGAATCAGATAGGGGGGAAAAAGGTTAAGTAATGCCATGATAGTTATTGGATACCTCGAATTGTGGTTGATAGAGAGAGTTGGGGGTGAATGTTTCCTCAGATAGCTGGGGAAACATTATTAAGATTGATTAATTTGACCATTCATCAGTAGTGCTAACCTCTGCGGGTAAACTGGGTTGACTACTGTTATTGTTTGTTCCCAGTAAAGTTTGTTGCTTTTGCTGTTGTTTGTCGAGTTTTTTCTGTTCAGCAGCACGTTTTTCTAGTTCCATTTTCAGTTGATTAACAAAACGGGTGATAATTCCTTCTTTTGCCTCCTGTATATGATTTCCATCTTGTCCAGCTACCTTATCTTTGTAGCGATAATTAGGGTGATAGGAGGGTAAATTTTTGACATTGTTGACAAAATAGCTGACGTTCTGGAAATAATCACCCTCGTTAGTAAATAATAGAGGAGGATTAGCCAAAATCTCATTTTTTGCGTGATTAAGCAGTACCTGCAAAGCATTAATCATGTCCTTCCGAGAAGCAAATTGTTCTAAAGCAAGTCGCCAATTACCGCTAATGTCAATGATGGACTTATTGTTAAATAAATCGCCTTCAATGACTAATTGATAAGTATCATCTTCCTCATCGTATTCTAGTAAACCGAGAGCAATTGCGGGATAGAAAATAAACTCTAATTCCTCAATTAATTTGGCAGGTGGTGGGATAATATCAGCAAAATCTATCCTGTAATCATTGTGTAAAATGCTGATTCTCTTTTGGTCTTGATAGATTTTTTGTAACCCAGATAAATCAGTAATGATTCTTAGGGGAAACCCACCAAACTCGTAGGTAATTAGGATTTCTTCGTCGGTTTGAATTGATTCAAAAGAAGTCCCCCGATTAATATTTAAATCAGATTCGAGAGTCTTCATAAATCTTTGCATGGTGGGTGAATTATCATCCTTAGTCCCAATTAGTAATGCTTTATCTGTATGCAAACGATAGTAAGCATCATTAACATTTATGGGTAACATTAAATCAGCTTCTCGCAGAATTTGCGCCAAGCGTTCAGGAAAATCATGTGGTCTATATTGACCCATAAATCGCTTAATTACTGCATCAATTTTATTAGTGCTTACTGATTGAAACTGTTTCTCGATTGTTGCTGTTAGGGTATCTTTGAGAGTTTCATTATCAATAACAAAAGATTGGCTAAATAAACTGAATAGTGAAGCATTATAGCCTAAATTATTGGTGACTTTTTGGCTAACGGAAATGTATTGAGTTCGGGAGTTACTGTCAGGGATACAGTTATCAATATTCTCCTCTGGGAAAATACCTTCCCCAGTCATCTCGTCGAGATTTAACTGCATTAACTCCTGTTCGTATTTATCGTATTCTGTGATTAGCTGATATAGGGTTTCTTTCAGTTGTTGTATCTGCAGCATTCGACTGGAAATATGCTTGAGAATCGCTTCAACAATCTTTCTGGATTCCCCATTGATGCTGAAATTAAAGTTATGCTGAATTAATTTTTGTCCGCTTTGAACGTAGTCTCTTAACTCGGCCTTGATTCTCTCACTATTGGCATTTTTATTGAACATCTTGAAGACAGACTTTTTCCCGTTTATATCTTCGAGAGTTTGTTTGAGATTTCGCCAAATGTTATCAATTTTTTCCGAGGAATGAAACCCTTTATTATCCTGAGATAATTCCTCTAGATTCCCCTTGTAGGTATTAATCTGTACTTGTAAAGCGACCAAAAAAGATAGGCTATTTTCCAAAGAAAATTCTAAGCTATCAGGATTAAGAAGAATCTCCAAAAATTGGTCAATATCTGACTTAAATTTTTCGATTAATTTAGGTTGAGTTTGTTGGGTCAGAGTTAACCAGATTCCGCGACTGCTATCTGTTTCTCCTCCTTGTACTTTGCGAAACTCTTTTTCTAGGGATTGCTTGACGGTTTGGGGTAAATTCTCCAAATCTTGACTATTGGATATTTCTTCCTCTAGGGAATTTTTCCAAGCGGTTAAAGTCTTAGAAAAAGTTTTATTATTCTCTAGGGTTGCCTCTTCCAATCTGGCAGTAAAATAATCCTTATTACTTTGGGTACTCCAATTAGCTAGGAACTTACTTAATAACTCTTGTCCACTGGGACTTTGACCATATCCCTCTAACCAAAATTTAATTAATTTGAGACTAAAACGATTGAGACCAATCTGCACAATTCGGTCGCGAGTAAAATAAATCCTCGCTAGTCCAAAGGAGATATAACCTTGACACATCTGAAAAGGATGATTATCTTTACGAATCATCGGGTCTTTATAGTTATCCCGATTTCTTTTGATGGGGAGAGATAACTCATCGGCAAAATCCAAGAAAATCTTGTAAGCAATGACATTACATAATTTACCTTTATTATTAATCTGGTAATCTCCCGCAGTGCGATTAGAAACTAAGTAGGCAAAATCAAAAGGAGAACGTTTTTCATCGATGTGGACGAAATTTTGTTTATCATAACAGACTTGAAAGGAATTACTTTCATTGGTATAATGATCTAACTCTTTCAAAGCTGCATAGGTATTAGCTCTCATAATTGCCCCATCACCATAAAGTTTAGGACTAATTACCAAATAACCAAAGGATGTATATTCGGCGGTTTGTTGTAAAATATGACGCAAAGTGTAGGCCACATCGAGGAAAATACCGCTACCAGTTCCCCCACACAAAGAACCGACAACAAAGACATTTAACCCCCCTTGGACATTAAAACTTTGACCGTTAACTTTACCGCTAAACATAAAGGATTCATGACCAGAAGTTCGTCTTTCCGCTGCTTCAATTGCTTCCTGAATTTTTTGATAGTTATGGAAGAAAGCTAAACGACCGACGGGACGAATACCCCCCGCACCATTTTCAATGGCAGTTATTTGTTTTTTTAGTCTTGGGTCTAACCAGCTTTCAATATGGGAAAAGGGACTTTCAAAAAGGGTTTGGTGTTCAAGTTCATAGGTGAGATTGTTAACATCCTGAGCATTCATATTAATAAATACTCTTTCAGCAGCTGATAGAAGAATTTCTTCCCCGTGATAGCTATTTCCGGTGGGTAAACCCGAACCATTAAAAGCATTTTTATCTGTGTCAATATGAACAAAACTGACAACGGGTAGGTTAGATAACTTCCCATACTTATCAATAATAAAGCGACGAATTCTCATCAACACATCTCGACCAGTACCACCTAATCCGATGATAATTGTCCGTTTGATAGCGCGGGTTTGACTGGTGTTAGCCATGGTTTAAATCTCCTGAGTTATTTTTTGCTAATCTGAATTTGTAGGTCGAAATCTTGATGGTTATGGTGATAGGTTAAAGTCAGGTAATTTTTATCTATTTTCACCTCCTGAGTTAGTTGACTACCTCGATAAAAAATCTCTGCTTGTTGACTGGGTTTCAGATATAACTGATTGCCGCGTCTTTCTAAATAGCAGCGAATTTCTTCCCCAGGACAAGGGATGGTATTCTTATGATATTCATCACCACCGATGTTAATTTTTCCAGATGTTTTTAAAATATATTTTTGGGTTTCATCTTCATCATCATTAGAGGAGACTTCAATAGTCCAAGCAGTATTTAACAGCAACCAGTGACGAATTCCCAAAATACTCGCTACTATTCCCCCAATTCCCATTAATGTAATTACCAATGCTGGCAACCATAACTGACTCAAGAGATAAGAATTAATCAAACAAGTTTCTTGTCCTCCCGGTGCGGGAGTACAAAACTCTTGTGCTGTGGGAGCAATATCGACAACTGATAGTTTATATTTATTGCCGTTAGTGGCGGTAATTTCTTGGGTTCTTAGATTAATTGGTAGGGAATTAAGCCAGTTTTGTCTCTCCAAACTTTCGGGAGAATCAGCAAGACGAAAAGGGCTATTTTTTGGGTTTTCTATCCACTGTTGTGAAGTAATCCCCGCAGCGGTAGAAAGGGGTGCATCGGTAATCCAAACTACCGACTGGGGTTTGATAGCTTGATTGGCAGTTAAACGACACTGATTTAAGCGTGCCAGTCGGGGATAAACGTGCCATTCTGCGCGCTGAATATCGGTATTTTTAGCACTTTGGCTAGATTGCCAGGGAATCGCTTTTAAAACCGCATCTATATCTTCCTTTCCGCGAATTAAAATCGGTTCTGTAATCGGTTGGACATTATCAGCAAAGGGAACTAAATAAACGGAATCGTTATTTTTTAAACTATCGCGAATAATTTGACCGAGGCGCGTGCGTCCTTCATCATTAAAGTTAACACTACCGGTAAGATCGATCGCTAGGATAACATCTCGTCCCTGCCAACGAGCCACAAAATCTAATCCCAGTTTTTGCCAATCAGTAAGCGGTTCCCCGGGGGATACCGTTAAACATTCAGCACTTTTCATCTAACCTCGTCCGAGAGTGAAAAATTGAGCTTATCCCTATCCTTCCGCCATTGTACTAAAAAGTTAATACTTCTTAAAAGTTTTTTTCGCTTTTATTCTCGATTTGCCCTAGGTCATTGTCAATAGTAACCATAGAGTAAAATAAATTTTAAAGTTCAGCTGCCCGCGCATTTAAATTGCTTGTTGAGATAAGGCACTCTTGCAAGAGGCAACCCCCCCTTGCCCCCCCGACGTCGGGGGGGTTGGGGGGGTGGGGGAGATTCAGAGGTTAAAATGGGTCCTATAGCGGTGTGCAGTCGTATGAGGTACAGTGTCACGAGCTATAAACCATGCTAGGCAAAGCTTGGTTTGTATCTCACTCAAGCGCTTACCGCTATAGCTTATCCTCTAACCACCTAATCCTAATTCTCGTCTGAGCAATTGAATTGATTTATCCCCAATATAATTATCACTACAGATAATTTCTGGCAGACGAATTAAATCCGATCGCACTTCATTAATCAGATTTTTAATTAAAGTATAACTCGCTTGATCACTGATAATTGTCTGGGAAGTTCGGGCTAAAACTTTTAACTTATCCGTTTCATGAATTTGGGCAGACATAACTAATAAATCATCGCCCCGTAAACTATGAATTAAAATTTCGGCCACCTTAATAATACCGGTGCTAATACTGACAATCCCCAAACGGCTATCGGTGGGTAATTTTTTGATTAATGCCAATTCCTTGCTGTAATCATAGATATCGATGGGAATGACTCGTAGGTGAAAAGGAGCGGCAATTTCCTCCGCCACACTGATAAAATAGCGACTGGTGACAACGGTGGCAGATTTAGTATTGGCTAAAACTTGGGCTAAATCCTCCATGGCCACTAATTGGACGGGAATTTTGAGGGATTGCTCTAATTCTCTCAACATTAGTTCTCCTGCACCCAAATCGTGACGGGGAATGGTGACAAGAACTTGGGAACTACACTGCGATCGCCAATCAATTTCCGCCAGTAATAACTCGCGAATTTGCTCTAAAGTTAAACCTTGAGCGAGAAAACTAGCCAAACTCTGGCGAATTAGTCGGCCTATTTCTGGATTTTGTTCCAATAGGGGCGAACCCGATAAATTATCGTTTTCATGCCCGCGAGCCTTGACATAAATCCCCGAACCTGCTATGGATTCTACTAACCCATCGTCTTCCAGTTGCTGATAAATTTTACTTATCGTATTACGGTGTAATCCCGTGATCATAGCTAGTTGACGGGTACTAGGTAAACGATGGCCTGGTGGATACTGACGAGAGGCGATAGCGAAGCGAATTTGGTCAAATAATTGCTTAGAGGCGGGGATTTCACTGTCTGGCTGGATTTGGAACTGCATCGGATCACTTCGCTCACAAACTACTTTCGCTGATGCCCATTCTATCATTAGACCCCCTGCAACAATCGGACATCTTCACCGGTCTGATGGGTCTCCGAGGCAGTATTCAGGAGCCAGAAATAGAAAAAACCAAGATGTTATACTAAATCCGTTGAGTAACGCACAGAAAACGGGTTTCTCCGAGAAACCCGTTTTCTACTCATGCACTCATGCAAAAAGGGGAATAAATAATCAGTCCTTAATAACCAGATTTAGTATTATTTATTTAAACCAGAAAAGCCACTTTTTTACTTAAAAATAGTTAAAACAATCATTTTAATCCGTCCCCGAAATCCCACTCATGGGGTAGATAGTCAACAGCTGATTAAGGTGATTGATCCTCGTGGAGAAATTTTAAGCGATCGCTCAAGGTTTTGGTTAAGCGGACAGTTTCCCGTTTTAGCGAATTTTGCTGATAATCAAGCACATCAATCCCTTGACCGATATTTACTGTCGCTTCGCTTCCCCATCCGGGGTAAGGCTGATTATAACTAATACTTACCGGCAAAATCTTGATATCTGCATCGGGTTTCATGATCTTAACTTCCAACGCGATCCGCGCTACTCCCGGTTTCAGGGGATGAACCACTCGATCGCGACAGATACCCCCTTCCGGAAAAATCGCCACCATTTCCCCCGCGGCCAAAAGTTCGACGCTATGGATCAGACTACCCATACCGGGGTGATCGGTGTTGACGGGAAAACCCCCCAAGCGTCGGATAAACCAACCTTGCACCCCTTTGATCTCATTAGCGGAAACCATAAAGCGCAAATCGCGTCCAGTAACTAAGCGCCCCACCGCGTAGGGTAAAATCAGCGCATCCCAACGGGACCGATGGGTAGGTGCAAGGATGACACCCCCCGTTAGGGGAATATTTTCCTGGCCTGTCACCGTTATTTTGCTGAAAAAAGCCGGTAAAACCAGATAATTTCCCAGAAAATAACAAAAGCGAATTAAACAGGGATTAATTCGGGAATTGACAGGAGGACTTTTTCTAATGGTGAGGGACTCGTCAACGATACTGCTTTGAGACATCCGAGTGTTAGGAAAGATCGAGACTTTCTGACCACTTCTACTTTAGTCTAGTTATCTGGGGGGTCGCTATCTTGTCCTGACCAGTTCGGCAATTGTCTTGGGGGATTAAGGGTTAGGATTGCGGTTGTACTCCCGATCCTACTGGTGCGATCGAGTTTAATTGCAAAGAGGGGTGATCTTCTTTAACTTGCTGTAAATTCCACTCATTTTTGAATAATAAGACGGGACGACCCCAGTAATCTTTGACAGTTAGAGTATTAAAGAGTTTACCTGCTTTTTCTAAAGCGGCCCAACCCCCGGCGACCCAACGGGCTAAACTATAGGCTAGGGGTTCGAGGGTAGTTTCGACTCCGTACTCGCTTAAAAGACGGAATTGCACCACTTCAAACTGTAATTGACCGACGGCGGCTAAAATCGGGTCGCGTTTAAATTCATCGATCGAGGATAATATCTGTACGGCCCCTTCTTCCTGTAATTCCGAGACTCCTTTTTGAAACTGTTTGAACTTGGAAGGGTTAGGATTTCTGAGATAGGCGAATAATTCCGGGGAAAAACAGGGAATCCCTTCGTATTCGAGCTTTTTACCCATATAAATGGTATCACCGATCGCAAAGACCCCGGGGTTATTCAATCCGATCACATCTCCGGGATAAGCTTCTTCAATAACTGCCCGATCTTGGGCAAAAAGTTTCTGAGGACGGGATAAACGGATAGTTTTACCAGTTCTAGCGTGGTTTACTACCATATCCTTCTCGAATTTCCCCGTACATACCCGCACAAAGGCCACCCGGTCCCGATGTTTGGGATCCATGTTTGCTTGCAGTTTGAAGACAAAACCGGTGAAATCGGGATAGGTGGGATCAAGGACACCGAGGGAGGAATTGCGTCCTCTGGGTGGCAATCCATAGTCGAGGAAGGATTCTAGGAATAATTTCACCCCAAAATTGGTCATGGCGCTACCAAAAAAGATCGGGGTCATTTCTCCTGCGTGGACTGCTGGCAAATCCAATTCCGCACCCAATTCCGAGAGCAGTTCTATATCCTCTTTTAACTGGTAATACAGGTCTTTTTCGAGATAATCCTCAATTTTGGGGTCGCCAAGCTCGATCACGGTTTCCTGCGCCTCCTGAGAGCCGTGGGAGCGACGTTCAAACAGGTGTATGGTCTGGGTGGCCCGATCAAAAACTCCCCGAAAGCGATCGCCAATTCCGATCGGCCAATTGACGGGATAGGTCTGTAATCCTAATTCTCGCTCGATTTCGTCCAATAAATCCAGAGGTTCGCGGCCGGGGCGATCCATTTTGTTAACAAAGGTAAAGATGGGCAACTGACGCAGTTTGCACACTTCAAAGAGTTTTCTCGTTTGGGGTTCTAAACCTTTGGCTGCGTCGATTAACATCACCGCATTATCGGCAGCGGCTAGGGTACGATAGGTATCTTCGCTAAAATCTTGGTGGCCGGGAGTATCGAGGAGATTAATCTGAAAATCACGATAATCGAACTGTAAAACCGTGGAAGTAATCGAAATTCCCCGTTGTTTTTCCATTTCCATCCAGTCGGAGGTGGCCTTGCGTTGGTCGCGTCTTGCTTTGACTGCACCCGCTTGATGGATTGCACCCCCGTATAGTAACAGTTTTTCGGTCAGGGTGGTCTTTCCCGCGTCAGGGTGGGAGATAATGGCAAAATTTCGCCGTTTTTCCAAGACAGCTTCGCCGGTTTCTAGTTCTTTTTCAATTTCGGTCGTCATTCTAATTTCGATCGCTTTCCTATCTTTCTATTCTAGTTTAGCTGGGGAGTTAGATATCTTTATGGCTCTGATTCTAGGTTAAACTCAATCCGGCTCTGTAAAACCATTTCTGCAATTACCGCTCCTCCTTTACCTTGAGCTAAAACCCGCTCAAAACGGTTGATTAATTCGGGAATATTGATCACTTCCTCTACAGATTCTAGATATCTTTCGACAATTGCCCTGATCTTGTATCTTATCTTAGCTTGCTCCGCAACTTTTTCTAAAATTTCCTCGCAAGTCTGCTCGGTTTTAACCACAAAAGTAATGGGATATTTTTGCACTTTATCAATATCTAAAAAATATTTATCAGCAGCTATCGTTTCCGTAACTTGAAAAAATCGTCCTAGGGGTTTCATGACAAAATCTATCCCCCCGTCATTGGCATTTGTTCGACCAGTTTTATATAAAAGTAAGTATTCAGAGTTTAAGCGATCAGGCGACCACCCCCAATATATTTTCTGTTCCCCATAATACTCTTTAAGAATTGCATAACTGACAATCTCAAAAACTCTAGCATCAATGTTTGGTCTGAGTAAACTCCGAATAAATTCAATAGCTTTCTGGGGATCTTGCTGTTGAATATCAATCATCTGTTGACAATAGCTGATAAATTGATTAAATGCTTTTTGTCTTGTTTGCACATAGGCATCAATTATATCTATAATCACTGGCGCAATATTAACTTGATTACCCTCTAGATAAAACTTAATTAGATTCTCATTAATCCAGTATCTATTGGTTTTAACATCTCTAATTATAGGCAGATAAGATAAAGTGGGAAAATACTTTTTAAATTCCTGATTTAATCGATGATTGAGAGCATGATTTTGTAATTTATCGCCAAAAGGAAGCTCCCTTTGCCTGCGAAAAAGTGTCATATACTGAGCGCCTTGATACTCGTCGTATCCATCCTTAAGATGAAACTCATTATTAATATAGTCTTCCACTAAAACATAAATGGCATAATGATTAGCCAATCCTGCTCGGGATTTAGAACCTCGATTAGCGGCTCTAGTTTTAATGTTCAAATATTGCAATAACTCACTAGCATTTAAAATGCTATTTCCCTGATTGGGAAAGTAATTATCGATAATTTTAATAATTATCTTGGTGAATTCATGCTTTACTATCGACATCGAAAAGACTCTCCTGTACAAAGTTAGATTCTTGTTTATTTTCGCTTTTTCTACTATAGCTTTTTTGAGGAGGGAGTAACTTTTCTCCCTTGTATTCTTGCCATCCGAGAATCCGTCGAAGACCAATTTTTAAATACTCCTCTTGTAATTCTATACTAATAGAAATTCTTCCCAAACGTTTAGCTACAGCTGCAGCTGTAAAAGTTCCTGCAAATGGATCAAGCACAATTCCACTCTTGTCAGTGCTGGCCAAAATAATTCTTTCTAGCAATGATTCAGGTTTTTGTGAAGGATGATTTTCGTATTCATCCATGCGATATCTGACCCTAGGAAAATACCAAACATTGCCCGGTACTTTCTCTGTATTGTATTGACTCGGAATCGCTTTTCTATAATCAATTAGTTTTCGTTTTGCTCCGGTTTTTGCTTCTATCTTAATATCCTTTGAATTAAAAGTGTAATTATTTTTATCTTTCACACAGTGAAGTATTGGTTCATACATCGAACCAAAGTATTTTGTTGCTTGTACTCCTGAACTATCATAATGCCAGATAATGCGACTAAGAATCGTCATTTTTTGTCTTAAGTAAAGATCAAAGTAAGGCATTGCTTGAGTGCTGGCCATAACATATAATGTTCCCTGGGGTTTCAAGATGCGAAGACAATGATCAAGAATTTGATTTGCCCAATTTATATAATCATTTTCCGATTCCCATTTGTCGTAAAAATCGGCAAAATGCTTACCTATATTATAGGGAGGATCGAGAAAAATTAGATCTACAGAATTAGAGGCAATCTCACTGGATAAAATCGGCAAAGAATCACCATGAAATATAACTTGTTCATCAGCTTCGTATCGTTTAAACATGATCATTTTTTCAATTTAAAGTAGTTAGATTTTTACTAGGAAATGCCTCAATTTTTAACCTCCTTAGCAATTAGGATAATTTACAGACTTTCTCATAAATATGAAGTATAACCTAATTTGGTATTGATGACCGACTTCTGACGACAGACTCCCCACAACGAAAACTTGGATTTTTAAGCCTTTAAATATTTTAATATGATTCAGTATCCTGCGGTCTAATAATCGGGACGAATTATTTCCAGTAAATTTCTTGCTACTGCCTCCACCACTGGTACAGGAACAGCGTTTCCGAATTGTTTTTTAGCGATAGCCGGCTGTGGATGATAGATAAAATTATCAGGGAATCCTTGTAATTTACGCGCATCTTGGGGAGTAATTTCTCGAAACTTTTTGGGTTTATAGATTTTCTTTAAAAACAATTGTTTGTATTCTTGGGGATGAGTAGCGGTAATTGAAATAGTGGCAATATAATCTTTAGCACCCGTAGCGGTTAGGGTAGGAATAATATCGGCCGTCGGTAAAATAATCCGATAAATGCCGTTAATTCCCGTCATATTTTTCGAGTTAATAAATTCATACTTACCCTCCTGCGTTTGCCAACAAATACCGAGAGAAACTAACTGATTTAGTTCCTCAATTTTTAGATCGGGTATAATTTCCAAAAAAGCAGAAAAAGCCACGGGATGACCATCTTTTTCGCCATACTTTTTACTGCGTCTTAATTTCAGCAAAGCTAAACAGATACTTTTTTGTCGTTCGGTAGTTTTGATAATATCCCAAGAATGAATAGTTGTGTGACCATTTCTTAAATCAGAAAAAATAAAGAAGTCATTTAATTCATCTTCTTTTTGAAAACGAGTTCTTGATGGGGGAACAAACCCATTAAATAAAGTATCCGCAGATAACTTGACTTTCTTAACTGGTTGAATATTTTTGATGTCTTCTAAAATATCTAAAACCTTCGGATGGATACCCAAAGGTAAGGGAAATTTAAACCGCTCATAGTTATCTATATTTTTTCTAATTCCTACGATAAAAACTCTCTCGCGATTCTGGGGTAAACCAAAATCGTAGGCATTTAATAACTGCCAGTAAACTTGATAACCACAGCTAGTTAATTCATCGATAATTAACTCTAAATTCTCCCGATTGCGAGGACTAGCTAACCCACTGACATTCTCGAAAATAAAGCTTTTGGGTTGACTTTTCTGGACTAATTTAATCACATCAAACCAGAGTTTTCCCCGGGGATCTTCAAATCCCCGTAAACATCCCGCCACCGACCAAGGTTGACAGGGAACGCCGCCGACAATAAGATCGAGATTATCGGGTAAATTGCTGATTTTACTCACATCTCCGAAAGCAATTTCATCGCTGTTGAGATAGCTAATAAAATTCTGTTGATAAACTTGGATGGCCTGTTTATCAATTTCTGAATAGCCTGAACAACGTCCTCCCAATTTCTCCAAAGCGATTCTAAACCCACCGATTCCCGCGAATAAATCGACAAAACGATACTGGGGATGGGTGATAACTAGATGTAGGGGTAATTGGGTTTGTGTGCTGACTTTAACTGTGGTTTTCAAGGGTAAATAATTCCTTTTCACCGTCTGGGAAGATGCCTATCTGTACTAACTATTTTAGTATAAATTAAGAGTTTTTTTCCAGAGACCTCTTGATATCTAAAAACTCAGATAAATTTGACATAATCTTAGATTTTATGCCTTAGGATAGTTGTCTCTTCTGTTTTTTCTCCTCCTGTCTCCTATCTCCTGTCTCCTGACTCCTCACTAACTACGACAATTTTTGATTTTTGCAGGAGATCTATCGAGTCGAGGAATACTCGTAGTCTTCGATAATATGGAGAAGTCGCATAGCTGAACTACAGGATTCTTCTAAAATTTCCTGTTTCTCCTGAGAATCTTCGATTAAATCTTCAGATACTAGACGCAAAGAACCTAAAAGACTATTAAGACTGCTTCTCGCTTCGTAGGATAAATAAGCTTTTCTTTTTTGCTCATCTTCCCTCTTCTTAGAGTCGGCCTCTTTGCTATCACTAAATTGCAGAGCGTGTAAACGGGCATAATGACCGCCTTGAGCTAATAATTCCTCATGATTGCCGATTTCTGCCACTTTTCCCTTGTCCAGCACCACAATTTGATAGGCTTTTTGAACAGTGGAAAGACGGTGAGCGATCACAAGAGTAGTCCGCTCGCGACAGAGTTCGTCGATCGCTTCCTGCACTAAACGCTCAGAAATTGTATCTAAAGCACTGGTAGCTTCATCGAGAATGAGAATATCTGGATCTCGCAGTAAGGCACGAGCGATCGCTAATCTTTGTTTTTGTCCTCCTGAAAGTCTCACTCCCCGATCGCCAATTTCCGTATCCAGTCCTTCCGGCAGTTTGGAGATAAACTCGTAGGCATTCGCCCTTTTTGTCGCTGCTACAATTTCTGCATCACTAACATCGCTTAATCCGTAGGCAATATTAAAACGGAGAGAATTATTAAAGAGAAAAGTATCTTGACTGACTATTCCCATCGCTTTTCTCAGAGATTTGACCTCATAATCGCGTAAATCTTGACCATCAAAAAGAATCCTCCCGGCTGTAGGATCATAAAAGCGTGGTAATAAATCAGCAATTGTCGATTTTCCCGCCCCCGAAGCACCAACAAGAGCGATCATTTTTCCTTTTGGAATCCAAAGATCGATGCCCTTGAGAACTAATTCTTGATGACCGGGATAGGAAAATTGGACGTTATCAAAATGAATACCTGTCTCTAATCTTTGATAGGGAATAGAGCCATTGCTCATAAATGGTTTATTCTCTCGAATGAGAAAATCCGCTACCACCTCTACTGCGGAAACATCACCCAATAGACTACTCCTAGCACTGTTAATCTGACTAACCATCGGCAAGGCCCGGAAAAGTACATAGAGATAGGTTAATAAAATCGTCGCTAAAGCTTGCAGTTGTTCATTAAAAAGATAACGACCAGCAATGATAATTAAAGCAATAATAATTACCCCACCGATCTCATTGAGCGGAGCGATTACAGCATTATTAGTCTGGGCATCTAAACCCGCTTTCTCCCGGGCTTCTATATCTTCCACAATAGATTCTAATTCGTATCTTTCATTGCCAACTGCTTTAATTAGCCGAATTCCCGTTAACAGTTCCAACAGTTTATTAGTTTGCTGTTTAGCCGTTACGGTGATAATCTCTCCAAACTTTTTCGATCTCTTGACAAAGTATTGATTAAGCAGAGCTAAAAGGCCACCCAAAAGACTAGAAAGAATAGTTAATTGCCAAGAAATTGATAATAAAATAGCTAAGTACATGAAAGCTGTGGCGATAATCTTAATCAGGTTTATGTAATTTCTAATTGATCCCACGGCTCGATTAATCTCCGACATGAAACGATTAAAAATATCTCCTATTTTACTTTTTACATAATAATCTATATCCACTTCTAGCAGCAGAATAACTGAATCAATTCGCATATCTCTTGCCATAATCAAAGACAAGTAAGTGCCTAGCCAATTACTGACAAAATTGGTAATGTGCTTGAGAATTAAAATCAATAATATCGCCGCAAACATCCAGAAAAAACGAGTCTCGACCGAGAAAACCTCGAAAACTGAGAGCAGCTTTTTGATAATTTGGGGGGCATTTTTTAATATATCATTTTCGGGATTAATAAAAGAAATTAGCAAAGGGATAACTAAAATAGCTCCTACCCCATTAAATACGGTACTGACAAAGCCGATAACAATGCTGGAAACCACTAATATCCAGTGTTTCAGCGTATATTTAAGGAGAATTTGATTAGGATTCATCGCTATAAGTAATAAAGTAAATAGTCAACGGTCAATTATCCTACTCGCTACAATCTAATATTTCCCTTCCAGAGAAGTAATTATGCCAGAGAGAGTTGTCGCCATGGCGGTGGTACTATAGGAGGCAATACAGCGCTCTCTCGCTTTTAGTCCTCGTGCATTAGCCGAGTCGAGATGATTAAAAACTTCTCTAATTATGACAGCTAGTTGCTCTGGCGATCTAGGTTCGACTAAATAGCCAATATCAGCTAAAATTTCGGGAATATCTGCCACTTTAGTGGAAATAATCGGTTTAGCCATCGCCATAGCATCGGTGAGTTTAATCGGAAATTGGGCGTTAGCCGTGGCTTCATCCCTCTGGGGAACGATAATAGCATGAGCAGCGGCCACAACTTCCGGCATTCGATCGAGCGGTTGAGCAGGTAAATGAATTAACCAAGGTTGACCTTTTTCTAGCAAACTATCCAGATAACCATCCCCGATTTGGCGACCACCGACCACCACCAATTTAAAATCAGGATCACCAATTTGATCTAAAGCGATTAAGACATCTTCTAAACCTTTGTGGGGTCTAGCTGTACCCGGGAACATTAAGACTTTATACGCGGATAAACCGTATTTTTGACGACAAGCGACAGGATCGTAGAGATTGGGATCGAAAAGTTGCGTATCCTTGCCATTCGGTAAGTAAATCCCCCCATAGCGCTTTTGCAAAAATTGATTATTAACCGTCACCGCATCGGCGCGGTCAATTAAATTTTCCAGCCAACGCAGATAGAGAGGGTGATTCGGGTCTCTAAGCGCACCATTTTTTTTGAGGATATCCCTAGCTAATTGTCGGGGGTGAGGACGATAGGACCATTGATCGCCACCAAACCAACTCATTTCCCAATCGTCAATATCGAGAATTAGGGGACGTGGGGAAAAAAAACGTTTCAGTAAACCGATGCCGAAACTGGTGGGACGGGGTTTAACCGCATAGATAATCTCTCCGGAGAGGCGATCGAGTAAAGTTTTGATCTGGCCAAAAAACTGGGGATAATTATTGCCTTTGACCGATATCACGGGTAAATTCTGCGGTGGGGTTGGATAGATTTCCCGGCCAAAAATCGGGCCATAGACCGTCACCTGACAGTTTAGCTGTTGCAAGACTTGAGCAATCAAATAGACTCTTGTGCCACCACCACCGGATAAATCTGGTGCTAAAACAGAGATTTTTTTGTTCATGATCGCCGATCAATCCAGATTATCTAGCACGATAGGAGAATGTTAATCAATGTTAACGTTTTTGTCAATCTTAGGCGAACTTAACATTAATGCCCCCCAGAGATAGACTAGACAAAGAAAATTAACATATACATTGCCGAGACGACTAACTGAGTAAACATCACTGGTAAACCGTAGCGCAGAAAGGTATGAAAGGTAATTTTGCCCCCGTGTTGTTCAGCGATGCCGGCGGCGACAATATTAGAAGAAGCCCCCACTAAAGTACCATTACCCCCTAGGGTGGCCCCATACATCATCGCGTAGAAAAGCGGTAAAACTTCGGGGGGAAAGGAACCGGCATAATCGGGAGAAAGAACCTCTGTCCCGACTAAATTAACATTAACAAGGTACTGTTTCAGTAGTGGAACCATGGCCACCACTAGGGGAATATTCGGAACTACACTGGAAATAAAACCGACAAAAAACAGCAAGACTAGAGAACCTAAAAAGATATTTTTGCCTAAAATTATCGCCAGAAATCCCGATAAACTATTAACTACACCAGTTTTTTCTAAGCCGCCAATTAGGACAAAAATCGACATAAAAAATAATAGGGTACTCCAGTCCACATCCCGGAGAATATTATGCACCGTATCGATTTTCGATTGCTGGGCTAAAAGTAGGGCTAAAGTTGCCCCCATCAAAGCAACGGCAGCGGGAGAAATGGGTACGGGAAAAGATTCACCGACGACGAATAAAAATAAGACTAAAAAGACGATAATTCCCCCCAGAGCTAAGACGCGAGGATGATTAATTTTCGGATGGGGTAATTCTTCTAAATGCTCGAATTTTGTCCGCCAGATTTTCGGGAATAACCAAGGTAACATAACCAGAATGGTAATTACTGCCAAGGCACCACCTAAACTCAAGCGCTGTAGGTATTCCATGAAGGTGATATTAATAGAATCACCGACGATATAAGTAGCGGGATCACCAACAATCGTTAATAATCCGGAACTGTTGGCTACGAAAACCATCAGGATTAAGAGCGGCACAAAATCCACACCGATATCTTGAGCTAAGGGGGGAATCAGCGGGGCTAATAACATCACCGTGGTAGCGTTGGGTAATACCGCACAGATTGGGGTAGTAATGGCGACAATTCCTATTAATAATAATTTGCCCTGTCCCTTCGCTAAAAACACCATTTGTGCCGCTAAATAATCAAAAATTTTCGTTGGTTCAAAGGCTCTCACTAACACCATTACCCCAAAAAATAGGGCGAGAGTGGCATAACTGCGACTGATATAACCCACCGCCTCCTGGAGAGTCATGATATGGGTAAAAACTAAGATTAAAGCCCCCAGTAAAGCCGCTACGGTAATATGAAGCCACTCGAACATAATCACCACAATGACTGCAATAAAAGTCATCGCAGCAATCCACATTGGTAAAGATTCCAGCATTTTTGATCCTGTTTTTACTTTCGGTTTCTCGATAGGACTAAAAGTTTGCCCGAATGTACAGCAAACTCATAGAAAATATGGTTATCTACGGAAAATCTTAAAATTGTTGCGATCGGTAAGCTGACATGAGAATCTCCATAAACAATGTCTCCTGTAAGTTATGACTATCAAGTAGTACCAGCGACATAACTGAACCGATCAAGACATTACTAGGAATGTAGTGATGTTTCAGTCTTCCCCCCCACGCCGACGAAGTTAGCTGACGGGCTAGGATAGAGAGATATCCTTTTCTAGGCTAAAAAATCTAGAAATACGCCCCAAATATGGTTCCTCCGCTCCGAATTTGTCTAGCTAATATCTAGCATAGAAACTTGGATTAGGCTGACTTACTCTGTTTAGTGATCCACCATAACATATTAACCCCAAAAAAAACGATATAGCCCTATACCAGACCTATCCTGTCGGTTATCCCCCGGGTTGCTAGGATAGAACAGTGATAAGCTAATAGCTAACGACTGACCGCCATAGCAGCCACATCAGCAATTTCTATGAATAGAAGACCTCGTTATACTCCTCCCCGATCGCGTGATCGTGATTATGACCGCTCCTATGGCGATGACTCTCGCAGTTCGTCCCCCGGAGGCCTATTGGCAAAATTAAACTATGCCATGATCGCCCTGATTGGCGGTATTTTTGTACTAGGGGTGGGTCTCGGTCTGGTATTCAGTTCTACCGCTAATTTTAGCCCCGAAAACGTCGCTTCCCGGGAAGTAATTGATCGCAGCGCCCCCAATGCGGAATTATGTGTGCAATTTGGGGCCAGCGCCATTGTCACCGATTTGCGGGTTTATGTCACCCTTAACCCCTTTAATGTTTTTGTCACCCAACCGGTTATGCAACCCGGTTGCGTTTTGCGACGCAATAACTGGTCAATTTTAGAACAACAAAAATTAGTCGATGGACAGCAGGTACAAAGTTGTAAAAACCGGATGAATACCTTTGGTTATACAGGTCCCTTGGAAGGCAAACCGAAAATCGATTGTATCTTCCAAAATGAAGCTGGGGGCAATCTTTTTGTTAATCCCGCCGGCGCTGTTGGTCCCAGACCAGATACAGATAAATTCTAAACCGGAAAAGCTCTTTCTCCTGACTACTGACTCCTAATCAACCGGAACAATTTTTGATTTTTACAAGAGGTCTAATGACTTAGCCATTGGCCCGTAGTCACCACAAAAATTCCGCCGGCTTTTTTTAAAAAAGGCTGAATTTTATCGATCAGACGACCAAGTTGTTCGTCACTATTACAAACCGTCATAATGTAGTTACCACTGTAATCACAATCCAAGTCATCACAGGATAAACCTCGATCACCTTTTCCCGAAGTACTGCCAAAGACGGTATAACCGGAAACTCCGACAACATCAAGAACGCTTAAGGTTTCTTCCAGAAAAGCATGACTAACAATTATGTCCACTTTTTTGACAGTTTGTAGGGAAGGATGCGGGGATTCAAGCATGGTAGTTAGGTACAAAAAGGATAAGTGAAAGAGAAAACTTTTGACAGGAATTATTTAAAACCCACCGGGCCTTTTAGACTCCACAGCCAATGATTTTAATCATCTCTAGGTACAGAGGAATACCGATGATGATATTGAAGGGAAAAGTTAAAGCCAAGGCCATAGAAACGTATAAACTAGGATTCGCTTCGGGAACAGTCATTCTCATGGCCGCAGGAACAGCAATATAAGAGGCACTGGCACACAAAACAGCGAATAATAAAGCATTGCCCTGTTCAAATCCGAGAACCTTAGCGATGAGAATCCCCACCA
The DNA here is from genome assembly GCF_032027425.1 of Microcystis wesenbergii NRERC-220. Classification (NCBI taxonomy): domain Bacteria; kingdom Bacillati; phylum Cyanobacteriota; class Cyanophyceae; order Chroococcales; family Microcystaceae; genus Microcystis; species Microcystis wesenbergii. Next base: position 3,049,884 of record NZ_JAVSJA010000001.1, on the reverse strand, counting down.
TAGCATTGATGACGGGAATGAATACCGCAAAACCGATGAGAAAAGCACCAGTTTTGCTTAATTCTCGGATTCTTTTCGCCGCCACTAATCCCATATCCAGGAGAAAGAAAGTTAAAGCACCATAAAAAATCTCTTGGGTGAAAGGTTCTAATTTTTCCCAGCCTTTTTCCCCTGTGAGCATACCAACAACAACACTACCGACTAAGAGAAATACCGAACCATTTAAAAAGGCTTCATGTAGAACCTTTGACCAAGAAAACGCTTCTTCTTCGCCATTTTTCTCTTTAAAGACTCGCACCAGGATTAAACCCACTACAATTGCCGGCGATTCCATTAAAGCTAAGGCCGCTACCATATGACCGCCATAGGAAATATGAAGTTTTTCTAAAAAAGAACTGGCGGTGATGAAAGTAACGGCACTAATGGAACCATAGGCTGCGGCGATCGCTGCTGCATTGGCACTATCGAGTTTAATTTTCAGGATAAAGAAAGTGTAAATGGGAACGATGCAAGCCATAACCACAGAGGCAATCAAAGTTAAAGCGATTTGGTTATTGATGCCACTTTCCGCTAGTTCATAACCTCCCTTGAAACCAATCGCCATCAACAGATAGAGAGAAAAGAGTTTAGGCAGTGGTTGGGGAATCTCTAGGTCGGATTTAAAAAATACTGCCAGCATTCCTAAGAAAAAGAACAAAACCGGCGGATTGAGAATATTGAACAGGATTAAGCTGCCATCCATAGGTTTGCGTACATTGAGTTATTCCAATCTATACTATTCGATTTTGAGAATACTGGGAAAATGTTAAGAACCGGATTAAAACGCTTAACGATGGCCGCCCAAAAAAATTAAGATGGGTGATGTTTCAGTGATCGGTGATCAGTTATCTTGAAACCGTCAGCTTTTCTCCCCTCTCCCCCTCTACAATAATTACTCGCAGCCAGGAATCACTTGGGCTAATATCATACTTTGTGTCTTTTGTCAAAAAAACTTTTTTTTTGCAATAAAACTACACAAAAAAAAGATCATCGTTGTGGGTGAAATTGACTGATTTAACCGTCTTAATTGGGATTACCTTCTAGGTGTGGCAAAGGTTTCAACCATTGCTGCCCAAAAAAGCACAAAACAACCCACTATGAAATTCTATCAAATCGCTGTAACTATGATAACATCGTTGTTAAATAAAAATCTTTCTCAATTAATTCTTAAGAATTTATAAATATTGCGGAATGTTAATTTAAATATTCTCAAGTTTTTGCAGTCAATAAATAACTTTTGCTTATCTTTGTCGGAAAATAGAACTCCTGCAAAAATCCCACATCTACTATTGGGTTAGGAGTCAGTATTTAGGAGACTCCGAGACTATTTTTATTTATTCTCCCTTCTCCCCACACCCCACACCCCACACCCCCACCACCCCACACCCCACACCCCACACCCCACACCCCCACCACCCCACACCCCACACCCCACACCCCACACCCCACACCCCACACCCCACACCCCACACCCTGCTCCCTTCCCCGATAAATGCCAAAAATACAGATTAAAACCCCAAAATCCGCACATCTTGCCGCCATGGTGGCACTCGATCGCACCAGTCTCGGCGGTATTTGGACCCTATCTGGTTATGAACGGGAATTAAACAGCCCCAACAGTGAATTATTAATTCTTACCCTGGACAAGAAGGACGAAACCCTAATCGGATTGGCTTGTTTTTGGGCAATTCTCGAAGAAGCACATATTACCCTCCTGGCAATTTATCCCGACTATCAAAGACAAGGATTAGGAAAACTGCTTCTCTACAAACTGCTTGAAAAGGCTGTACAAAGACAACTGGAAAGGGCTACGCTAGAGGTGAGGGTGTCGAACCAGTCAGCGATCGCACTCTACGAGCATTTTGGCTTCCGCATCGCTGGAGAGCGTAAAAATTATTATCCGCAAACTGGCGAATCAGCCCTAATTTTCTGGCGCAACGATCTACAAACGGCCGCTTTTCGGGAACAATTAAGCAAGTGGCGACAAGAAATCCTCTCAAGACTGGCGCAGGGAGAGTGGCAATTAGAGGAAGAAACCAGAGCCAAAATAGATACCATGGGGATGTAATGATTACTTACCAGCTTAAATCAGGTCGAGGTTAGGGAAAAATGAGGATTTTAGTCTTGGCGTGGGAATTTCCACCGCGATTAGTGGGCGGTATCGCCCGTCATGTCGCCGAACTCTATCCCGAAATCGTCAAACTCGGTCATGAAGTCCATTTAATCACGATCGAATTCGGTCAGGCCCCCAGTTATGAACTGGTGGAAGGTATTCACATCCACCGCGTCCCCGTACCCCCTGGCAATGACTTTTTCCATTGGGTGGTCAACATGAATAACAGCATGGGGCAACAGGGCGGCAAACTAATCGCCGAATACGGAAAATTTGACCTTGTTCATGCCCACGATTGGTTAGTAGGGGATGCAGCCATCGCCTTGAAACATCTCTTTAAAATACCCCTGATTGCCACGATTCACGCCACGGAATACGGACGTTATAACGGACTGCACACCGACACCCAACGCTATATCGCCGGCAAAGAGGGAACCCTCGTCTATAATGCTTGGCGCGTCATCGTCTGTACCGGCTATATGCGTCATGAAGTCCATCGGGCCTTGGGCGCACCCTGGGATAAAATCGATGTGGTTTATAACGGTATTCGGGCCGAGAAAAAGCAAAGAGACCCTAACTTTGATTACCGAGCTTTTCGTCATCAATATGCCGAAGATTACGAAAAAATCGTCTATTACGTCGGGCGCATGACCTTTGAAAAGGGGGTTTCGGTGTTACTCAACGCTGCCCCAAAAGTCCTCGCCCAGACTGGGGCTAAAACTAAATTTGTCATTATCGGTGGCGGCAATACCGACAAACTCAAACAACAGGCCTGGCATCTCGGTATCTGGCATCATTGTTATTTTACGGGCTTTATGTCCGATGAAAACCTCGATCGCTTCCAAACCGTGGCCGATTGTGCCGTTTTTCCCAGTCTTTACGAACCTTTTGGCATTGTCGCCCTGGAAAGTTTCGCCGCTAGGGTTCCCGTGGTAGTTTCCGATACCTGCGGTTTTCCCGAAGTTGTCCGTCATGGCCAAACGGGAATTGTCACCCGCGTCAATAATCCTGATTCCCTCGCTTGGGGCATTTTAGAGGTTTTAAATCATCCTGAATACGCCCACGAATTAGCTAATAACGCCTACGAAGACCTAGAAAAACGCTTTCATTGGGCGAATTTAGCCCGTCAAACCGAAACAGTATATGGTTTGGTTGTCCAAGAACGACAACTGGTAGAATGGCGTTAATCAGGGAGCGGTTTTTTAGCCGTCAGCCGTCAGTATTAGGGGTCAGTTTATGTCCTAAAATAACAAAGGCACAACTTAACTTCTCCAACTATGACCATGAAAGCAGCTGAAATTATGACCACGGAGGTGGCCAAGATTAAAGGTTCTGAAACCGTCGCCAAAGCAGTACAATTGATGAGAGAAAAGAACATTAGAACTCTCATTGTCGATCGCCGTCACGATGAAGATGCTTACGGAATTATCACCGAAACCGATATTGTCTATAAAGTCGTCGCTTTCGGTCAAGATCCGCAAAAGGTGCGAGTCTATGAAGTGATGAGCAAACCCTGCATCGTGATTAATCCCGACCTCGGGGTTGAATATGTAGCTCGCTTATTTGCTAATACTGGTATTCGTTTCGCACCGGTAATTAAAGGTGATTTGCTCGGTGTTATCTCTGTTAGTGACATCCTCCATAAAGGTAACGCCGTCGAAAAGCCCCGCAGTCTTGATTTAGAAGCGGAGATTATCAAAGCTAGAGATATTGCCCGGGCAGTATGTGCTGAAAAAGGGGGAAATTCTCCCGATTGTGCTGCAGCTTGGGATATTGTTGAGGAATTACAGGCAGAATTGGCACACCAACGCGCTAAAAAACCGGAAAAAACCTATTTTGAGGAATACTGTCAAGAAAATCCCGATGCTTTTGAAGCGCGTATTTATGACACCTAATCTCCATGGGTTTCAGGTATCGGAGAATACCTCAAACTTTTTAATCCGGCAAAAGTAGTGTATAAAAGTTTTATTTACTAATAATCGAGGAAAAACTATGGCTGATCTATTTGTCATCGCCTATGAGGACGAATTTAAAGCAGAAGAAGTTCGTTTAACTTTGGCTAAACTGCAACGGGAACATCTCATCGAGCTAGAAGATGCCGCCGTAGTGGTTAAAAACAAAGATGGCGAGATTAAACTCAAGCAAGCGGTCAATTTAACGGCAGCGGGAGCCGCTAGTGGCAGTTTCTGGGGATTATTAATCGGAATGCTCTTTTTATCCCCTTTATTAGGGGCCGTCCTCGGTGCTGCTGGTGGCGCTTTGGGAGGTGCTTTAAGTGATATCGGTGTGGATGACAATTTTATGCGCGAATTGGGAGAAACCATGCAGCCAGGTACATCTGCTCTCTTTGTTCTCGTCCAAAAAGTTACCCCCGATAAGGTCCTCGATGAAGTGGCCCCCTACGGAGGTAAAGTATTACGCACTTCTTTGACCAAAACCGACGAAGCAGAATTACAGAAAATTCTCGACCAAAGAGGTGTTAAACCCGAACCCGTTTAGGATATGGATCCATAAAAGCCAGAAAAAGGGAATATATTTCCCTTTTTCCTTTTTTTAGGTAATTTCCTACTCTCATGAGGTAATTTGAAGTAGCCCGACAAAATTCAAGTTAATCCTAAGAGAAGGGAACAGGGAACAGCGACGATTAATTAACAGCCTTTCTCATAAAACTGTTATATAGCAATTCTCTTGCTGAGATTAGGGATTATTGTCGATAAAAAAACTTCTAAATCCCACAGCTAGTAGGGAACCACTTAAGACAGTTATCAATGTCCAAATTTGATTCTTTTGGGTTCCTTCGACTTTCTCTAAGCGTTTATTCATGTCATCAAATTTACTATCAAGAGTTTTAATATCACCTTTAACTTCCGTGAGTTCAATCTTTAAATCGGTAGTATCTTTTTGAACAGTTTTGACATCAGCTTTCATTTCCGCTTGTCCATTCTCGATCACCTTCAATCGATTGTCCACCTCAATCAGTCGAGTTTCCACGGTAGTGAGTCGATTGTCCACCTCAATCAGTCGATTGTCCACCTCAATCAGTCGAGTTTCCATGGTAGTGAGTCGATTGTCCATGGTAGTGAGTCGATTGTCGATCTCGTTGAATCGATGTTCGATTATCTTCTGTCCATTGAGGATTAAATCTTCTAGTCTTTTTAAATCATTATCGGTAGTAGTGGTGGTGGTCATTGATTAAACTCCTATAATTTCCCTTCGCTCTTATCTTTATCATTATACCAAATCCGTTTTTAATCCTGTGATTAACTCCCAAGTTATGGATTGTTTCTCCCCACTTCCCCACTTCCCCTATACCTTTTAAACAGGATTTATTATTAGCTATAGATTTGGTGCTTGAGCAAATATGTTCACCGATAATCACTCCCGTTAGAGTGAGATAAGATTAACTCTGATTCCTCACCCTAACTGCTAGGAAAAACCAGTAATTAAATTAGGCACCTTGCCGTAATTTATCCAAAACCGATCGATCTTCTAGAGTAGAAGTATCACCAGAAATCTCTTGACCTGATGCTAAAGTTCGCAAGAGACGACGCATAATTTTACCCGATCGCGTTTTTGGCAGTACATCGGTAAAACGGATTTCTCCCGGTCGAGCAATAATGCCAATTTCCTTGACAACGTGATCCTTTAATGCTTGCGCTAACTCCGGACTCGCTTCATAATGCCCCTCGAGAGTCACAAAAGCATAGACTTCTTCCCCTTTAATTTCATCCGGTCGTCCCACTACAGCCGCCTCTGCTACCGCGGGATGAGATACTAAAGCTGATTCGATCTCCATTGTCCCTAAACGGTGGCCAGAAACGCTCATCACGTCATCGACGCGCCCCATTACCCAGAAATAACCGTCTTCGTCCTGACGACTACCATCCCCGGCAAAATAGAGATATTGGCCATCTTTGGGGGCGATATGTTCCCAGTAGGTATTGCGGAAGCGATCGGGATTTTTATAGACTGTTCGCATCATACCGGGCCAGGGATGTTTGACCACCAGATAACCCCCCTCATTCGCTTGGGTGGGATTGCCCTCTAAGTCCACCACTTCGGCCATAATACCGGGGAAAGGTAGGGTTGCTGACCCCGGTTTGGTGGCAATTGCCCCGGGTAAGGGAGTAATCATAATTCCCCCGGTTTCCGTTTGCCACCAAGTATCGACAATCGGACATTTTTCCTTACCGATAACTCGGTGATACCACATCCACGCTTCCGGGTTAATCGGTTCTCCCACGGTTCCCAGTAAGCGCAAAGAGGATAAATCCCGGCTATTGGGGATATCTTCACCCATTTTGATAAAAGCGCGGATAGCAGTGGGGGCAGTATAAAAGATATTAACGCGATATTTCTCAATTACATCCCAAAAACAGCCTAAATTAGAGGGACGGGGAACCCCTTCATACATTACCGTGGTGGCACCGTTGGAAAGCGGTCCGTAAACGATATAACTATGGCCGGTAATCCAACCCACATCGGCAGTACACCAGTAAACATCGGTGTCTTTCAGGTCAAAAATCCATTTGCTGGTGACATGGGTGTAGAGATTATAACCGCCGGTGGTGTGGACGACTCCTTTCGGTTTGCCGGTGGAACCACTGGTATAGAGGATAAATAACATATCTTCGCTATCCATGGGTTCGGCCGGACAATTAGCAGATACCTGTTTTTGTAGATCATGCCACCAGTAATCGCGATCGGCAACCATATTGATTGCTTCCTTGCTGCGCTGAACAACGAGAACTTTTTCCACACTGGGGGCGCTATTATCGGCTAGAGCCAGATCTACCTGTTCCTTGAGGGCAACGACTTTATCCTTGCGGAAACCACCATCGGCAGTGATTACCACCTTAGCGGCCGCATCATTAAGACGATCGCGCAAAGCATCGGCACTAAATCCCCCAAAAACTACACTGTGGGGCGCACCAATTCTGGCACAGGCTAACATAGCGATGGCCGCCTCGGGAATCATCGGCATATAAATTCCGACCACATCGCCTTTTTTAACGCCTAATTCTTTTAAAGCGTTGGCAAATTGACAGACTTCTCGGTGTAGCTGTTCGTAGGTAATGGTGCGGCTGTCTCCCGGTTCTCCTTCCCAGATGATGGCGGCTTTATTGCGTCTCCATGTGGTGAGATGTCTGTCAATACAGTTGTAACAAATATTAATCTTGCCGTTGACGAACCATTTAGCAAAGGGGGGCTGCCAGTCAAGAATCTCTGACCATTTTTCAAACCAATGTAATTCTTTTTCGGCTAATTGGGCCCAAAAAGCTGGGGGATCGGCCTTGGCTTTGGCGTAGAGTTGCTGGTATTCTTCAAGGCTTTTAATGGTGGCATTCTGGGAAAATTCGGCACTGGGAGGAAACAGCCGATTTTCCTGTAGGATCGATTCGATCGCTATTTCTGTCATACTGGAAAACGAAATAAATTATCTTGCGATCCAGATTACCTTTTTCGGTTCCCCCCGTAACCCCGGCAAGCAATTCTTTAAGGCTATTTCTAGGATTAGCCGAGATGCGACCAGCGATCGCCATTTTGCCCAAGTGTTACAGAGTTTAAAGTTATGTCACCGATCGAGCGATGAACAGATCGCTGTAAGGTAAACTAACCGATAAACCCGAAATTTAACATGGAGAACACTCGGTAAGGAGTCATAATTCAATGTCTCATAGCGTTAAAATTTACGATACCTGTATCGGTTGCACCCAATGCGTTCGGGCTTGTCCCCTCGACGTGCTGGAAATGGTTCCCTGGGATGGCTGTAAAGCTGCCCAGATTGCCTCTTCCCCCCGCACGGAAGACTGTGTTGGTTGTAAGCGTTGCGAAACCGCTTGTCCGACGGATTTCTTGAGCATTCGGGTTTATCTCGGAGCAGAAACCACCCGCAGCATGGGTCTAGCCTACTAGGCCTGGCAATCATTCTGTGTTTAACATTTAGCGAAAACTAATCTTGTTAAGAGGACTAACCAGTCCTCTTTTTTTGTTAAGTAGGTAGGTGTTAAAAATTGTCAGATACCCCCCTTATTAAGGGGGGATTAAGGAGAGATCGGCACCCCCCTTATCAAGGGGGGCAGGGGGGGATCGAAGGCAAAATCTATCTTCTATTTAATTAGAACCACTTACTTATACTCCCGTCGCTAGTTCAAATTTTAGTTAGGTAATTCCCCAAAAAGTTGACGATATTTTTGCAGTTTTGCCTCCATTTCTACTAACTGCTGATTAGCCTGTTCAGCCCGTTGGCGTTCATTTTCAGCCCGTTGCTTTTCCTGCTCCAGTAGTTGATTAATTTCGCTGTAGGACAAAAATTGAGTACCATCAGGACGATAAATTTTTAACTCGTCGGTTAAGTCAAAACGAATGCCTAAACGGGGACTCACCCAATTATTAACCTCACTAACACTGTCTAAACTGTCACCAATTCGCTGCCAAGCTTCTAGACTATTATCATCGGGATCATAGACGTAGTATTCTTGGACTCCATAGCGATCATAAAATAGCAATTTTTTGGCCATTTCGATGGAGGTATTACTGGGAGAAAGAATCTCAAAGACGACTTGAGGAGCAAGATTATCTTCTTGCCATTGTTTATAGGAACCTCGATCCCCTTTCGGTCTGCCAAATACTACCATCGTATCAGGAGCATCGGCAATTTTCGGCTGGCCTTGCACGGGATACCACAACAGATCCCCCGCTACAAATACCTGGGGATCATCGATATATAACCAGTCGATATTCTGCTTAATCGTCACTATCCAGTTAAATTGTTTAGTATTATCTGCCATCGGTTTACCGTCGCTCTCAGGATAGATAATCTCGGTTTTGTTAACTTGACTAACCATGGGGAATACCTGCCGAACTCATTGGGCTATTTTTATTATATAATAAATTTGAACTAAGTAAGGAAAAGACCAATCTTGATTTTAGAACTACAGCAAGTAAATTTAGCTATCCGACGGGGCAGTGCTTATCTGTTAGAAGATATTACTTTTAGCATCAAGCAAGGAGAAAAGTTAGCTATTGTCGGAGCATCTGGGGCAGGAAAAACCACTCTTTTGCGATTGTTAAATCGTTTGCAGGAACCAAGCACGGGAAATATTTATTTTCAAGGTAAATCGATTAAGGAAATACCGGTTATTTCCCTGCGACAACAGATAGTTTTATTGCTACAAGAGTCGAAGTTATTAGGGATGACTGTTCGAGATGCTCTCGCTTATCCTCTGCAATTAAAAAAACTTAACCCTGCTGAAATTAATCAGAGAATTGACCGTTGGACATCCCTATTAAAAATTCCTGAACAGTGGTTTGAGCGCGGGGAGTTAGAATTATCTTTAGGACAAAGACAATTAGTAGCAATTACCAGAGCCTTGCTGTTAGAGCCGAGCATACTGTTATTAGATGAACCCACCTCTGCTCTAGATACAGGCACGGCCAGCAGGTTATTAGAAGTATTAAATAATCAAAGTTCAATGACGATAATTATGGTCAATCATCAACTGGATTTTTTAGAGGAATTTGCCGAGCGAGTCATTTATCTAGAAGCGGGGAAAATTGGCTCAGATTGCCTCGCCAATCAATTAGATTGGTTAGGGCTAAAAACTCAGTTAATTGACTTAGAAAAATCTCGACAAAGTGACCACTGGTAAGATTAACTTAAAATTGCTGCGCCCTCCTGAAAAACTAATAATTCTCCTGCATTAATCGGTGTCCAAACTTCATTATCAGTTAAGGGTGTAGTGGCAATAATTGCCACTTGATCGCCCAGACGAGCTAAAGCTTGAAAGTCAACGCTCACATCTTCATCAATTAAATGAGCAGCGGCAAAAGGATATTGCCGGATTATATAGCTTAATTTAGTTGAACAATGGGCAAAAAAGTGTTCACCATCGGATAAAAGATAATTAAAAATACCTTGACAAGCGATAGAGTTTGTGATAGTTTTTAGGACTGGATAGAGTTGTTCTAGGGAAGGTTTGCCCTGGGGAAAAGTCTCTCGCAGGGTATTAAGAATTAAACAGAAAGCTCTTTCCGAATCTGTGTCCCCAACCGGTTGATAAAAATCTCCCGCAGCCGGTGAGAAATTTTCTAAATTACCATTATGGGCAAAAACCCAATATTTTCCCCACAATTCCCGCCGAAAAGGATGACAGTTTTCTAGTTTAATTTCTCCTTGGGTGGCTTTGCGAATATGGGCGATAACATTGGTAGAATGGATGGGATAGTTTTTAATTAATTCCGCAATCGGAGAAGCGATCGAGGGTTTAACATCAATAAAAGTTCGACAACCTAAACCTTCAAAAAAGGCAATTCCCCAACCGTCTCGATGTTCGTCGGTTTTTCCTCCCCGCGCACAAAATCCCTCGAAGGAAAAACAGATATCCGTGGGGACATTACAATTCATGCCTAAAAGTTGACACATAGTTGCTTGAGTTTGAATATCAGATGCCAGCAAAATTACTTACTGCCAGCAGCCGTGACAGGAGACAGGAGAATTTTTTCCAGCTGCCTCTTGCCTATCCTAGCTAAGAAATTAATCTGGCACTAAGTAGCTAGGTGTTAAAAACTGTCAGACACCCCCCTTATCAAGGCTGACAGGGGGGATCAAACCCCCTCAAGGTAGGGTTGATTGTCGGTAGGTGTTAAAAACTGTCAGACACCCCCCTTATCAAGGCTGACAGGGGGGATCAAACCCCCTCAAGGTAGGGTTGATTGTCGGTAGGTGTTAAAAACTGTCAGACACCCCCCTTATCAAGGCTGACAGGGGGGATCAAACCCCCTCAAGGTAGGGTTGATTCATGAATCAACCCTACTATGAATCAACCCTACTATGAATCAACCCTAGGGGCAGGGGGGGGGAGATTCGGCTAATCTAAGAATAAGCGGTTTAAATGCGTCTTAGCTTACAACCTAGAAGAACAGCAAGTTTTCCATTTTTGGGCGATAGAAAGGATTAATTCTTTTTCTGCTTGGGGTAAATTGGCAGCCTGTCGGTCGATTATATCGCTTAATTCCCCGATAATCCGATCTCTACTTCTCTGTGCTAAAGCTATTTCTGTGATAACTCGATTTAAACTGCTGATAGCTTGCCAAGTTTGCGGACGTAATGACGGTTCTGCGGCAATGGGGGCAACCTCCAGGGAAGCGATACTATCGAAAGTTGCTGCCCGACTAAATCGGTGTAAAGTTTGGGCTAGGCTATACATTTCTTCCCCGTAGGCGAGGGAACGTACCACAGCAAAGGCTTTTTCGGCTTTTTCGGTGTCCTGTTGGTGAAGATACCAAAAACCGGCGGCGGCGGCGCGAGCAGGAGTATCTAGACGGATTTGGCTGTCAGCAAGAGAAAACAGTTTCGCCGACGCGGACGCATATTTTAACAATTGCCAATCGGAGGGATTTTCTGCCAGACGGGAGACGCGATAGATAATTTCTGCCTCTGGGAATTGCGGTAAAACGCGATTAACGGCGGCAAGGACAGGAATAAACTGGCGGCTGTACCGAAGGTATTGATTGAGGTTATTAATAGCTGTTTCCCAGTCTTGCTGTAACCATTGTTGTAGAGTCGAGGTTAACCCCGGCAGCGGTAGAAGGGTAATACGGGGAAAAAGTCGCCCTTGAGGGCCCGCCAAAAGCCCGATTAGCCAATTATCAAGACGGAAAAAGGCGAATATAAACACCACGCCCAACACCCCGCCCGACACCCCGCCCCACACCACGCCCGACACCACGCCCAACACCACGGACCGCACCCCGCCCGACATCACGCCCAACACCACGCCCGACATCACGCCCCACATCACGCCCCACATCACCCCCGACATCACCCCCGACATCACCCCCGACATCACCCCCCACACCCCGCCCCACACCCCGCCCCACACCCCGCCCCACACCCCGCCCCACACCCCGCCCCACACCCCGCCCAACACCACGATCAACACCCCCCCCAACACCACGCCCCACACCCCCCCCAACACCCCGCCCCACACCACGATCAACACCACGATCAACACCCCCCCCAACACCACGCCCCACACCCCCCCCAACACCCCGCCCCACACCACGATCAACACCACGCCCCACACCCCGCCCAACACCACGCCCAACACCCCCCCCAACGCCACGCCCCACACCACGCCCAACGCCACGCCCCACACCACGCCCCACACCACGCCCCACACCACGCCCCACACCACGCCCCACACCACGCCCAACGCCACGCCCCACACCACGCCCCACACCACGCCACCCCAATCAACAGAAAGTCCTAAATTTGCCGCTATGCTACAGATAATCAGAGGGGTAATTACAGTTAAGAGAAGACCCTGAATCCCTAGACGCAATTGTACGGGATGGTTATCGCCGCCGTCTCTCGTTTCCACATACCAGCGCACTGCTTGGGGAAAATAAAACACCCAGTACAACAGCAAAAGATAATCAAAGGGATTCCGTAAAGATAAATCGCGTCTGAGTTTAGGGGCGAGATTAATGGTGGGGACGGTGCTTTCCTTCATAATTTTTATCTCTGGCTATTTACCCGGTGATGGTTTATTAAGTAGGTAGGTGTTAACTGTCAGACACCCCCCTTATCAAGGGGGGCAGGGGGGATCAAACCCCCCTTATCAAGGGGGGCAGGGGGGATCAAACCCCCCTTATCAAGGCTGACAGGGTAGGGTTGATTCATGAATCAACCCTACTATGAATCAACCCTAGGGATTAAAGGGGGAGCCATCTTCAATTTAAATATAACCAGCTAAGTGAACTACTCTCAACAGAGTTGAGAGCTTCCTATTTCACGGGGGATTGCCTCAAGACGGACTTACGCCCAACTTTTGGTCTTACATCCCCTCTATAGGCAGTATCGCTAGTTCCTAACGACAATACTTCGGCTTTGCTCAGTACAAGTATCCGTAAGGCTTCATTTTTGATGTTTATCGCCGCATTTATATCACGATCATGGGTTGTTTTGCAATGCTCACAAGTCCATGTTCTAACATCAAGTGGTAAACTCGCTACTTGATTTAGACAGACATTACAAGTTTTAGAACTAGGGAAAAACCTATCAACTTCGATATAAGTTTTTCCTTCCCATTCTGCCTTGTATTTAAGCATTGTACAAAACATTCCCCAACCACAATCACTAATAGCCTTAGCTAAATTATGATTGCGTACCATGCCTTTAACATTGAGATTTTCTACCGCAATAACTTGGTTTTCGTTAACTATCTTACGGGATAGCTTGTGGAGAAAATCCTCACGACATCTTGAGATTTTAGAGTGAACTTTAGCTACTTTACGTCTAGCTTTTTGACGGTTGTTACTTCCCTTCTTTTTACGGGATAACTTTTGTTGTTTACGCTTTAAATTACGTTGATGTTTAGCTAAATGTCTAGGATTCTCATACTTACTACCATTGCTGGTAATGGCAAAATGAGTAAGTCCTAAATCAATTCCTATGCCTTTGCCATCCTTTGATGTCTCAGGCAACTCCAATTCGTCATCAACTAAAATAGAAGCGTAGTATTTACCGTCTGGAGTTTTTGAGATAGTAACGGTTTTAATTGTTCCTTCAAATTCCCGATGACGCACACAATAAACTAATCCAACTTTACCCGGTAATTTGAGGTAGTCACCTTCAAACTTGACATTAGCTGGATAGCTAATTGATTGCCTACCATGTTTGGACTTGAATCTTGGTAATCTAGCCCGTTTTTCAAAGAAATTTTGATAAGCTTGCGATAAGTTCAAAGCAACAACCTGTAAGCACTGAGAATAAGCATCTGTCAACCACTCATATTCTTTTTTGAGACTAGGCAATAGTCCCTGAATATAGTTTCGTGTTAGCCCTTTTCCTGTGGTTTTATAGGTTTCTTGGCATAAATTCAAGGAATAGTTCCAAAACCAGCGACAACAGCCGAAGCCTTTAGCTAAGGCTATTTCTTGCTCGGTATTGGGTTTTATTGTGAATTTATATGCTTTGTACATAGCTGTTATCAAGAATCTATATTTATGATAACACAACTTTATAGAATTGTCTATATGCTGGTCAGCATTCATCCCATCGCTAAAAGCGAGGGACTTCTGCTGACACTAAGTTAAATCAACTTCTGAAAGACAAAAAGGGCAAAAAATCAGAGTTTTAGCAATAAAATAACTATTTTTTGACCAAAAAAGTCATTTATTGGCTTTTATTGCCTTTTATCTCCCGGCATCCCTGTTTTAACCCCCATGAATCCCAATCGGGCGATCGAGATTAATTTTTTGGACTGCTTATTCGATAAAATAGGAAGCTGGGCCATCTAATCAAATCTGTATCCTTAAGGCTATGACAATTATTTCTCGATCGATCCCCCAATCACCCACTAAATCATCGTCTATCGGCGGCTGGCGCGGTTTGATCGAAGAATATCGCCAATTTCTGCCCGTAAGCAGTAAAACCCCTGTAATTACCCTCCTAGAAGGCAATACACCCCTGATCCCCGCCCCCTATCTCTCAGCACAAATCGGGCGCGATGTCAAGGTTTTTGTCAAATATGATGGTTTAAATCCCACCGGCAGCTTTAAAGACCGGGGCATGACGATGGCCATCTCGAAAGCTAAGGAAGAAGGGGCAAAAGCGGTGATTTGTGCCAGTACCGGGAACACCTCGGCGGCGGCGGCAGCCTATGCAAGAAGGGCCGGGATGCGGGCCTTTGTGATTATCCCCGACGGTTATGTGGCCTTAGGAAAATTAGCCCAGGCTTTATTGTACGGAGCGGAAGTCATCGCTATTAATGGCAACTTCGATGATGCCCTCAAGATTGTCCGCCAACTATCAGAAAATTATCCCGTAACTTTAGTCAATTCCGTCAATCCCTACCGTTTAGAGGGTCAAAAAACCGCCGCTTTCGAGATTGTCGATGTCTTGGGTAATGCTCCCGACTGGTTATGTATTCCCGTGGGTAATGCGGGCAATATTAGCGCCTATTGGATGGGATTCTGTCAGTATCACCAGATAGGTAAATGTGACCAGCTGCCGAAGATGATGGGTTTTCAGGCCGCCGGGGCCGCCCCTTTTATCTCTAAACAACCGGTTGACCATCCCGAAACCCTAGCCACGGCTATCCGTATCGGCAACCCCGCTAACTGGGAAAAAGCTTGGGCTGCTAGTCACGCTAGTCAAGGGCAATTTCACGCAGTCAGCGATGAGGAAATATTGGCAGCCTATCGGATTTTAGGGGGCCAAGAGGGGGTTTTCTGTGAACCAGCCAGCGCCGCTTCTGTGGCAGGATTATTAAAAGTGCATCAACAGGTTCCCGATGGAGCCACCGTAGTGTGTGTTTTAACGGGAAATGGCCTAAAAGACCCAGATTCGGCGGTAAAACACAGCAATAATCAACTAAAATCTGGTATCGCTCCCGAATTAACCCAAGTGGCTCAAATTATGGGCTTCTAAGCTAACGTTAATTCGGGTTAAGCAGTGCTTCTATAAAACTCCCTTAGAACTGGGAATTATACCGGCGCGACGGGGATCGATCGCTATGGCCATACTCATCGCCCGGGCAAAAGCTTTAAAAGTAGCCTCAATAATATGATGGGAATTAATCCCGTCTAATTGACGAATATGTAGGGTCATTTGACTGTGATTGACCAAAGCAACAAAAAATTCCCGCACTAGCTGAGTATCGTAGGTTCCCACTCTTTGGGTGGGAATTTCTAGACCATAACTGAGGTGGGGACGACCGGAAAAATCGAGGGCAACCTGCACTAAAGCTTCATCGAGAGGGGCGACAAAATGCCCGAAACGGACGATCCCTTTTTTGTCTCCCAAAGCTTGCAGTAAAGCTTGTCCGAGGGTGATTCCCACGTCTTCATTGGTGTGATGGTCATCAATTTCTAGATCTCCCGTGGCACGCACATCGAGATCGATCGCAGCGTGGGAGGCGATTTGCTGCAACATATGATCAAGAAAGGGAATTCCTGTCTGGGCGCGACAATTGCCGCTACCATCAAGATCGATCGTCACCTGTACATCGGTTTCTTTGGTAGTACGACTAACGGAGGCGCGACGGCAAGGTGAGACAAAAGAATCGGGTATCTGGGAAGTGGAAATCATTTAAGTAGGGTTTGCGGCAAAAAGTTTGTTGGTGGGGTTAGGAGTCAGGAGTCAGGAGTCAGTAGCCGGGAGTTTTTTTCAGTAATCAGTAAACCTAAAACTCACATCTGATAACTCACATCTGATAACTGATAACTGATAACTGATAACTGATAACTGATAACTGAAAAGGCCTAACTTTCTGGTTCAGTTTTAGCTTCCGCCGGCGGACTGGGGGGCAAGGCTTCCTCGCTCAGGGGTTGAGGATTTTGGCTAGTGGGGGGACTAGCGGGGGAACCCTCCGGCTGATTGAGAGCGGGGGTTTGGGGAGGAGTTTCTGGGGCTTTTTCTTCGATTATCGCTTCTTTGGGCGGTTCTGACTGGGTTGGGGCCGGATTTGGACCTGTGGTTTCGGGCGGCTTGACGTTATCCGGTTGGGGGCTAACGGCCGGTTGCGGCGGTTGATTAGGACGAAGCGGGGTTTCAATTGCCGGCGTTACGGGGGGGGAGTTACGCGTATTGAGGTTACTACCCTCTGGTTTTGGAGGATTAGCGATCGCACCTCGGCACACTTCCGGGTTAGGGGCAAAACTGACTCGCACCTGATAGATTCTCGACTCACCACTGGGATTATTAAAACGAGTTAAGCGCACTTCCCTAGCCCCCTGTTGATTGAAAATCGGGAAGCCAGCACTTTTAATTAACTGGGGTTCACTGCTGAGGCGGCCTTGACCATCCACCGTCACCCCATAAACCGCCGTCCCCGCTAATTGACGGGAACAAGCCGTAGCGGGATAATTACCGGTCAAATTGACGGTAGTTATGCCTCTGCTGCCCTGATTGGGCTGATTTAGTTCATTTAAGGCGTTAGGATTAGTTTTTTGGACTCTGGCCAGCCAATCCACCTGATTTCTCATGGCATCCTCGTTACTGGTATTACTTTTATCCGCCTCCAGGGAGCGCAAACGTTCCTGCATTTCCCACATTAATTGTTGACGACGCTGTTCATCAATGGGCGATTGACCATTCGGCTCCGGCGTGCGGGCCAAGGAATTGTTTAATTGTTCCTGTGCCTGTTGCGATGCACTAAGAGGGGATTTTCGCAATCTATCTAAAGTTAGATTATCTTGGTAGGGATCGAAGTCAGGCGGTATCCGGTTGTTATTAGTCTCCCTAGGCAGATTATTATTGTCCAGCAGCGTGGGAACAGAAGGAGGACTAGGTAAACTGGGGGTAGAAGTGGGAAAATTGCGAGGAATCGGTAATCTACCCAGAGAGGGAATAGATGCCACGGGAGGAGAATAGATATTGACGGAGGGTAAAGAGGAGAGGGGAGGTAAAGCAGGTAAGGAAGGTAAGGGGGGAAGGGAAGAAACCGAGGGTAAAGGAGGTAAGGTGCTGTTATGGATGCCATCCATGGGGGGGAGAGGAGGCAAAGAGGAAGAAGACAAATTGGGGTTAGGCAGTTCCGGTAAGCTGGACAGGGAGGAGTCAAGACTGGGAAGACGTGACTGCTCTAGAGGGTTCAATTCAATCAGATTGACGTTGCGTAAATCCTTTTTTGACTCCTGCACTGGATTATTGAGGAAATTAGGTAAGATAATCGCCAAAAGCAGGCCATGAATACCAAGAGAAGCGGCGAACGAGAGATTATTAGAGTTAATTAGTTTATTTTCTTCGGTTTCTAGACCAAAATAGGAGGATGTCATAATCTAGTTAATTGAGCAGAGCCTGGAGGGGGAAAGTTAACTCTATTCTAATCGTCAGGGCGATTTTTTTTCTTGAGGGCGGGGAATTAATTGGTGTCAGTACCCCACCACCCCACACCCCACACCCCACACCCCACACCCTGCCCCTAGGAAAAACTTTTTCAGCCAACCCTACTTATACTGCGATCGAGCCACAGCTTTTAATTTGGGATATAATTCCGAAGGGTCTAACAAAGGGGTAAACTCATCGATTGCCGGTTTAAAATTAGCTGGAAAATTCTCCCCAGTTCCAGTACCCTTAGGCGATTTAGGCACTGATTCTAATTCAGGGAATTTGGGCGTTTCCGTGGTTAACTGTGACAATAATTGCTCCACATTACTCATCCCTTTACGAGGATCATCAAAAAGAGAAGTTTCTAAGTTTAGTAAAGAGTCTTTACTCGTGGCTACTGTGCCATTACTATCGGTTTTTCCCGCTGCTGGCTCTGGATAAGGCTGCTCAAGGGTGGTAGAAAGTATATTGACCTTTTCCTGTTTAGGGATAACTACCGTTTTTTTGCCATTTAACTGGGAATCTAGCAAGTTTTTACAAACCAAGCGCTCGAATTCCCCCGTAAAATGAAAGGTAGGATGGCCGCGACGGTGCCAAATTTTGAGGATTTCCTCCACCGAAATGACTTTGTAACGTCCCTGATAGAGTGCCTCTAAAATCGCCATGCGAATCCAATTTAGCGAATAGGTGGGCAACCAGCACTCGATTAATTCTTGCGCTTTATATCCTCTCATTTCAAATCGATATTGGTTGAGTATAGTCGCTATCTGCATGAGGTTGATCTCTGGGCTAATCTCTGCCATAGAATTTACAAAAACAGTGAGCGCAATCGTTACGGCTACTAGGCACTCTATATATTAAGATTCTATTCAGGTTTTTCCTAGTGGTTTTTCCCTATTCTCCCCACACTTAACCCATTCGGCACATCTTCGCTCAAGGTCAGTTGACTCCCTAGAGTCGGGTTCGCTTTTGGCGGCAATTTATCCCCCGCTAACTCCTGTACGGTTTAACGGGACTCCTCTGGCGACCTTAAGATAGGGTTTGCGGCAAAAAGTTTTTCGTGGGGGCAGGGTGTGGGGTGTGGGGTGTAGGGTTTTACCGATTTTGAGGTAGTCAGTTACCTAATTTTCAGGGAAAAAGTCCAGGAATTTTACCCCCGATCACTCCAATGGTCAGCACTTTTTGAGGGAAAAAAAGTCTAAAAGCCTTATCTAACAAGGTTTTTAGATTTGTTCAGCAAACCTTAAGATAGTTTTTGTCTTTTCCTTGATCGGGTGATCAAGTTTACACTTCTTTACTACCACAACCCGAGTAATTTGTCAAGAAAAAAGCAAAATTTCCTCAATAAACCCAGAGGAGATAGAACTACAGCACTACCCTGACAGTTTAGAGCCTTGCCGTTGAGTGACCACCCGATCGAGTTTTTCTGAGTCTCCAGAAATTTTTTGTTAAAATTTGCAATATAACTTAACAATGTGTTACACTTCTTAACATAAGCATACAAAAGGAGCCTCCCCATGACTGCCCGCGGCTACACCACCGAAGAACAAGGAAGACTGAATAATTTTGCTGTTGAACCAAAAATGTACGTTGATAGTTCTAGCAGTCTCGGTTTTACCAAAAACGCTGAAAAATTGAATGGCAGACTAGCCATGATTGGCTTTGTCTCTCTTTTAGCCATTGAATTGTTAACCGGTAAAGGAATTATTGCTTGGATTACCAGTCTCTAAGAATCAACAATCCCGTCGCACTGTTCGGGGAGTTCAGTCCCCGTCCTAGCGGGTTGGTTTAGACCAAGTAAATGCCCTCAAAAACAGCTTTAGCAGGACCTGTCATGTAAACCCGGTTATCGGTGTCCGACCAGTGAATCTGAAGACAACCACCGGGGAGTTCCACGGTACAACGGCGATCGCATTTGCCCGTCAACAGGGCCGCCACCACCACAGCACAAGCACCGGTACCGCAAGCGAGAGTAATTCCCGCGCCTCTTTCCCAGACACGCATCTTCATATAATCCGGCGCGACTACTTCCACAAACTCCACATTAGTCCGTTGGGGAAAAACCGGGTGATGCTCAAATTTTGGCCCGATAGTTTCTAGGGGAATAGAGGCCAGATCATCCACAAAAGTGACACAGTGGGGATTACCCATACTAACGCAAGTAACTAACCAATCTTTGCCCTCCACCTCTAGGGGAACCGCGAGGACTTTTTCTGACCCCTTGACTAAAGTGGTGGGGATTTCACTGCCTAAAAGTTGCGGCGGTCCCATATCAACCGTTACCTGTTCATTGGCTTCTAAACGGGGAATGATCGTTCCTGCTAGAGTATGAATGCGATAGGTGCGGCCAATGGTGTTGTTAGCCTCTAAACGGGCGATAAATTGGGCTAGACAGCGAATACCGTTACCACACATTTCCGGTTCCGAACCATCAGAGTTGAAAATTCTCATGGTATAGTCGGTTGCTGCTTGGCCGGGAAGCGCAAAAATCACGCCATCGGCGCCGATGCCAAAATGTCGATCGCACATAGCCACGGCCATTTCCGCTGTGATCAGGGGTTCGGGACTGTGACGGTTATCTATCAAAATAAAATCATTGCCCAGGCCTTGATATTTGGTAAAGGGGATTTTCATGGTCAATAAAAGCTGCTCAACAGGAATAATAGAGGATGAACACCTCATCGATAAACTCATTATGTCTCAATTTGATCCTGGTCTGCCGAGTGTTAAACAAGTACAGAGCTATATTCAAGAGAAACGGGAAGTAGAAATTAAGTTAAGCACCGATGATCTGCTCGTTGGTCGCATCCTTTGGCAAGATGTTAACTGTCTATACCTGGTTGATCACTACGATAAACCCACTTTAATTTGGCAACAGTCTCTAGTTTATTTAAGACCTAAAGCCTAGGGGGAAATCGGCAATATTTGGCCGTGGGATGCGTCCTGGACGCATCAAAAATTCAGTGCCAAGCAGATAGCTTTTGAGTAAATGTAACTTCAGTTCGGGTTAAGGAGATTTGGCCATGACTTCTAGGAAATAATCAGGTGGGATGGCGAGGATAGCATCAGAATTTCAGTTGCTCGAAAATTTGGGTTAAATTGCCCAATCAAGAAAGTCAGAGAGTCCAGCAGAGCGATCGCCATCTAATTTCAGATATGGATTGCCGCTTGTCTGCTAACAATTCAGGCCACTGCTGTACATAACCTGTTATACTCTTGGGCAAAACGAATCCACCGCCATTGTTATGCTGGAAAATCAGGTCGGGGCAGATGCCGTCGCCAATGAGCAGATACCTACTCTAGAATTATCGATCATCATGCCCTGTCTCAACGAGGCGGAAACCCTGGCCACCTGTATCGGCAAAGCACGAGATTATCTGGAAAGACAGCAAATTGCGGGAGAGGTGCTAATCGCCGATAATGGCAGTAGCGATGGTTCCCAAGAAATTGCCACTAATTCAGGGGCGCGGGTGGTTCCTGTCCTATAAAGGGGACTATTATCATGAGGGATTTAAATGTATGAGGACAGTTTATCTCTATTCGATATAGTAGTTACTATCCTGTACCCCCATTTATTGGCAAAGCAATCTAAATTCGGTAAATCTTATGCTAAAAAAACAATTATTAATGAGAATATTTTGCGAAGATATAAACAAATTATTCTTTGCTTGTGGAATTTTATCAATTATCGTTGTCAAGTTTTTTTTAATCAGAAACAGTGAAGTTGTTGGCCATCCAAGAGATTCCTTGCTCTATACGTTAATGGCGGATCAGAATATTTGGTTTCCTACTAATAAAGCTAAGGCAATAATCGATTATATGCCAGGATATCCGATATTTATAATGGTTTCTAATTTTCTGAATTTTTCTCTAAGAATTAGTCATGAGATTTTTTACACTATCTCTAATATTTTATTAGTTTTTAGTTTTAGATTACTAAAAATACCTCGATATATCTGCTTAGTTATTTTTGCAATTTTAACTTTTCATATAACAACTTTTATGTTTTTCAATACCATTTTAACTGAAACAATAGCCATTAGCTTATATCATATTCTTTTGGCTTTAATCATCATAACTGTTATGTCAGAAAATTTAGCGAAGAAACTAATATTTTCTGTCCTTGGTGGATTGTGCTTAGGAATAATATTCATTACCCGTCCAGAGCAGATAGTGTTCTTGCTGAGTTACCTGGTTGTTTTCGTTATTCTTGTATTAAGAAATAGAATGAATATAGCAAGAGCTATTCGAGAAGCTTTACCGATTTGTATTATTCCCATTGCTATAAGTTTATTAGTTACTACAGTTTTTACTTTATTAAATGCTTTTTTTCTAGAATTACCAGCATTATCCATTAGTAACTCATCGGCTTTCAAAGAAACTTTTTCCCAGATTCAGAGTATAGATGATGGTCAAAATATAGATAATTTTGAGTTTGTCAGTATAAATCGCAAACAATTAAAAATGGCTTATCAAGTGAGTCCAACATTGAATCAATTCAACCCTCTAATCGAAGAAGAATTAGCTAGGAGAATTACTAGACTCGGTGGAAAAGATACTAATATAGAAGTAGGAATTGATTGGGTGCACTGGTCAACAATAGAAGCAATTAGAAGAAGCAATTTAACAGAAGACAGGAGTATGTATCAAGTTTTTACTGAAATTAGTTCTGAACTGCAAGAGGCATTCAATGATAAAAGAATTAACCAGAAAAACTTCTCTTTTAATGATATAGATATAAGATTTTGGCTAAACAAATTTCCTCATTCATTAACTAAAATAAGTGGATATTTATTCTTGCCACGAGTCAGTAATAGATTCTTACAAAATACGGATGATCCTCGAGTAAACCCTGAAATGAGATCAACATTTAATCGAGTGGCACATCGTCGAACTTATCTAGTTAATCAACGAGATTTAAATAAAGACCTTATTTTCTATTTAAACCGGATCAGTCCTTTAATTCAGATCATCAATATTATTGGAATTATATCTTTTGTAATATTATTTGTCTATTACTTGGTTAAACCTATTCACTCCCAACTTCTTAATCAATACATATTGATTATTTCTTTTGCATTATCTATAATTTTACTGCGCTTATTTTTGTATGTTGCAGTCGATATGGCATTTTTCCCTGCACCTTCACGTTATTTATTTCCCAGTAATCCATTGCTATCGGCACTGTCAATTCTAAACTTATATGTTACAACTAAACTTTTAAGGTCATTTCGATTTTCAGCTTGATATAGCTAAGGTTTATTGATCTGAAACCAAGATACGGCGGATTTAGGCTCAGTCTGGTAGATATTCTGAGTGGAAGGGCTTATCCAATGAGGATTTGTCTGTGCCAGATGGATAAATGAACGAATCCGCGTCAGTCCCCACCCTCAGCAACGCGGGGTGGGGAAGGAAAGCGCGGCAATTGAGGTGAGGGGTTCGATGCCCCGAAAATTGCCAAACTATCCTATACTAATTAGTGCGAGGCATAACATAAAGTACCCGCTTTGCCGTGGAGACGACTACCCGTAGCATCGAAGCACCTGGGCAACTGGGCGGCAATAGTCCACCCTCGATAGATACAGCTAACGGCAGTATCCTGATACCAGAATCAGCGTCTAACAGTAGGTTTTGTCCCCTTAGATATTTCTGGCTAAAACTAAATATTTAGCCACGGCGTTAGGAACTAGCGTCGTTAGATGCAGATGGTAGAACCGCTACCTAGTAGAGCCGTCAGGACTCGAATGGCAAGTTTACCGCGAGAAGCGTCAGAAGCGCAAAATCTGTGAGATTAGTCTTGGAAACGCTAATCGAGCGCGAAGCGGATTAGCGTAGTTCATCAGCCCAATCATTATAGGTTATTGGGGACAAAGACAAGCCAATCAATTAAGGCAGCACTATTGAGCAATCAAAAATCTGTTGTCACAAATTTCAATAATCCTGTTATACTCTTGAGCAAAACGAATCCACCGCCATTGTTATGCTGGAAAATCAGGTCATGGCAGATGCTGCCTCTAAGGAGCAGATACCTACTCTAGAATTATCGATCATCATGCCCTGTCTCAACGAGGCGGAAACCCTGGCCACCTGTATCGGCAAAGCACGAGATTATCTGGAACGACACAAAATTGCGGGAGAGGTGCTAATCGCCGATAATGGCAGTAGCGATGGTTCCCAAGAAATTGCCACTAATTCAGGGGCGCGGGTGGTTCCTATCCCGGAAAGGGGTTATGGTAGCGCCCTGCGGGGAGGTATCGCCGCCGCCAAAGGTCAATACATTATCATGGGGGATGCCGATGATAGCTATGACTTTACCAATCTCTCCCCTTTCCTAGAAAAATTGCGACAGGGTTACGATTTGGTGATGGGCAATCGTTTTCAGGGGGGAATTAAACCAGGGGCGATGCCGGTATTGCATAAGTATCTGGGCAATCCTGTCTTGACTTGGTTAGGACGGTTATTTTTTGGCAGCCCCTGTGGTGATTTTCACTGTGGATTGCGCGGGTTTAGTAAACAGGCGATCGAACAATTGAACCTACGCACCACTGGCATGGAATTCGCCAGCGAGATGGTGGTGAAAGCATCCCTCTACGGTCTGAAAATTACCGAAGTACCAACCACTTTATCCCCTGACGGTCGTAGTCGTCCCCCCCACCTAAAAACTTGGCGCGATGGCTGGCGACATCTCCGATTTCTCTTAATGTATAGTCCTCGCTGGTTGTTTCTCTACCCCGGACTGGCTTTAATGTTTCTGGGATTTGTGGCGACCATTTGGTTTATGACCCAACCCAGAGTTCATACCCTTCTCTATTCAGCCACAGCTTTGATTATTGGCTTTCAAATCGTCAGTTTTGCCATCTTTACAAAAGCTTTTGCTATCAGCGAAGGTTTATTACCAGAAGACCGAAAATTAAGACGATTTTTACGTTATATTAATCTGGAGGTGGGATTGATCATTGGCGTAATTTTATTTTTAGTAGGTATAGGCGGTTCGGTGTATGCTTTATATACTTGGAATGCACAACTTTATGGGGCTTTAGATCCAGCCGTGACCATGCGGATTGTCATTCCTTCCGTAACCGCTCTAGGGTTGGGAGTACAGGTGGTTTTTTCCAGTTTCTTTTTAAGTGTTTTGGGACTGAAACGAAGATGAAACAACCCATTAATAATATTGAGTTTGTAATCGACAATATTTTTCCCATTGATTAATTGCTAATTTGTATCGCCCAAACCTTTTAGTTCTCAAGAATTTGACTCCCTATATGAGCTTTTAAAATATCTAAGATGAACAATAAACTCAACGAATCTATTCATTGTCCCCTTTGTCGTAACTCAAGCATCAAGCCAGCTTTTGGTAAATTTAATTACTCTTTTTTAGAATGTCAATCCTGCAGCTCCTTATTTGTTTATCCAATTCCCTCTTCATCGGAACTGGAAGCATTTTACACATCGCCCGATGTGCAGAAACTTTCTCAAGTCTGTTGGAATGAGACAGCAGAATCTCATCGCCATGTCTGGGGAGTTTGGCAAGAAGCCCTCAATTTAATTGAGAAACTAGCTGGAAAAGGAGTTCTTTTAGATGTGGGCTGTGGAACGGGTCAATTTCTGCAATTTGCTCGTAGAAAAGGTTGGCAGAGATTAGAAGGCATTGAGTTAGTTCCAGAAATAGCTGAACGAGCGAGAAGTTTGTCTGATGCCAAGATTTATACCTCCACACTACTGAAAGCCGATTTACCAAGTCATTATTATTCTGGAATTGTGCTTTGGGATATAGTAGAACACCTCAATGATGTAGAATCAATTCTCCAAGAAGTTTATAGACTGCTTAAACCGGGTGGTATTTTGTTAATTGGAACTGTTAATCGACATGGATTATCTTTGCGTTATCTGGGAGTTAATGCCCTAACAGTCAACCCACCTGAACATATTTTGTTTTTTTCGGCAAGAGGGATGAAATCTATTCTAGAATTGACAGGATTTAGAGTTTATAAACTCTCGTCTTTTTCTATTTACCTACTGGAATGGATAACTATTTTGTCGGAAATTTTACCCAAACAGAAAAAAGAAAAATCTCCAGCTAAAGTAAATAAAGCCAGTTTGACTGATTCTTCAGTTTTTTTGATAATCATGAAAATTGCTAACGCAATATTAAGTCTGACAAATTTGGGAGATGAATTAGTCGCTATTGCCCAAAAGCCTGAGAATTAAAATAGTTTAGTTAATCTGAGTTATGAGAAAGTTGAAGTCAATAATGGTTATTGTTTATGAAAAACAGTTTTCCAAGTTTTTTAGTGTGGGTTTAGTATGTACTGTTTTCAACTATGTTGGACTATATCTTCTCACCAGCATCTTAGGTATTTATTATTTAGTATCCTTTTGTATAGTTTGGTTATTGGGCAATTTGTTAGGTTATTGGCTCAACAAGAAATACACCTTTAAAAGTCCTAAGAGTATAGTTGGTGAAATACATAAGTATTATCTAGTGATGTTAAGCAGTCTATTGATCAATTTGATGATTATCTATATTTTAGTCAAGTATTTTCAGGTTTGGTATCTAATTGCTAGTGTTTTAACGACAATACTAGGGATTTTCTATAATTTCATCTTACATAAGAAATGGAGTTTTAAAGGTTAAAGCCTATGAAAAATAAGCAATTGAAAATTTTAATTTTGTATGATTGTATCTATCCAAAATCTTTAGGTGGTGTAGAACATCGCAATTACTGTGTTGCTAAAGCTCTAGCAGAAAAAGGTCACAAAATTACCTTGGCGGGTTGGTGTGAGAAAACCAATTTTCCCTTTCCCAATGTCCGAGTTATTCCTCTCCCTTTCCAAACATCCCTTTATAACCAGTCGGGCAAAAGAAACGTCCTGACATCAATTAAATTTGCCCTTGCTACCCTAAGCTTAAGGCTGAAAGACTACGACATCATAGAAACAGCAAGTATTCCTTATATTCATTTATTTCCTTTAGCTATTCGCTGTCTTTTAGCCAGAAAACCTTTAGTAATTACTTGGATCGAATACTGGGGAGATTACTGGCGAGATTATGTAGGTAAATGGCAAGCCCCTTTATTCAAAACTATTGAGTGGATTAGCGCCCAATTAGGAGATAAAGCCCATGCAATCAGTCAGTTAACAGCCGAGCGGGTGCAAGAAAACCAATTGCAAAAACGCAAAATACCAGTAATTCCCTGCGGTGTTTACTTAGAACAAATTGAATTGGCTAGTCGAGGAACTCAGCCTGATGCCCCCCCTCTTGTCTATGCGGGGAGATTGATGAAAGAAAAGCAAGTTGATTTGTTATTAGAGGCTATCTCTTTTCTTGATTTATCGCCTGAACAGGTTATTTTAACTATTATTGGTGACGGTCCAGATCGTTCTCGTTTGGAAAGTTTAGCCCTAGAGTTAGGAATCCAGAATCAAGTTAAATTTTTGGGTCGTTTGCCAACAATTGAAGATGTATGGAGAGAGGTGTCCAAAGCTAAAATTGCTGTGCAACCTTCCTCAAGGGAAGGATTCGGTTTATTTCCTTTAGAATCTATGGCCTTAGGATTACCAGTTGTTTACTGTCAATCCTCGGAAAGTGCCGTGTCTTTTCTAGTTCGTGATCAAATAGAAGGGTTATCTGCAAAAGCAGAATCTGTGTCTTTAGCTAATGCTATTGAAAATTTATTAACTGATAATGAACTAACCAAAAAAATGAGTGAGAATGCTCTTGCTAGAGCCAGGTTATACGATTGGTCGAATATAGCTGAACAATTAGAAAACCTATTTTATTTAACGATTAATAAACAATCAAACCAACAATAATTAATAACTATAGCGATCCCACTTAGGTTGTCAACTTACCGGTGGGGATAGGCGCTCATGCAAAAGGCTTTTTACTATCCTCCGATGCTGCCGCTTCTAGGCTGGTAATTGCGGTTTCTGCCGTCAAAATAGGAGGAACATCACTTAAACTAGCAGTTTGATAAACCTGTTCATTTCTAGCAAATAAATTGCTCATATCTTGAGAATAATTAGAAGCGATCGATAGCAAAGCTCCGGCAAAAATATAGAGAGGTAACGGTAAAATAAACCCCTTCGCCCACTGATAAAATTCCACCAACAAAAATAACAAAACACAACCCACAATCCAGACTTTCATCGCACTTTTTCCCCCTATTTTTACGAGAAAAGGTGAGCAAAAAGCCCACCTTTTATTTAACTAATTCCAGTGAGAATTTATTCGATCACGGGAGCGATTAACTCGCGTCTTTCCCCCGAAATAACTTTCACCTTACCTTCCTCATCGATATCGACCATGGCCGTATCCCCATCGGAAACCCGTCCGGAGAGAATTTCCTCAGCCAGAACATCTTCCAACAGACGCATAATCGCACGACGTAAGGGACGAGCGCCGTAGGCCGGATTATAACCTTCCTCGATCAAGCGTTCTTTAAACTTATCGGTGACAGACAAAGTAATATTTTGTTCTGTCAGACGTTTAAACACATCCTTGAGCAGGATTTCGGCGATTTCCTTCACTTCTTCCTTATTGAGTTGACGGAAGACAATAATCTCATCGAGACGGTTGAGGAATTCCGGGCGGAAATATTGTTTTAATTCCTCATTAACCAGCGATCGAATGCGATTATACTGGGCCTCGGCCTGATTATCGGCAAACTCGAAACCTAAACCACCGCCACCCTTCTCGATCACTTTAGAACCGATGTTCGAGGTCATGATCAACAGGGTATTTTTAAAGTCCACCGTGCGACCTTTGGCATCGGTCAAACGTCCATCTTCAAGGATTTGCAGAAGCATATTGAAGACATCGGGGTGAGCTTTTTCGATTTCGTCGAATAGCACCACCGTATAAGGACGACGACGCACCGCTTCCGTTA
This sequence comes from Microcystis wesenbergii NRERC-220, assembly GCF_032027425.1. Taxonomy (NCBI): domain Bacteria; kingdom Bacillati; phylum Cyanobacteriota; class Cyanophyceae; order Chroococcales; family Microcystaceae; genus Microcystis; species Microcystis wesenbergii. The sequence goes on along the minus strand of NZ_JAVSJA010000001.1, from coordinate 3,021,005 downwards.
ATTGTCCCCCTTCGTTGTAACCAACATAACCCGGAGGTGAACCGATTAACTTAGAAACCGTGTGCCGTTCCATGTATTCCGACATATCGAGACGGATCATCGCATCTTCCGAACCAAAGAAATAAGCGGCCAGAGCTTTAGTTAACTCGGTTTTACCTACCCCCGTTGGACCGGAGAAGATAAAGGAAGCAATGGGACGGTTGGGATTTTTCAGACCGACGCGAGCGCGACGAATGGCGCGGGACACCGCTTTAACCGCGTCCTCTTGACCGATGAGACGCTGATGTAGGGTATCTTCCATGTGCAGCAGTTTCTCGGATTCGGTTTCGGTCAGTTTATTGACGGGAACCCCAGTCCAAGAAGCGACGATGTGAGCGATTTCCTCGGCATCCACAAAGGGTTCATCGTTGCCATCTTCGCCTTTTTTGGTAGAAGCGAGATTCCGGATCTGGGTTTTGATTTCCATTTCCCGATCGCGCAATTCCCCGGCTTTCTCGAAGTCTTGACCGCGCACCGCGTCATCTTTTTGTTTGAGAATTTGCCGCAGTTCCTTGTCTAATTCCTTGGCTGCCGGTGGCAATTGGGAATTAATCAAGCGCACTCTCGAACCAGCCTCATCGATTAAATCGATCGCCTTGTCCGGTAAGAAGCGATCGCTAATGTAGCGATCGGACAATTTCGCCGCCGCTTCCAGGGCCTCATCTAAGATTTTTAATTTATGGTGCTGTTCGTAGCGTTCCCGGAGACCGTAGAGAATTTCGATCGTTTCTTCTACGGAGGGTTCACCGACCATAACCGGTTGAAAACGTCTTTCTAGAGCCGCATCCCGTTCGATATGTTTGCGATACTCATCCAAGGTCGTCGCCCCGATACATTGCAGTTCTCCCCGGGCTAAAGCTGGTTTGAGAATATTGGCTGCATCGATCGCCCCTTCGGCTGCCCCGGCACCGATGAGAGTATGAACTTCATCGATAACAAGGACGACGTTACCCGCTTGGCGAATTTCGTCCATGATTTTTTTGAGGCGTTCCTCAAATTCGCCGCGATATTTGGTTCCCGCCACTAACAAGCCGATATCGAGGGTGACAACCCGTTTTTCTTCGAGAATGTCGGGAATATCCTTGTTAGCGATGCGTTGGGCCAATCCTTCTGCGATCGCTGTCTTACCTACCCCCGGTTCCCCGATTAGGACTGGGTTATTTTTGGTACGACGACCGAGAATTTGGATAACGCGCTCGATTTCTTTTTGTCGGCCGACTACGGGATCGAGTTTACCCTCGCTGGCCATTTGGGTGAGATTGGAACCAAATTCATCAAGAGTGGGGGTTTTAGTGCGACCTTGGGAAGATGAACCAGCGGCCACTTCGGCGGTTTCCCCTAACATTCTGATCACTTGGGTGCGAACTTTCGAGAGATCCACGCCGAGATTTTCCAGAACCCTAGCGGCCACACCTTCCCCTTCGCGAATTAGTCCTAAAAGGAGGTGTTCTGTGCCAATATAGTTATGGCCCAGTTGACGGGCTTCTTCGAGGGAGAGTTCTAAAACTCGTTTGGCTCTGGGGGTGAAGGGAATTTCCACGGCTACGAATCCGGAACCGCGACCGATGATTTTCTCCACCTCCACGCGCGCATCTTTGAGATTGACACCCATGGACTTGAGGACTTTGGCGGCAACTCCCGTTCCCTCTCCAATTAGTCCTAGTAAAATCTGCTCTGTTCCCACGAAGTTATGGCCAAGGCGGCGGGCTTCTTCTTGGGCGAGCATGATTACTTTAATGGCTTTTTCCGTAAATCTTTCAAACATAGCCTATCCATCACCTACACAAGCGACCCTAGATATGCTGATTTTAGCACGGCTTTTTAGTTTAGCCCTCTTTCAGTGATCAGTTATTGGGGAGCGGCTATTAGTTATAGTGGTTGTAGCTCTGAAGATTTTTTCTGGGGTCAATCGGTCTTAGCTGACTTGCGGAAATGCCCGGAATCTCCCGGATTATGGTTTTGTCCCCCCGGAAACCTGCGGATAAGTTGTTCACCGTTGCATAATCCCCCAGGCTCGTGGTCATCCCCATCTCTCGATCGCTTGACTATCGATCGCCCATTTTCAGGTCAAAACTCGAAGTATAAGCAGATTAAATATTACTACCTATTGACAAATGAGTATATATGTTGTAATAAGGGGTGATATACAGGAAGTTGACCCATATCGTTACTCTGGAGAGTGTTGTGCCGAAAGTTGACCTATATCGTTGCTCTGGAGAGTGTTATGCAGAAAGTTTCCGTCTAATAATATAGAGTAGTTAGGCGCTTAAACGGCTTGCCTTTTTCTTCGATTGGGAAAGGTGGCGTGTTTCAAAGTAGCCTTGGCTGCTTAAATTTAAGGTTAACTTATCAAGAGTCACCGTGATGAGCCTAATCAAGGAAATTCCCAAAGCCCTACTCAAGCATTTTGGCTACGAAGCCTGCCGTTTAAGCGACGCGGAACGCCGATGGCAAGCGCGGCATGGGCTGGAGTTCGACTATAAATGTTACCAGAGCGTCCGCGCCTTGGCGGCCACCAGCCAGTTAAGCCTGTCCGAGTCAAAATTTTTGGCCGAACTGGTGCAGGCCAGCGATCCTTCCAGGCCCATAATCGAAATTGGCACGCTGTACGGCTGGTCAACCTTGGTCATCACCTTGTTCAAGCACCCCGGGCAGAAATTGATTACCGTGGACAATTATTCGTGGAATTCCTTAGGCATTGCGCCGGAAGCCCACTATACGGCCACCCGGCTGCGCTTGGCGGAGGCGGTTGAAAAATTCAACGTCCAGCAAGTCAAAATGGACAAAGACGAGTTTTACCGCCAATATCAAGGCACCAGGCCAAGCTTGTTTTTTTGTGACGCAGACCATGGCTATGAAGCCACGAAGGCGGACTTGGAATGGGCCAATAAAATCGGCGCCGATATTATTTGCGGCGATGATTACTCGGCGGAAAAATTTCCAGGCGTCGTGCGTGCCGTCGAAGAAATGGGCGGGGCTGCGAAAGTCGTAGACGGGCTGTTCTTGCTGCGCAGCCCTGCATCGGCTCAATAGTGCGATGCCAAAGGCACTGCGTAGCAGAGCGCATCGCCTCGTGGGTTGGGTTGAGCGAAACAAGACTGGGGCGAAAATAGCTCAATTCGCTTGAAAAAGCGCAACCCAACCACCCCAAAGGTTACTCTTTGTTGGGTTTCCTTGAGTCAACCCAACCTAAAATAATTGCTAAACTACTGCTATCATCCAAAGTTAGTGACGGCGGGTGAGTTCAACCGTTAGACATTCAATCTACTTACAGATCAGAGGCAGGCATTGACAATTAATGTAGGATTAGTTAGTATGATGCTCTAATCCTACTGGGCTGTCGTGGGCAGTTTAGGGCAATGAGTAAGAAAGTTAGCATAACCTTAGACGACGAAGTTTTGGACTTTGTAGATCGACTAGCAAGCAATCGTAGCCGCTTTATCAATGATGTTCTCTGGCAAGAGAAGAAAAGGGTTTTTATGAAAGAGCTAGAAGATGCTTATAAAGATCAGGCCAATGATCCAGAGATGCAAGCAGAAATTTCTGTCTGGGATATTGCAGTGGGCGATGGTCTAAATGCCTAATGGAAGACTAACCTATAAGCGAGGAGAGATATGGTGGGTCGATCTGAAACCCGTTGTTGGTTATGAAACCGATAAAGAACGCCCTTGCCTGATTTTACAAAACGATATTGGCAATCAAAATGGAACAACGACAATAGTTGCTCCATTGTTGCCTGGGAAAAGGACTTATCCTTTTGTTGTCAATATTACCCCGACAGTGCAGAATGGACTAGACGGAGATCGACACATCAACTTAAGTCAAATGAGGGCTGTAGATTCTCAAAGAATTAAGAATAAACAGGGTGTTTTAGAAGACGTTTATTGGCAAGAAATAGAGAAAGCAGTCTGTATTCAACTCGGTTTCAGTTTAGCTTTTAAGCCTTCATAGTGCGATGCCGAAGGCACTGCGTAGCAGTACGCATCGCCTCGTGGGTTGGGTTGGGCGAAACAATACTGGGGCGAAAATAGCTCAATTCGCTTGAAAAAGCGCAACCCAACCACCCCAAAGGTTACTCTTTGTTGGGTTTACTTGGGTCAACCCAACTACAATAATTGCTGCTCTATTGATCGCCCATTTTCAGGTCAAAACTCGAAGTATAAGCAGATTAAATATTGCTAACTATTGACAAATGAGTATATATGTTGTAAGAAGGGGTAATATGCCGAAAGTTGACCCATATCGTTACTCTGGAGAGTATTGTGCAGAAAGTTGACCTATAATATGTAGTTAGGCAGCAACATCATCTGAGAACAACGATAGTTTTATTATTGTTCTAGTAATATATGTATGTAAGTACCATCCATGTAAGCTGAGACTTGATTGCTATGTCATTATTTGAGCTATTTCAAAGATTCACTTCCAATACCCATAATCCTCAATTAGATGAGTCTCGTCGAAAGCACGATCAGTTGCCTAAGACAGAGTATGGAAAGGGGGAAAGACTTACAAAAAGTGAAATTGACAGAGACAAAAAGACAACTTTTCAAAGAGGTAAAGAATTAGGGCAACTATTCCGGGCAGCAATTGAAGAACATTATTCTCCATCAGAACAAGAAAGAGTAAAAGATAGCCTGTTAAAGGCGATTAACTATCTTGCAATCAAGGCTAGAATATTTCCTGATATGGATCATGAAAATATCTGGTATACAGATTATTATGATCTTATTGAGCTAGCAAAAGATATGAGTTTTGGAGATGATACCTTACCCCACTGGCCTGAAGAGCCAAATCACTCCAATCGTTATCTGGAGCTTACTGCTTCTGATCTGATTCAAATTTTTCTTGGCTTCTCAGAAGAAGCTTTATTAGATGAGTATCAGTTTGGAGCAGATGTAGATAAGTGGGTTAAGTATCTATTGAGGGAAACCTTAAAGTCTAGGCAACGTTTCGCGCGAGAACGCCAAAAACAGAACGATGCTCTACGCTTTTCACCTGACATTTATAAAGTAATCGAGCGAGAGAAAAATCAACAAAATATTGATCAGTGAAATTCAACCTAACCAACCTAACAAGCGGCTGCACTCGGAACGGATCGTTACTCTGTTGTTATTGATACAAACATTACTACCGTCCGGTGATCCGCATGCCGTTAGACAGAATTTTCGGACAAATTGAGGATAAAAGATGTTAATTAGACCATCAAAGTTAAAGTTCAAGATAGAAAAACTTTATTTTGCTTTAATATTTTCCATTCTCTATATCGACTCTACGCCTGTTTTTGCACAATCTTCTCACTCAATTCTAGGAAGGTGGGACAATATTAGATTAAGTACTAATA